>NZ_JBDGJV010000001.1:0-474795 GCF_057656715.1 Neobacillus sp. Soil_C_43
CTCATTATTTAAATATCTTTGAACAATTTCTAATTTCTTTTCGAATGTAAATTTGGTCATAAAAACACCCCGTAAATGTTAGTTTGGTGTCTAACATTTACGGGGCAGATCATAGTTAGCGGACTTTTTCTTATTCCTTATTATTAGTATTATTTAGGGCACTTGTTAGTAATTCTTCAGAGAATTCGGTTAGTGCCGCATTGTCCATTAAATTAATGTTTGCCTTAGGTGTGAAAGTTCTTACAGCATTTTGAATCGGACGTGTATTGTCACTATGTTTTCCTCTTTTCATTCCAAAAACAGCAGCACTTATTCCTAATCCTAAAAGTGAGGCCCACATAGTTCCTCTACTCTTCCGTTTAGGCATGAACAAATTGAGAAACGGCATTTTATTCATTTTTCGCATGAGTAGCACTCCTTAAGAATGGTATGGAAAGTAAATATCTCCCCTCCATTTACTTAATTTGTGCTTAATAAATTTGAATATGCCTAGGAAACAATACGTTCTTTGTCATTTCTTGGCACGTTAAAGCTAAAGAACCTCTATCCCCATTTTTACATAGAATGCAAAAAAGATAAATTGGGTGGTGTCTATGGGAGGCTTAACTTATTTTGATTTCTTAGCTAAATTTGGCGTTGGAGGAGCCCATCCTGGTGGAATCCTTTTAACAAAAGATATACTTTCTGGAGAAAATATTTCAACTAACTCATTTATATTAGATGCTGGATGTGGTACTGGCCAAACGGCTGCCTATTTATATCAGCAATACAAAGCCAAGGTGTTTGGATTGGAGATCAATCCAATAATGGTTGATAAAGCCAAAAGCCGTTTTCAGTCCTTAAAGCTTCCTATTCAGTTAATTCAAGGGTCCATTGAAGAGATCCCCTTTGAAGATGATTCCTTTGATTTTATATTATCTGAATCAGTTTTAGCCTTTGTCAATAAACCGAAGGCCTTAAAGGAATTCTATAGAGTATTAAAAAAAGGTGGTCGCCTAATTGCAAATGAAATGACCATTAACTCAAAATTAAGTCAGCAGGAAGAATCCGAAATTAAAAAATTTTACGCAATAGATTCATTATTATTAGAAGATGACTGGAAAAATTTATTAGACGCCGCAAATTTTAAAAATATCTTATTAAAAACGCAAAAACAGCCTCTTAGTCACGGAAACCAGGCACCAGAATTTAATTTCTCTGCAAACTTCGAGCCTGAACTTTTTCACATTCTAAATGAACACGGAAGCATAGTTGTTAAATATCAAAATATTTTGAGTTATCGGATTATTAGTTGTACTAAATAAAATATACTGTAGGACCTCATTTCACTGAAGTGTGAGGTCCTTTTTATTTTGCTTCCTTCTTCTAACGTATATTATTATCGTTACGTCAAAAAATAAAGGTGTGAAGGGATGGATGAATGCATGGATCAAACTTTAGGATACCTAAGAGAAATATTATCGAATTATACTGACGACCATTCAGAGGGAAGACATATTTACCGTAAACTCATGGAAGGTAATTATCGTTCTGAAGGTTCTTTTGTTCAAGCTTTAAGTCAAAGGGAGATTGCTTTTTTAAATAAGATGCTGCCAAAAGAAATTAACTACGCCAAAGAGGAGCAGGATGAAAAAAGAGCATCCCAATTAAACGAGGTTTTTGAATTATTATTTTAATTAAGAAAAGCGTAGGTGCCTTGGTCAGCCCCGACAGGCAAATGTTCTTCTGCAAGAAAAGTCGCTCTTTGACTTTTATTGCAGAAGGTTATTTGACCCAAGGGGCTAGGCGCTGGAGCTGGACAGTTCTCAAAGATGAATTTTATACTTTCCTTTAATGTAAAAAGGATGGCAGAAAAACTCTGCCATCTTTTTAGGAAATATTTCATTTTTCGCGCAACTATTTCCTAGGTAAGCGCATAGTACGACAAAACATGAACTTCAAAAAAGAATCTTTTCCCTAATAACCGACATGAAATACATAAAAACTACAATAGTTGGTATATGATTCGTTATTCCTCTACCTTGATGCGACAAAATTCAATTTTAGTTCATAATTCATTTCATTAGTGAATGTCTCTTTTCTTAAATCGTCCACCCCGAACCTCAGCAATATCAGCTACTGCCAAAAAGGCACTATCATCATTTTCTGTGACAATTTCTTTTAATTTTGCTTCTTCTAGCCGATTAATCACACAAAAGATAACTTTTTTATCATCCCCCGAATAAGCGCCTTCACCATTAATATAGGTTACACCTCGACCAAGTCGATTCAAAATCGCATCGCCAATTTGCTTCGCGTTGTCACTAATAATCCATACCGATTTGGATTCATCGAGTCCAGTAATAGTAATATCAATAGTCTTGTAAGCAACAAAATAGGCAATGAGAGAGTACATTGCACGATCCCAAGAAAACACAAAACCGGCACACCCCAAGATAAAGAGATTAAAGAACATAATAATTTCGCCAACGGAAAATGGGAGTTTATTATTAAAGAGTATGGCAAGAATTTCTGTGCCATCCAGCGAGCCACCGTATCGAATAACCATTCCTACTCCCATACCAAGTACAATCCCACCAAATACTGTAGCTAGGAGGATATCTTGTGTGAAGGCTGGAACCGGATGAAGCAAGGTTGTTCCAATTGAAAGGACTATAATCCCATAAAGAGTGGACAATGCGAAGGTTTTTCCAATTTGTTTATAGCCTATAAAGAAGAAAGGGATGTTAAGAATAAAGATAAATACCCCTAGTTTCCATCCTGTAATATAAGACAGCATGATGGAAATACCCGTAATTCCACCATCGATTACATTATTGGGAACCAGAAATATTTCTAGACCTACTGCCATTAAGGCAGCACCAAGTGTGATTAATAGTATTCGTTGAAATATCTTTCTTTTAGTTAATCTTCGGTGTTCAATTTTTGCCATTATCGCTTCCTGTTGTTCAATAATATTCAATTCTTGAATACCTGACATTATCTTTCCCCTTTCAGATTTATTTTCTATTTACATTATAACGAATTTTCTCCACTAATTATATTTTACTGCCTCTAGTTTCCATGCACTTTACATTACGAAAACAGGAAAACTTCCTGAGTTTAGGCAGTTTAAATTCCTTTTCGAAACTATTTTCCCAAATATCTCCTATAATATTCTTTCATTTAAATCCTGTTATTCTTGCCGTTGGTTTTTGCTCAATCTCTAAAAAACAAATCAAATAAAAAGAAGCTGCCTCCTTTTGAAGCAACTCCTTAATGTGAATAACACCTTAGGGGACCCAACCATGACATTAGCAAAACTACATCAACCTTTTCATTTCCTTCCATTCATATTATTGAACTAAAGGAATATTGAAGAGTCAGCAAAATGTGTGTTTGTTCCGTTGAAGGAATTAATTCACATGTAATGTAATGGAATTCAAATTCCTAAAAAGAAACAAATTCTCGGTTTTATACCGATGGGACTCATTATTCATTATTCTCTCAATTAAATCACGGCCTCATGGCAATAGTTCTTTAAAAGGTAAAGGCTGTTTTAGTGTTACTGGGTTTCATGATTCTTTTTTCGAAAGAATACATTTTGGTGTGAGCTGTATTCTACGTATTTTTTGAATGGCTCTGTTAAAATTGTCTGTTGATTTCAGCTCCAGGCTCTTCTCTTTCCGTGGGCGTTTCGGCGAACCTACTCGGCGCTTGCGCCTGCGGGGTCTCCCCTGAACCTTACTCCCACAGGAGTTTTCGAGCCTTCCGCTCCAATCAACACTGTTCTTTAACCAAGCCTTTTGAATAAGTAGAATATGTTTCTCATTTCCAGGAAACCAATACCACTTGCTCTTAAATACTAAGGTAGTTAAGATTTAGCTTTTTCTTCTTAAGATCCCTTCGCTCCACCTACCAATTAATTGAATAGGAATAACCTTACTACTCGTTCGCGAACGGAACGAACACGTATGGTTGAGTCTCCTAAGATGTTATCTTTGTATTTTCTTTACAATTTGATTATAACATTGAATTTTTAGAATTTACGGAAACTTTGTGACGAACTAGTGAACCTTTAAGAGTTATTGTTTCTATAATAAGGTACTTTTCTCTTTATGGCGCAAACATTTACGATTATTTAAAAAAGTCTTGAAATTCATCAATCATTTCATTAATCTAGGTAAAAACAAGGGGGATTCATATGATTAGAAAGCTTACTAAAAATGATGAAGAACTGGTCCTCACCTTTTTAAGTGTGGAACCTTCAATAAATTTATTTATTCTAGGTGATATAGAGGCATTTGGCTTCGGAACCGATTTTCAAGAACTTTGGGGTGAATTTGATCATGATGGAAGAATTAAAGCCGTCCTTCTTCGCTTTTATCAATCCTTTATACCTTATGCAAAAGGAGAATTCGATGTCCATGGCTTTGTTTCTATCATAAAAAGTTATTCACAACCTATTTATCTCTCTGGAAAATCGGATATCATAGAAAAATTCGAACAATTTGAGGACCTTAACCTTGGAGAAAAAAAAATAACCTATTTTGCTGAGTGCCGTACAGACATCCATCTAAACATAAACAACGTTGAGCTGGAGATAAAAAAAGCTGGTTTAGACGATGTAAATCAAGTAATTGATCTTCGCTCTACAATTAAGGAGTTTCATATTAGAAGTGACGCACGAGATATGCTAGTAAAATCAATGGAAACTAATACTGCTAGAACCTACTATACAGAAGAAAATGGAGTTTTTACTTCTTGTGTATCAACCACTGCAGAAAATTCACATTCTGCCATGATTGTTGGGGTATGCACACGAAACGATTATCGACGAAAAGGCCTTGCCACAGCTATTATGAAAAAGCTTTTTAAAGATGTATTAGCTGAGGGAAAGGTCCTCTGTCTTTTTTATGATAATCCAGACGCTGGACGTATATATAAAAGACTCGGTTTTAAAGATATTGGTATGTGGACAATGCATAGGTAGTTTAATAATCCCCCTGTTAGGGGGTTTTTTCAATTTTTCAATGGACTATAACCAGTTTAAAAAGGGAACATTATCTGAAATCAAAAATAAAAGAAAAGGGTGCCATAACATAAATGCTTAAATCAATAAAAAAATATGCTAAACCTTTCGAATCGGTTGATGATCTAAATCCATTAATAGATGAGATTGGTGATGCAAAATATGTTCTTCTTGGTGAATCTTCACATGGAACTTCTGAATATTACTCACTACGTGCCGATATATCAAAACGATTAATTATGGAAAAAGGATTTTCATTTATAGCAGTTGAAGGTGATTGGCCATCATGTCAGAATATCAACCAATATGTAAAGGGATTTAATCATGAAGTTAAAGATGTTAAAGAAGTACTTGAGGCTTTTAATCGTTGGCCAACATGGATGTGGTCAAATCAGGAAATCACTGGTTTGATTGAATGGTTAAAGGATTATAACCAGCAAAATATCAGCAAGCAAAAAGTGGGCTTTTACGGATTAGATGTATATAGCCTTTTTGAGAGTATGGATGAAATAGTTAAATATTTAGAAAAGACAAATTCAACTGAACTAGCTGTAGCAAAAAAAGCATTCTCCTGCTTTGAGCCATATAACCGCAATCATGAATCCTATGCTGTTTCTGCTGGCTACTTATCTGAAAACTGCATAAAAGAAGCACTTGACCTCCTTGCATCTATAAGAAAAAATAAATGGAAATTTGATACCGAACCTGAAAGCAGCTTGAATATGGAAGTAAATGCTCTAGTTACAGCAAATGCTGAGGATTATTATCGTACAATGGTGACAAGTGACTCAGAATCTTGGAATATCCGCGACAAACACATGGTCGAAGCTCTTAATGCAATAATGAGTTTTTATGGTGATGATGCTAAGGTAATTATTTGGGAGCATAACACTCATATTGGGGATGCACGAGCAACAGACATGAAGGATGATGGTATGGTTAATGTCGGTCAATTAATTAGAGAGGCAAACGCTCATGATTCTGTTTATATTGTTGGGTTTGGGACCTATAGTGGAACGGTAATTGCCTCCACAGAATGGGGAAAAGATTTTCAAATAATGAATGTGCCCCCAGCCCAATATGGAAGCTGGGAATCCTTAATGCATAAAAGTGATCCAGTGAATAAATATTTGATATTTACAGACGAGAATCGCCAAGAGTTTACTACGACCATTGGTCATAGAGCAATTGGTGTCGTTTACCGACCCGAGTATGAGCATTTCGGGAATTATGTTCCCTCGAATATGGGACAGAGATACGATTCATTTATTTTTATTGACCAAACGAATGCCTTGCATCCACTGGTTCTAGAGCCAACAAATATGTAAAACCAAAGAGGTCATCCTACTGTCCAAGTGGGATGACCTTTCCTTTAATCTACTACTGGATTTTTAAAATTATCCACAACAGTGATTTTATTATTTTTAATTATTTCCTCTATTTTAAATTTATGTTCCGCAAGTTTATCATTATAAGGAATCGTGACTAGTGTTCCGTCTAACATTTCAAATTTATATTGATAGAGTCCTGTTGTTCCAGAATGGTTCCTGTATACAATATGAACCTTATCTATCTTTTCCCAACTATACTCCTTTTCCTCTATTCCATTCAAAGCATTGTAATGAATACCTACATCATCCAAATAATAATAATTGGTTAAACTGCAAATAAAGGCAGGAATACTGAAAAGAAGTAAAAAACCAGTAATCCATTTTAACTTAGCTCCCTCCCACTTCTGCCTAAAAATGAGATAAAGTGTGATAATAACTGCTATGTAAAGCATTCCACTCATAAAGGTTATGTAGGCTGAGAAAGGTGTTGAAAAAAACCAGTACGTCCGTGAAAAATACACCATACTTTGATAAGAAGAAACTAAAACAAATGGTGCGATGAAACTACATATGTATAATATAATTGTGTATGCAACCAGTTTAGCTTGACTTTGTTCATCTTCCATTTTCTTTCTAGATAAAATCACCAAATCACTCCAAAATAAATTTACTCTAATTTTACCTTAAAATTCTTACTATTTGTAACCTTTTACTTACATTTTTTAGAAAGGCTTTTTTAAACTTGCCTGTTGATTTCCGGTCCAATTAACAGGGTATAAAAATCAACAATGTTCTTTAACACAGCCTTTAGAAAAAAACTCAAAAAACCAACCTTATGTAAGATTGGTTTTTTTAAAATTAATTTGATCCTGGAGCAGGCTGGTCAACTCCTTTTACATGATGGCTATGTCCATTATCTTCTGAAGTAAAAAAATCATAGAAATGAACATGCATCCCATTTCCTACTGGAATGGCTGGACCTGAGTACGCACGATAGTGATGTGTGTGACCATTTTCAAATAATACATACCCTTCAGTAAAATGCACATGTCCCCCATCCTGGGTCATAATAGGTGGTGAAGTGACATCTAAACATTGATGTACATGACCAGAGCTTACTCCAGTATAATCTACAGATCCGTGATTATGGTTAGCCACAAATCCTAGGACAAAATCATCTTTGCTATTTTGCCTCACACAATTCACCCCTCAAATAAATTTATTAATGATAAAACTATATGCAGGAGTTATAAGTACTTTTCATCAATTGGAAAATTTTTAAGTCTCAAGTTAATAAGTTAAAATACATAAGCAAGTAAAAAACTCACATACTATTTTTGTAATTCAATTACTACCACGAAAGAAGGATAAAACATGACAGTTGGAACACAAGTAAAACAAGCATTGGCAGGGCTAAAAAGTGCTCAGGCAAGCTTTGAAACCTTTGCTTTAGCTACAGATAACCAAAATGCAAAACAGCTATATCAACAAGCCGCTCAACAAACACAATCCGTTCTTGACAGTCTTGAACCACGTCTTCAAGAGATTCTTAGTGAAGAGCCGCAATATAATCAATAAGATAGAATAGGTTGGCATATCTGCCAACCCCTTTTTCATTTTTTGATTTCTGAAAGGAAGTTGTTCATGTGACCATTGCTTCAAACGTTAAACAATGTCTTTCTACCATGAAAGGAATTGAGGCACAATTATCTTCCATGGCGTTAAATTCACTTGATACAGAAGCACAAGTTTTTTTTCATGAAGCTACGATAACTATTGAAGAAATAAGGAAGGATCTTCAGTATCGAGTTTTGGAGCTTGAACGAAATGAGCCTCAGTACAGCGGATCCTAAAATGAGGTGATAAATTATGCCAGATGGGCTTTTTATTATAGGGCGTTCATTATTCTTCTTGCTGCTTTTATTTATCACTACAAAAGTACTTGGAAAGAAGCAAATATCTGAGCTTTCTTTCTTTGAGTATGTTGCCGGTATTACAATAGGAAGTATTGCGGGTGAAGTAGTTACTGGACTTGAAAGTAACATGTTTCACGGTGTATTGGCACTCATTGTTTTTGGATTTGTTACCTTTTTAGTGAATTATTTAGCAATAAAAAGTAAAAAATTTAGTGACTTTGCAGAAGGTAAAGGGACTGTCGTAATTAAAGACGGAAAGATCTTAGAGGAAAATCTAAAAAAAGAGAAATACACTATTGATGAATTATCTGCCCTACTTCGACAAAAAGATATCTTTAAAATTGCTGATGTTGAATTTGCCGTTCTAGAACCTCGAGGAAATTTAAGCACCTTATTAAAACGAGAAAACCGACCTTTGACACCCAAAGATTTACAAATGAAAATGCCGAATGAAAAAGAACCACAAACAGTCATTATGGACGGGAACATTGTTGATGAACCTTTAAGATGTGCAGGGAAAGGTAGAGGCTGGTTATATACCGAGTTAGAAAAACTAGGTGTGACACTTGATAATGTTTTTCTAGGTCAGGTGGATTCCTATGGTGAACTGACTGTTGATCTATATGATGATAAGATACAAGTGCCAGAACCCGCCCAGCGTCCTTTATTACTGGCAACCTTAAAAAAAGCACAGGCAGATTTAGAAATTTTTTCACTTGAAACTAATTGTGCAAAATCAAAAGCGATGTACAAAAAAAACGCAGCACTCTTACAAGCCACAATTGATAAACTCACCCCCTATCTTAACGGTTAATAGCAGGAACCACAAAAATCCTTATCAATTCATATTGATAAGGATTTTTGTGGTTATACTAACTTATACGCTAACGGTTTGGTCTTTAGATAATTCTCTTCTTTGTGACACATAGCTGTGAAGTAACATTCCACCCATGACTAACAAAATGCCAATCCACGATAACAAAGTTGGAAGTTCAGAATTTAGTATGTACACCTCTCCAATAAGTGCAAATAAAACCTCCATCGATTGAGTAGCCTCTACAGCGGCAAGCCTTTGCATATTCCCTCTCACTAAGTCTGTTGCTCGAAAGAATAGTATCGTTGCAATGACTCCAGAGGTAATAGCAACCAGCCCTGACTGAATAGTTTGTCCCATGCTCGGTAATCCACCATCTATCACTCCATAAATGGATAGGATAATCCATAAAGGCAGACTGGCTATAGTCATTCCTAACACGCGTTGAAAAACATCAAGACGACCACCACATACCTCCATCATTTTCCTATTTCCCAATGGATAGGCAAACGAAGCAATTAAAACAGGAACCACACCTAAGCTAACTGTAAGAAATGATAAATGATTAGCTTGTTCAAGCTGTATGAGAATGATTCCAAGTAATATAATCATTGACATAAGTAAGCCTTTGTAAGGAATTTTCCCCCTGATTTTTAAAGGTCCATTTTTAGTTAGGATTGTTTCATAAAAAAGCGGGGCTAGTAGGGAACCAGATATGATGGTTACTTGCCAAGTAGCTGCGATTAACCAACCTGGTGCATAGGCAGCAGAAAAACAAATGGGGCCATAGAACAATCCAAAACCCACTGTACTCCAAATTATCCATGATGTTGGACGACTTTTCATCTCTACAAGCAATGGTTTAAGGTTCTTCCTACTAAGTACAATCAATAAAAGAAAGGGTACCATAAAAAAATACCTGAGTGATGCACTCCATATCCAGCTTCCACCAGCCAAGTCCATTGATCTGTTTAATATAAATGTAAATGCAAAAAAGAAAGCTGCAAAAACACCTAAAATGATAGGCCGCAATGCTCCTATACCCCCTTTTACTAAAAATTCAAATAAAATTATATTTGTATTCTCCAATAAAAACGGGAAACCATCAAGTGATTTCTATCAAAAAAATAATTATCTGAAACTTTATGAATCTTCGTTCGTACATATGTATGTCAAGATTCTTAAAAAGTGAGGTTGAGAGAATGTTTGGAAAAGTAGCTGCTGATATTTTAGGATTAAGTGATGTTGGTTCTGTTATCAAGCCAGAGAATTATGATAAGGTTGATGCTGATGATTATGTTATGCACGAAGATAATGAGAAGATTTATTTTCTAATTAAATCAAAATCGGATGAATATTGTTTTACAAACAATGCCCTAATTCACCTTGATGGTACAAGTGCTACAAGTAAGAAGCGCATGCTGCATCGATATAGCTATGCAACCAATCGGATTTCTGAAGTTAAACTTGAAACAGCTGGGACCGTAGACCTTGATGTTGAAATTAAGTTTAAAATTGGTTCACAGCCTTTCTCGATTGACGTTCATAAGAAGCATATTGAGGAAGTGAAAGATTTATATAAAGCTTTAATAAAAATTGCTGAAATATCTCATGAAAATGAAATTAGTCTTCAATTTGCCAAACAAAGCCTTGATGTTGCCTCTACCACTCTAGGTCGAATAACAAGTCCAGATAGCAATTTAGTTGTTCAATTTAAAATGCTGAACCAAGCAGCTTTTCAATGGTTAGAAGATAGTAAAAAACAGTATTGTGTGAAAGATTTTGGTTTTGTATTTGAAAAATACATTAATAATTGATAAAAAATGGGCCTCACTATAAGTATAGTGCAGGCCCATTTTTTATTATGAGGGACTGGGACGATGAAACAGTCCCATAACTTCTATCGTTTCAGTTATATTGACGAATGCTGTAGGATCTACTTCAACAATTAGATTTTTAATTTCATTTAATTCATATCGTGAGATCACTGTTATTAATACATTTCGTTTATTATTGGAGTAGCCGCCAACTCCATCCATAATTGTCAATCCTCGGTAAAGATTAGTTAATAGATGTGATCTCATCTCTTCACCTTTATCAGTGATGATCATTATCGTTAGCTTAGCATGGTCTGTATAGATGGCATCAACTACTTTACCTGTTACAAAAATAGATACTAAGGTATTCAGTGCAGCATCCCAGTTAAACATAAATCCACTTATCAAAATAACAACTGCGTTCATACCTGATAAAAGTGTACCTATTGGAAAGTCCTTTTTTCTCGAAACGATCATACCAATAATATCAAAGCCACCTGTAGAACCAGAACTTCGGAAGACAATACCCACCCCAAGACCTGTTAAAGCGCCGCCAAAAATGGAGGACAATATCCTATCATTTGCAATTTCATAGACAGGTATTACATAGAGCCCAACTGATATAATAAGCACTGAAAAGATCGAGTTCATAATAAATTTTTTGCCTAACATTTTGTACCCAATAACCAGTAACGGAAAATTCAAAAGGAAATTTGCTAATCCAGTATTTAGTGGAGTAACCATACCTAATATCATGGAAATACCACTCAGTCCACTGCTTAACACTTCGTGAGGTATTAAAAAAAGGTTAAATGCTAGTACAACAATTAGTGATCCCGTAATAATCCCAAAAATCCGCATGGAAAATACCTCCGAATACCTGCCATCATTATACTTAAAAATAATACCGATTATCATTTTTAAAGTAAATTTAATAGTTTTTTTCCAAAAGATTTAATTATCTGTCAATTACGGTTAGGTTGAATGAGTAAAAAAGTTATTCAAGAAAAACATATTGACAAATGTACAATATTATTTATACTTTAGAAATATATTAATTTCATAAGCTAAATCCTCATCAAACCGATGAGGTAGAGGTCGCGGTTTTTATTAGTAAAGCGGATGAGATGCAGAGACATTTTTGACCCCGTTTGAAAGGAAAAACTGCCGAAGTGTGCTTTACTCTCTGACAATGCATGCTGGGGCTGTCTCCAAATAGGAACAGAACTGTCACGAATTGGACCTACCAGCCATTCGTGTTGAGCTATCTTTCGGAAGGTATGATGCGGGGTATTGATAATGCCATCGATTCTACTTCGATGGCATTTTTTATTCCAAACTCCTTCTCGAAAAAAGAAAGAAAACAAAAAAGGAGTAAAGATAATGCAAACAGCAAAAGTATTAAAAGAAAATGAATATAATGGTGATTTATCACCTAAAAAAGAACCCTCAGAGTTAAGACGAAGCCTTAAATCTCGTCACCTTACCATGATTTCTCTTGGAGGAACAATTGGTACAGGTTTATTCCTTGCCAGTGGCGGGGCCATACATTCTGCAGGACCAGGCGGAGCTATTCTCTCCTATATTATTATTGGTCTAATGGTTTACTTTTTGATGCAGGGGTTAGCAGAGATGGGAGCCTATATGCCCGTTGCTGGAAGCTTTAGTACGTATGCAACTAAATTCGTCGATCCTTCCTTAGGTTTTGCACTAGGTTGGAATTACTGGTATAACTGGGCAATTACCATTGCAGCCGAGTTAGCAGCTGTTACGATGATCATGAAATTTTGGTTCCCACAAACACCATCCTTCATTTGGAGTGGAATCTTTTTAGTCATTATGTTCCTATTAAATTATCTTTCTGTTAAAGGATTTGGTGAAGCAGAATACTGGTTTTCCTTAATAAAGGTAGTAACGGTTATTGTCTTTATCATAATTGGTACACTAATGATTTTCGGTATCATGGGAGATGAGGCAATCGGCTTCAAAAATTTCACAGTTGGTGATGCTCCTTTCCATGGCGGTTTTATGGCAATGCTGGGAATTTTTATGGCAGCTGGATTCTCCTTCCAAGGAACAGAGCTTTTAGGTGTTGCTGCTGGTGAGACGGAAGATCCAAGGAAAGCTATTCCACGAGCAGTGAAACAAGTATTTTGGCGAATTCTTTTATTTTATGTACTAGCTATTTTAGTAATCGGACTTCTAATTCCTTTTACAAATGCAAATTTAGCGAATGGTGATGTTACGGTTAGTCCCTTTACTCTTGTCTTTCAAAAGGCTGGAATTGCTTTTGCTGCTTCAGTAATGAACGCGGTTATCTTAACAGCAGTTTTATCTGCCGGTAATTCTGGTATGTACGCTTCTACCCGAATGCTCTGGGACTTAGCACGTGAAGGAAAAGCTCCCAAGTTTCTAGGGAAACTAAATAAAAATGGTGTACCTGTCAATGCTCTATTTGCAACAACTTTAGTCGGTACTTTGGCTTTTCTTGCCTCTTTCTTCGGAGATGGCACGGTTTATGTCTGGTTATTAAATGCTTCAGGCATGTCCGGCTTTATCGCTTGGCTTGGAATTGCAATTTGTCACTATCGATTCAGAAAAGCCTTTATAGCTCAAGGAATGGATTTAAGTTTATTACCATATAAATCAAAATTCTTCCCTTTCGGTCCTATTTTCGCTTTTGCTGTCTGCGGATTCGTTGTTTTAGGACAAAACTATTCAGCCTTTATGGGAAGCACTATCGATTGGAATGGTGTGTTGGTTTCCTATATTGGATTACCGCTTTTCCTTATCTTATGGTTGGGATACAAATTTAAAAATAAAACTAAAGTAATTCCTTTAGATAAATGCGATTTATCCAATTAAATCTTTTGAAAGAACAAGCATTTTGCGTGTTTTGTATATGTAATTGTGTAAAAACTAAAAAAACAGACTCACATTTGAGTCTGTTTTTTTCTTTAAGATTATGCTTCTTCAGCAGTCCATACATATAAATCTTCAATCTTGCAATTCAATTCTTTGGAAATGGTCATTGCAGAATTTAAACTCATTACCTTCTTGGATAAATAGTCATTGAGTTGACTTCTAGGTATATTAGTATTCTTTTCCAAACCAACCAAGTCCATGCCGTTTTTTGATAATAAGGCCTTGAGGTTACTCTTTTTTGCTTTATAATTTGTCAAAATGACACCTCACTTTTAACCATCATATCATAGTAGCATTAAAAATGAAAGGAAAAGGCAGTGTTTCCAATTTTTAACTTTATAGTATAACCTAAATGAAGGACAAATAGAATAAATTAATTTGTGTTATACTTAAGTTGTAATATAGAAGGGGTGTAATTAAATGAAGAATTCAAACAACCGATATAGTAGCGGCCAAACTGTAAACATTAAAGAAACTGGTGAAAATGTCACGATCTTAAAATGGCAATATGTAAAAAATATGAAGAGATATTCCTATACCGTTAAAGAGCACCCAGGTACATTTTATTTTGAAGAAGAATTACAGTAAGAAAAGCGCAAGCGCCTTGGTCAGCCCCGACAGGCAAATGTTCTTCGGCAAGAAAAGTCCGCCTTTTGACTTTTATTGCCGAAGGTTATTTGACCCGAGGGGCTAGCCGCTGGAGCTGGACAATTCTCGAAGACGAATTTTATGCTTGTCTATAATGTGAAAAATTCACAAAAAGACCAATTCACTGAATGAATTGGTCTTTTTTGACTTAAAATTCTGCATTTCCTGGAGTTCTTGGGAATGGAATGACATCTCTGATGTTTGTCATACCAGTTAAGTACATAATTAAACGTTCAAATCCAAGGCCATAACCAGAATGTTTAGTTCCGCCGTATTTTCTTAGCTCTAAGTACCACCAGTAATCTTCCTCATTCATACCAAGTTCATTAATTTTTCCAGCTAAAATATCTTCACGCTCTTCACGCTGGCTACCTCCAATTAACTCTCCAATTCCTGGAACTAGTAAGTCTGTGGCAGCAACTGTTTTATTATCTTCGTTCAATCTCATATAGAAGGCTTTAATTTCTTTTGGATAGTCAGTAACAAATACTGGCTTTTGGAACACTTTTTCGCACAGATATCGCTCGTGCTCTGTTTGTAGGTCTGCTCCCCATTCAACAGGATAAGCAAAATTTTCACCGGATTCTTTTAACAGGTTAATTGCTTCTGTATACGTCACTCTGCCGAAATCCGCCGTAAAGGCATTATTTAAGCGATCTAATAAGCCTTTTTCAACGAAACTATTGAAGAAGTTCATTTCCTCTGGCGCTTGTTCAATAACATAACCAATAACAGACTTAACCATCTCTTCAGCAAGATCCATAATATCAGGAAGCTCCCCAAAAGCGATTTCTGGTTCAATCATCCAAAACTCCGCTGCGTGTCGAGCGGTGTTAGAATTTTCAGCTCTAAAGGTCGGTCCAAAGGTATAAACATTACGGAAAGCTAAGGCAAATGCTTCTGCTGAAAGCTGTCCACTAACAGTTAAGTTAGACTCTTTACCGAAGAAATCTTTTGATGTATCCGTTTTTCCTTCTTCATTTTTCGGAAGATTTTCCAAATCCAATGTCGTCACACGGAACATTTCTCCCGCACCCTCCGTATCACTCCCAGTGATAATCGGCGAATGGACGTTTACAAATCCTTTATCTTGGAAGAATTTATGGATGGCATATGCTGCTAATGATCTCACCCGAAAGACAGCCGCAAATGTGTTAGTTCTTGGTCGTAAATGGGCAATCGTTCTAAGGTATTCAAATGTATGTCTTTTCTTTTGTAACGGATAATCTACATTTGAGGTACCTTCAATAGTGATTTCAGTTGCTTTAATTTCAAATGGCTGCTTTGCTTGAGGAGTATAAATAAAATCTCCTTCTACTTTAATCGTTGAACTTATCGGAAGCTTTGTTATTTCTTTAAAATTATTTAATCGCTCGTCAAAAACGATTTGAACTCCTTTAAAGAAGCTACCATCATTTAATTCAATGAAACCAAATGTTTTGGAATCGCGGATGGTACGAATCCATCCTGATAATTTCACCTTTTGTTCCACATAACTTTCTGTGTTTCTGTACAAATCCTTGATTAAGGCCTGTTTCATAGTAGTTCCTCCTAAATCATATGTATATGGTCATCAATTGGCCAATGGCATTGTTTTCCACCAATGGACTAGGTGACGAAATAAAAAACCTCCCATCCCATTGGGACGAAAGGTAAAATTCACTGACTATCCTCGTTTTTCTTTTATCCCTTCAATATTATATAAAATACCATTCAATGAAGCAATTTTCAACAAAATTCCCGTTTGTAAGCGAATTAATTTTTGTTTACTGTTTATTCCGTTACCAAAATGTCATTGGGTAGTCCAATCTTATCAAGAAGCCAATTATGGCGATCTAAAAAGGCTTCTTCACACTGTGAAAATCCATGGTCTGTTTGATACCAACTTATTTTTTTCGGTGAGCTTGCTGCAGTATAAAAGGAGGTTGCCTGGTCACAATCACCATATTCATCATTTTTTGCAAATTGAAAATAAATTGAAGCAGGGGCTGCATTTTTTATATAATGGGTGGCATCGAATTTACGTAAATTTGAAATAAAAAAATCAAACCGTTCTGGTGGCAAAAAACTCCGAATTAAAACAGCCATTGGATGTTCACTCGTCATATGCCAGGATGAGGTTTGGGAGGCACCAGCTATTAAAACAAAAGCCTTAATTCGGTTTTCAATGCCTGCAAGCACTCCTCCCCATGTAGCGCCGAAGCCGTGTCCGACGTAGGCCATTCGATTCGCGTCTACAAATTCTAGCTTACTAAGAAGAGTAATCCCCCGCCTTATATCCATTATCATTTGAGTGTAATTTTGAATATCCACCAACGGCTCTATTGTTTGAATGAATTTTTTATACTGTTTCCCTTCTTGTTGACAGCCTACCAAAAACGGAGATTCAATAATAAGAGAAACAAACCCCTTTTCAGCAAGCAATTGAGCTTCCTTATAAAAACTTTTTCTATTCTCTTGGCCAGGATGCATAAAAATCACAGCAGGATGAGAACTTGTTTGTTTAGGCACAATAAGAAAGGCTTTCACGCACCTTTTGTAAGGGCTTTCAAAATAAACCTCTCTAATAGAATATCCTTCTTTTATAATCGACTTCCTAACTTCAACACCTGTTAAATGATCTTCTCTGAAATGAAACATTGTACACCGCCTCCAAGAAGAATCTTTAAAATTAATTTATTTGAATTTTCTGTAAAATAGACTACCATAGTAGAAATTTTAAATTTTTTAGATTGCATTCCATGTGAGCGGCACAAACTATATATAAAATAAAACCTATTAAAAACAGCTTCCCACTTATTTTACCATGGTGATAGAAGAATTAAAAACCTCGACCGTAGAGTCAAGGTTAAAGAAATTCTAGTATGTTATAAAATGAGATTCATATCACCAAACTCATGCCATAAATATCCTTCTTTTAGTGCTTCTTGATAGGCGTTGCATAAAAGATCTTCCTCAGTAAAGGCTGAGAGCAAATCTAGATGGCTAGCTTCTGGTTCATGCAATCCCGTAATTATCCCATCTGCAATCTTTAGGTTGTATGTTGGCTTTATATAAAGATTGGTCCATCCCTGTAGACAGCCATCCAAAGCTGCTGTTTCCATGGCACGTACCACTGTCGTTCCCACTGCAATCACTCTTCTCCTCTCCACTTTTGCCCTTAAAATAGTATCCCATGCTTCCTTTGGAATGTTATATTCCTCGTAGTTTTCTGTTGGGGAGTGGTCCCACTTGTCATCCAATAAATAGCTAAGCCCCGTGTGAAGTTGAATAAATACAAGATGAATCCCCTTTTTTTGGAGCTTAAATAATAGCTCCCAACTGAATGCCCTACCTGCGGATGGCATTTCTACAGAACCAGGCTGGGTAGCAAAGACAGTCTGATAGTAGTTTAGCTCCCAAGGATTATTAATATATTCATATCGAACAGGTTCTCCAAGTGCGTAAATTTCATCATACAAAGCTGTTCCTTGCTTTGAGAATTGAATCGTAATAAAAGGGGTATTCGTTGAAGCGCGTGACACAACCCCATGAAGAGTTGAAGATAAGACTAGAAAATCTCCATTCTTTATTCCAGCAGAAACTGCTAACGCTTCCCAAGTATGACCATTCTTCCGTCTTGCTAAGCGAACTTCTATCCCTTTTTGGATACAATTTTTGTTACGATATAAGTCTGCTAATAATATAGCAGGAACAGTTCTACTACTGTTTAATACAACTACATCTCCCTTTGATAAATAAAGATCAAGATTAAAAAATATATCATGATTTGTTTGCCCTGTTTGCCGATCCTGAATCATTAACTTAACATGATCTCTTCGTAACCCCCTTCTTTCAGGTGGCATTTTGGCATTTAAGAAAGGCGGGATTTCAAAGTTAAGTGTCTCTACATGCATACTTATTCCTCCCTTTCTGTAAATTCCTGCGCCTGAAATCTCTGACCATTGATATGCTTGGATGAATCGGAGGCTAGATAAAGAAAAACATTAATTACATCTTTTGGATTCGCCAGTTCATAATCGCAGTCTGGAACTGCCAATTGATGCATCTCTGTTTCCATTTCACCTGGATCTACCATATTTACTCTAACTCCTGTTTCCTTGAGCTCATCTGCCCATGTTTCTGTTAAACCTTCTAGTGCAAATTTTGATATCCCGTATGCCCCCCATCCAGCATAGCCTGTGTTCCCAGCCTCTGATGTGACATTAATGATTGACCCTTTATTGTTTAGAATCATTCCCGGAAGAATCCTTCTCGTCACTAAGAACGGGCTCACCGCATTTACTTTTAATACCTCTACAAAATCTTCTTCAGGATAATCCAGTAACAGTGGCATTGGGCTCGGACCGAGAATTGACGCATTGTTTATTAAGACATCAACTTTCCCGTATAATTCTTCTGTCATAGCAACAAATCTCTCTACATCCCTTGATTTAGATACATCCCCTGTGACTGCAAGCACATATGAGGCCCCATTCCCTTCTGCTTCTTTTTTTACTTCTTGTAAGTTCTTTTCACCTCTTGCACAAATAGCCAAATATGCTCCTTTTTGTGCGAAGGCTAGCGTCAATTCCCTGCCAAGCCCTTTTGAAGCTCCTGTAATCATGACAACTGGTTTGTTTTCCATTTCCAAAACTCCTTAAGATCAATTTATGTTCTATGCTTCTATCTTAAGAAATATTTGTTTTTTTCTCCTCGTAAAGAAGCTTGATTCTTTCTACAACTTTGGTCCGAGATAACTTCTTATTTTTTTGTCGGAATTTTCAATAATCATTATAACTTGTAGAAGGAAAAAGTTGGTTTCTCGTCGAATATGTACTAAACAAAAGATACTCGATTCTTGATAGGAGGTTACTTTGTGGACAAGATCACTTGTATTGCTTATCTTCTTTACACATCATCTAAGAATCAAGACATCAAAGAAAAAGCCATTCAATTATTGAATGGCGAGGTATCTATTCGTGATTTAAAAAGAAATATTTCTATTCAAGCGCACATCGTTTTAGCAGAATCTTTACTGAAGAAAAATAAAATAAATAAAAATGATGTTCAGTTGTTTGCAGAGGAATTTATGGTAATTGAAGTTTAGAGCTTTCTTTTGGAAGTTTTTTTTAGCCCAATTGTTTTTGATAACATAAAATTCCACTTCCATTTTGTGCAATAACTGTATTATAATAGTCAAATCCTAAGGATTCCCAAAAGCGAATCGCTTTTTTATTTTCACTCAAAATACCAATACGAACTTTATTGACACCTCGTTTTAGCATCTCATTTTCATATATTGAATAGGCCTGCATGCCGAAGCCATAACCCTGGTAATCGCCATGAATCATTAATAGTCCTAGCCATGGATGATGATCTTTTGGATTTTCCATCAAGTAATCAATTACTCCTATATAGGTGTCATCAAGCTTAATAAATGCACTCGTTGAATGAGGATTTAAGAACTCCTCCTCTACTTCTACAAGTGTCCTTACCTCATTTCCGTTCTCAAATACATTATATTCTGGATTTGAATTAACCATCTCTAAAGCAATATACAGCGTTTCTTTTGATACTTCTTCAAAATAGATTGACATGCTTACTCTCCCTACAAATCACTTTATGGAACAATTATATCAAAATTTATGCCCGCTAACACTTACTGTCATACGCATAAGGCAGCAGTCATACACTGAAATGTTGTCTATTTTTTATCCAACAAATAAACACCAATAGCAATAAAAAAAAGAAAGGTGATAACTTATGGTACAAATTGAAGTAACTATTACATTCGAAGGAAGAAGCTATTTAACCAACGTGATTACAAATCCTGAAACTTCAAATGAAGAGATCCTCCGCCTTGCATATGAACAAGTACAAAAGCAATGGAAAAAGTAAAACAGCCGGCGGCTGTTTTTATTTTTTCATTTTCATTAGCTGTTGTGAATGAGTTTTACACAGTGTTATATAAGAAATAATTGAGCCAATTAATGCTAATAGCATATCCCACTGAGTATCCCATACATCTCCTTGAGTACCAAGGAACGCTTCGGCAGCTTCTCCAGTTAAAACAGCCACAAAAAATTCAACTAATTCATAAACTGCGCTTATTGCTAAACACATAGACACCACTGTAATAGGCAGCCATTTAGAATTTTTTAATGGCGAGGTCCGTATGAGTAATTCTCGAATAATTATGGCTGGAATAAACCCTTGTGCAAAATGACCTAGCCGATCATAATAATTACGGTCCAATCCCCAAATGTCCTTAAACCAATTAAACAATGGCATTTCTGCATATGTATAATGTCCGCCAATAAATAATATTGACGAATGGATAAAGACTAAAAAATAGACCAGAGTTGTAAAGGTGAAGAAGCGATAAGTGAAAAACAAAATTAACATACCTATTAATGCTGGGATGACCTCCAACCACCAGGTAAAACGATCAGAGGGGTGTATGGCTGACCAAATTAGCACTGTTGAAAAAAGTAGTAAAAAAACAATCAATAATCGATGTTCCTTTAACATTGAGACTCCCCATTTTCAGTCATTATTAGCAAATAGTATATGTAAAAAGCTGCAAGACTCACTAGAGGATCTTACAGCTTTTTTAAACAGTTTAAATTAACTCGTAAGCATCCCTTGGTACAACCTTTAATAGAGGCGAAACCTGTCCCGTGGCAAATATATGCAGTTCATGCATAGCTCGAGTACAGACGGTGTAGAATAGTTTTCGTTCACTTTCTCTAATGTAAGGGGAACAATCATATAGAATGACCGCATCAAACTCTATACCTTTAGCTAAATACGATGGAATGACAAGGTTTCCGCGTTCATAAGAAACTGTCCCCTTCTCGATTAAGTGCAGTGGTACGTCTTGTTTAAGTGCTTCAAAAACATTTTTACTTTCTTCTGCAGTCCTACAAATTACTGCAATCGTTTGATGTCCATCTGCTTTCCATTCTTTAATTTTTTCAAGAACCAAATGATTAATTTTTTCGTGATTAACCATTTCAATAACCGGCTTCCTACCTTTACGATTAAAGGGGATGATTTTCTCACCATCTGTAAGTAAACCACTGGTAAAGCGAACAATTTCTCTTGTAGAACGATACGTTTTTGTTAATACAAACCTTTCAATTTCCTTTCCTTTGATGTCTAATTCTGTTAACACCGTTTCGGAACCCGTCGCTCCAGAGAAGATAGCCTGATTGAAATCGCCTAGAAGTGTTATTTTACTATAAGGAAAAAGTTTTTGAATAAAAGCAAACTGGAACGGTGTATAATCCTGGGCTTCGTCAATAAAAATATGGCGAATGGCAGTATTTGATTTTCTTCCTTCTATTAAATCCTGGAGGTACACATAAGGTGTGCAATCTTCATAGGCAATTTCCATATTATTTAATTTATTTATTGTGAGACCGCAGATCTGTTCCCAATTAGATGGGTGTGTTTCTGTAATTATTTCCAAGCCCTTAAACAATTGAAGATAAATTTCCGGCATATTAATAAATTTTAAACTCTTCACCCGTGAAAATAAGGGCTTAAATTTTTCTTTGACAATCATTTCTGCTAATAATTTTTGCTCCCGTTCAAAATCATCAAATGTATTATCTGAAAAACGATCTTTCTCCTGTAGTTTTTTGAATGCCTCCATAAAATCTTCTTTTTCAAGGTATTGCAACTCATCCTCTACCCAGCTTCTAGTACGCTCACGTTTCATTGCACGTTTTATTTCTTTCAATATCCAATCCCTTACTAGCTGAATTCGGTTTGGAATGGAATAACTATCAGGCAATGAATAAAAATAATTATGAATTTCTTCTTTAGAAACCAAGACATCTTTTCTAAAAGTTAAATCCTTAAAAATTATGCCCTTCCTTGATAGCTCTTTTGCGTACTGATCAATTTTGTTCTTAAACTCAAGACTCGCTTTATAACGAATTCCTTGGACTCTTGTTTGATATTCAGGATTTTCTGATGCACGAAGTAAATATTCCATTTGTGTAAAGGGATCTTCTACCTCAAATTCCTTCCCAAGTCTATGCGTTAAGTATTCCTGAAAGGTGGATTGTTGCATGTTTTCTTCACCAAGCTCAGGTAAAACGGTTGCCACATAACTATTAAATAACGGATTAGGTGAAAAAAGCATAATATTTTCGGCATTTAATATTCCACGATAACGATATAACAAGTATGCAACCCGCTGTAATGCAGCTGATGTTTTACCACTACCTGCGGCCCCTTGAACAATAAGGATCTTACTTCTCTCGTTTCGAATAATTTCATTCTGCTCACGTTGGATGGTTGCCACGATACTTTTCATTTGTGTGCTTGCATTGTTGCCAAGGACTTCTTGAAGTATTTCATCACCAATTGTTACACCTGTATCAAACATACCTTTAATTTTGGATGCTCTAATAATGAATTGTCGCTTCAATAACATTTCCCCTTTAATGTCGCCTTCAGGGGTTTTATATTCAGCAGGTCCTGGAGCATAATCATAATAAAGGCTAGAGATTGGGGCACGCCAGTCATAAATTATAAAGTTTTCGTCATGTTGGTCCATTAATGAAGCAATCCCTAAATACACTTGATCGGCGGACTTTTCTCCTTCTTCAAAAAAATCAATTCGACCAAAGTACGGGGAATATTTTAATTTAGCTAAGATTTTAAGTTGTTGATCCAATTGTCTATGTGTTCGTTCTCGTTCCGACAGCAATTCAGCCTGTTGCTTAATACTTGCTGCGGTCTCGATAATATCATCTGGCTCTTCGAAATTTACAGTTACATCTTCCCAAAAGGTCTTACGAAGCTCTAGAACGTCTGAGCTAACCCTACTGGTATTTCCCAATAGGTTCGCTACCTTTTGGTCGATTTCCTCTACGACTGCACTAACTCTTTCTTGTTCTTGTTGCCAGTCCTTGTTTTGTAAATCGCTCATTTAATCACACTCCAGATAATATTTTATTCTACTTACTTGACAACCAATAACCTATATGATAATGTTATAGTAGGTTATTTTTAAATACATTATAATGATTTTTTTGTGCCAATTTTCATCTTATCATCACTTTACATAATTTTCAAGGATTTTTTATACAAAAAGCAAACGCCTGTTTAGGCGTTTTTTTTGTACATTAAGACTCCTTTTCTATTTCTCCTTCTCCATACACCCACTTCCTGTATTTTCCGTATAATGCAACCATTATGACCCTTTTTAATACATATGGATAAAACTTTATATTATTTTTTAAAAGCTTAATTTTTATAAAGAATTGCTTTAAAAGAGTACAAAATATGACGACCCTTAGCTTGGCATCAAGAGTATTATGATTTTTTAAAGAAAATGCAGTGAATAAAGACACTGAAATAGAGTATAACGGTGAGATAATAAAATGTTCCTTCCATGTGTGGTGTCTTCCCATCCCAAATCTAATCTTTCGAAATAGAGCCAATATTAAAAACAGATTTGTCTCTGTAACCATGATCATTAAGAAGAAGGAAATAAATCGTACTATATCATTCTTTTTTTCAAGCAGGTGATACCAAACATCACTCCATTTAAAGTAAAAAGGAATTAAAACAAATGTATAAATAGTTTTCCATCCGGTGTGTTTATATACTCCCAAACGTAAAAATAACATTTCTATAATATAAAAATAAATGCTAGCAGATACCTTCTTTAACCATCCCGAGTTTGAAACCGTCAAAAAAACAGATGTAAATGGGACAAAAACCGCTTGGGATAAAACAGCTCCAAAAATATTATCAAAAAAATTATTCCTAATGATATTCGGTTTATATTTATATAACTTAAATAAATTAAATACAAAATACTCAAACAGGTACGCAAGTCCTATATTGGATACCAGCAAAATAAATATGTTTTTTCTATTTTTGCTTTTATAAAAGGTTATTCCAAGAAGACAAGAATGAATCACGCATAATAACAAAAATGGAAGGTTCATTCCTTTTATTTTCCTCATTCAATTTCATTCCCCCATATTAGGTATATAAGTAGTATTCGATAAAAATGAAAAAACATAATAAAAAAAACAATTGACAATCAAATCATTTCCATCATATAATTTATCTTGAATTAAGTTATTTCAACTTCAAGATAAATGATTTCAAAACAAAAAGGGAGAGATTTACTAATGACAAAAACAAAATGGGCACTAGATACTGCACACAGCAGCGTAGATTTTTCAGTTCGCCATATGATGATTGCGAACGTAAAAGGAAGCTTTAATAACTTTAACGCAACAATTGAAGCAGATCCTACTGACTTAACAAATGCAACAATTGAATTTTCAATCGAGACTGGTAGTGTAGATACTCGTAATCAGGATCGTGATGGTCATTTAGTTTCTGCAGATTTCTTTGATGTCGAAAATCATCCAACAATGAACTTCCGCGCAACAAAGATTGAGAAAACAGACGAAGGTGAATACAATGTAACTGGAGATCTGACCCTTCGCGGCGTAACAAAACCTGAAACTTTTGTTGTTACATTTGAAGGCCAAGGAAAAGATCCATGGGGCAATGAAAAAGTAGGTTTCAGCGCATCAGGGTCTATCAATCGTTCTGACTACGGTTTAGTTTGGAATGCAGCACTTGAAACGGGCGGCGTTTTAGTTGGAGATAAAGTTAAAATCAATTTACAGATCCAAGCAGCTAAAGCTGAATAATTATAAGACTAAAAAGAGGCTGGCCTTTTGGCCAGCCTCTTTTTCCATATGTTTATATTCAATAAATTAAAGTTGTGACTTCAAAAATTGGGCCAGCTCTAGCATACCAAATTTCTGCGCCTTAGCTTCTGCATCTGAATTGTAGTTTGTATTTGTATTAATATCATACGTATATATTTCACCCGCTGCATTGTGAATAAATTCAATGCCGGCCACCTGAATATGATTGGCATCTAGTACCTTCTCATACTTATTAATAATAGGATCTGAAAAACCATCAATAATTTCAAACTTTGGTTTCTCTTCTTTTTCTTCCCCTACAGGACAGAATAAATCACCTATTTGACATGCATCCGCAGGACATAATTGGAAGCCTTCAGAAGTATCTACCTTTACTGCATAAACGAACTTTCCACCTACAAATTCACAGCGAGTAATGTAGCTTTCTGGTGCTTGTATGTACTCTTGAATTAAAGTAATACCATCAACTGGCTCCTCAAACACTGGACCTTCGATATAACTCTTCAAGCCTTCATACGTTTGAAATAGTTGTACACCTAACCCCTTCCCCGCACGGTTATGTTTCGTAATAAAAGGGGTATCTAAAAACTCAACTGCAGCCTCGAGGATTTGCTCCTTTCCCACTGCAGCTATTGTACGGGGTGTCTGGATATCAAATTTGTTTAGCTCTAAATATTGGATCACTTTGCTAATCTCCATCTGAAGTGCACGTGTACCATTTATAACCTTCCTACCGTGCGCTTCTAGCCAAGCAAGTACTTGAGCAGTAAATTCCGGTGCAAACCGGTGCCCCCTTGTATGGGAAGATGCACTCATCCGATTATAAAAAACGCCTTCTGGAGGCTCCTTTGTAAGATCGAGACGTCCGCTATCTAAATGCCACTCCTCGTAAGGCACCCCTATTTCATCTAGGCGCTTTGTTAAATGCTGTGTCCAATCACTATTCTCATGTATAATATGAACTTTTTTCAAAAGAAAAGTCTCCCCTCGTGCTGAACCCTATATGTATTTTATCCTTAATTTATCCTATTTCCTATTTATATTTTAGTTTTCTATTGTCGATTTGTGAAGGGTTAAATAATTTAAAATAATTGTATTCTTAGTCGAAAAATGAGTCTAATTCACTAATATTTTTTGGAATTTACAGAAAATTAAGGAAAACCTCCTATTGTCTTGTCCTAATTTTCAAAATATTATTGAAAAGCAAGATAATATTTTAAGGGGGAGTTTCATGAAGAAACTATTAAAAACAGGGCTTTCTACTGCAGTCCTAGCTGGAACATTGTTTGCCGGCTTTCCTGGTAACTACGCTAGTACTTCTAGTGATGTCCTGAAAAAACCAACCACAGTTTCACATTCTTATGGTTCACTAGATTTAGCTGTCGTTAATGAAGATAAACTACTAGAGTCCCTCATTAAGCAAGGTGTTATTTCTAAAAATGCCTCTACTGCTGAACAACAAAAAGCTTTACATAGCTACTTAGAGTTAAAGGGAAAACAAGATAAAGCCACAGAAGTTGATCCTCTAGCTGCAAAGGTTAAAGCTGCAGAAGCAAAGAAACAAAAGAAATTTAAAGACTTCCAATATGGTCTTCTAAAAGGAAACGGAAATAAAACTGGACAGTTAAAGGGTAATCCTGAGCCTGTACAAGAAGGTACATCTCCAGGTATACAGAAAAAAGGTAAACTTTTAACCCTAATGGTAGAGTACTCTGACTTTGCACACAATAATATTAAACCCACTGAAACAGATAACTATTATCCAGATTATACACCAGACCATTTTGAAAAAATGATCTTTGGAGAAAAAGGCGAATTTAAAGGACCTAAAGGAGAAGATCAGGTTTCGCAAAAGCAATTTTATGAAGAACAATCTGGTGGTACTTATACCGTTGAAGGTAAAGCTTATGGGTGGTTAAAGGTACCAGGTACAGCTGCCTATTATGGGGCTGATAAAGCTTCAGGTGGTCATGACAATGTTACACCAGGTGGTGCAAAGCAATTAGTCAGAGATGCACTTATTGCTGCCAAAGCAAAAGGTGTACCTTTACAAGACTATGATTTAGAAGACCCCCATGACTTAAATGGAAACGGAAATTTTTGGGAGCCGGATGGATTAGTAGATCACCTACAAATCATTCACTCTGGTATGGGTCAAGAAGCTGGCGGGGGAACACTTGGGAATGACGCAATTTGGTCTCACCGTTCTGCAGTATTCTACGATCCAGATGGACTAGGAACAGGTTTACCAGGATTCTATGACTACACAGTAATGCCTGAAGATGGGGCAACTGGTGTTTTCGCACACGAATATGGCCATGATTTAGGTCTTCCTGATGAATACGATACTATTTATTCTGGAACAGGTGAAGCTGTTGGATATTGGTCTATTATGGCAAGCGGCTCATGGGCAGGTAAAGTTCCAGGTGCTGAACCGACAGGCTTCTCTCCTTTTGCTAAGTCGTATTTCCAATCAACACTTGGAGGAAAATGGACAGCACCAACAGTGGTAAACTGGGACGATGTCTCAACTAAAGGAACACAGTTTTTACTAGACCAAGCAAATTCACCACTTGGAAAAAATAATCAGGCAATCCAAGTTAACCTACCACAGAAGAAAACCTATGTTAATACTCCGACTGGCTCCTATGAGTATTGGGGCGGTCAAGCAGATGAAATTGATACAAATATGGTTACTTCAGTGGATTTAACAGGAAAAACCTCGGCTACATTATCATTCGACACTTGGTACAAAACAGAAGAAAAATGGGATTTCGCATTCGTGCAGGTATCGACAGATAATGGGGCTACATGGAATTCCTTATCAAATGACCACACACGATCAGATTTTGATTCTCAAGCATATCCAACGGTTCAAACGTCTGTACCTGGTTTCACTGGGGATTCAAATGGTTGGATAAATGAAAAATTTGACCTATCTAGTTATGCTGGCCAAAAAGTACAGCTTCGTTTCCGTTATATAACTGATTGGGGAACTTCTGAAGCTGGTTTCTATGTAGATAACATCAAAGTCACTGCAGACAATGTTACTCTATTAGAAAATGATGCAGAAACTGCAACAACATCTCCATTTACATTACACGGTTTCGAAAAATCAGACGGAAATAAGTATTCTGACCATTATTACTTATTAGAGTGGCGTAACCAAAATGGTGTTGATGAAGGTCTAGCCCATATTAAACGTGGACAATCCTTAATGAGCTACGATGGCGGATTGGTTGTTTGGTATGTTGACCCTACTTACACTAATAACTGGACAGGCATTAATCCTGGGGAAGGATTCCTAGGAGTTGTAGATGCACACATTAACGACCTTAAATGGAACACAGGGGTAGAAGCTAGTACTCGTTTCCATATTGCAGATGCAGCCTTTGGTTTAAATCCAACTTCTGGTTTAAATATTGATTATCCAGGTATTCAAACACTAGTTGAACCGAGTCAGGAAGCTGTATCTTTATTTAATGACAATAATAATTTCATGAATACATTTATGCCAGATGCAGGTCGAAATGTCGGTAATTACGGACTAAAAGTTCGTGTAAACGGACAAGCAAAAGACAAATCCGTAGGTTCCATTGTAATCTATAAATAATTAACAGTCCCACCCTCTTCTTTTAGAAGGTGGGATTTTTTTGTAATTTTAACATAAAAATCTTTTCCTTTGTTGGAGACCGCTTTAGTCAATTGGCGTTACTTGCAATACTTTTACACGGCTAATTAGAGGGCTTTTCTATAGTAACCTGGGTATAATCTACTTCCTATGGACACTGAGAATGAATCTTTTTATGAAAGAAGGAAGCTTGTCACTGTTGCTTATAATTAAAACGACTGATTTTAGTCAGCCGTTTTATCTTATGGACGAATCATTACCCGAGTACCATTTGGGACCATATCTGCGAGTTGCATCACATCTCGGTTATACATTCTTACACAGCCATGTGAAACAGCTTTTCCAATAGAACTTGGATCGTTGGTTCCGTGAATCCCGTACCCCTGTTTGGATAATGACATCCACAATACTCCGAATGGACCCCCTGGATTATACTGACGATTAACAATTACATAATCACCCGATGGGGTCTGTGTTAACATTTTCCCAACGGCAATTGGAAAAATTTTAACAAGCCTTCCGTTGTTGAATAAAGTAAGTCTTCGTTTCCCAACAGATATTTGGATGGAATAGGGAATGCTGCTTGGCTCTGGCAAACCAGGAATCTGGATATGCTGCCCCACCTGCAAATGCCCCACCCCTGGATTTGCAGCATAAAGGCGGCGGAGACTTACTCGGTAATTAGCTGAAATAATGCTCAGCGTTTCACCGGGCTTAACAATATGAATCATGCTATCCCACCTTTCTCTGATAGCATATGCCCATGACAGTTACTGGTTGCCTGCCTTGTTTTAAAAAGAAAAACGCCTATCAATTATTGATAGACGTTTCCCTATTTACCTACTTTTCACTAGCATATTAACTGCCTCTTCAACAAGCTTTGAAGAATCTTCATTGCCGGCTTCCATGGACTCACGAATGCAATGTTCGAGATTAGAACTAACAATAACAGCGATTGTCCTGTCAATCGCAGATCTTGCAGCAGATAGCTGGGTAATCACTTCTTTACATTCCTTACCTTCCTCTATCATTCTCAAGATGCCTTTTATTTGTCCTTCAGCCCGTTTCAAACGATTAATTGCCTTATCGTCGTAGATCAATATACTCACCTCTGTTGTATAGATTTTAAGCGATAATCCCACAGAAGTCTATCGAAATACTTATTAAATAAACAAATTCAATCCAGAATCCTCGGCATCACCAAGGTAGGAAGCCACTCCGCCAATATCAACGCCGTCGATTAATTCTTCTTGTTTAATCCCCATAATGTCCATTGACATAGAGCAGGCTACAAGTTTAACCCCTGCATCCATTGCGTTTTTCATCAATGTTTCTAAGCTATCAACATTCTTTCTTTCCATTGCATGGTTAATCATTTTGGCACCCATTCCCCCCATATTCATTTTTGAAAGAGGAAGCTCACTAGCACCCTTTGGCATCATCATACCAAACATTTTCTCTACTAAATCTTTTTGTACAGGAGGTGCATCTTTACGTCGCAGAACATTTAAGCCCCAGAAGGTAAAGAACATGGTTACTTTTTTGCCCATGGCTGCAGCACCGCAGGCAATGATGAAGGAGGCAATTGTTTTATCAAGATCACCACTAAATACTACCATGGTAGTTCCATCCTTTGCTGCTGGCACAGCTGTTCCCTGAACAGGGTTCACCGCTTCCTTCGATCCTTTTTGAATATAAGCCTTAAATTTCTTATCTTCATATTTACTATTTAATAACGTATTGCCTGTTTTACTTGACCAAGATTGAATATCTTTAGCAAACCCAGGGTCAGTAGCATGAACTTCCAGAATCTCACCATCATTCATACCATCTATTGCTTGGTATACCTTCATGATTGGTCCAGGGCATTGTAAACCACAGGCATTAATTAATATAGTATCAACAGGTTCAACATTGGTCTTATTCACTTTTATCCCCTCGATCATGCCAGAATCATTGATTTTGACCTCATTACTTTTTTGCTTATCATCAAACACACTTGAATAAGTCTTAAATCCGCCGTCAAGATTCTTTACTTTAAATCCATTTTGCGCGAGGATACGTGCACCTAAATAACCGCGTAGACCAACCTGGCAAGTTAAATAGATAGTTTGATTCTTAGGCAGTTCTTCTAAACGATCCCTTAATTCTCCAAGAGGGATATTAATGGAACCTGCTATATAACCCATTTCTCTTTCAATCGGCTCTCGAACATCAATTAATAACCCACCATCTTGTACAATTTCATCAATTTCATGCCATTGAACGGTTTCAACTCTTCCTTCCGCAATATTACTTGCTGCATAGCCAGCCAAATTAACTGGATCTTTCGCTGATGAAAATGGAGGTGCGTAAGCAAGTTCTAGGTCTGGCAAATCAAATATGGTTAACCCGCCTTTAATTGCTGTTGCAATCACATCGATTCTCTTGTCTGCCCCATCATAGGAAACAGCTTGTGCACCAAATATTTTTCCAGTTTCTTTTTCAAAAATTAGCTTCAGTGCGATTGGAAAAACTCCTGGATAATAGCCAGCATGTGAACCAGGATGTACGTGTACAACCTCATAAGGAATTCCTAAGCGTTTTAACGTCTTTTCGTTATTTCCTGTAGCGGCAACGGTCATATCAAAGACCTTTGCGATGGATGTTCCCAGTGTTCCTTTGTAACGTACTGCAATTCCATTGATATGATCCGCTACAATTCTTCCCTGGCGGTTGGCTGGCCATGCTAATGGAATTTGAGTTGGTTGCCCATTGATATAATCCTTCACTTCAATGGCATCCCCAATCGCATATATACTTGGATCTTTTGTTTGAAGGTATTCATTCACCTGAATGCCACCGCGCCCGCCTACTTGTAATCCCGCGCCTATAGCTAATTGATTTTCTGGTTTAACTCCTATAGCTAGGATAATCATGTCAGTATCCATTTTTTGACCACTTGTTAACTTTACGATTTTACCATTTTGTTCAAATGCTTCTACACCATCTTCAAGGATTAAGTTCACACCTTTTTCACGAAGGTGACCATGTAAAATTGTAGCCATTTCAAAATCAATTGGGGCCATAATTTGGTTAGACATTTCAATTAAAGTTACTTCAATTCCTAAATCCCATAGGTTCTCTGCCATTTCAATTCCGATGAATCCTCCGCCGACAACAGTAGCTTTCTTCGGTTTGTTTGTATCAACATAGGACTTAATTTTATCTGTATCTGGAATATTTCTTAAAGTAAACAGAGATTCCGCTGTCTCAATTCCTGTGATTGGTGGTTTAATAGGACTTGCACCTGGTGATAAAACAAGCACGTCATACGATTCTTCGTATGTTTCACCCGTCCTTACATGTTTTACTTCTACTGTCTTTCTTTCTCGATTAATTTTTATTACTTCGCTTAAGTTACGAATATCAAGGTTGAATTTTTTAGACATACCCTCTACTGTTTGAACTAACAGCTTGTCTCTTTCTGAAATCGTACCACCAATATAGTAAGGCAAACCACAGTTTGCAAAGGAAATGTATTCCCCTCTTTCAAACATGACGATTTCAGCTTGCTCATCTAATCTTCTCATTCTTGCTGCTGTTGTTGCTCCCCCTGCTACCCCACCTACTATAACAATTTTCTTAGACATCTATGATTACCTTCTTTCGAATGAATAGTTACTTTTTAATACTATATGTGAAGTATAGCACAAACTATAGGTACGTATAGGGGTATAGGTAAACGTTCAAAAAATGGTCATAAATTGACCATTTTTAATAAAATCATTCAAATCGAAAAAGATTCCCCATGTCTTCTCTCTTGTGGTTAACAAAGAAGTAATCATTGCTCGTCGAGTCATAAAAATAGTCTTTTTTCCATTCATTTATGTTTATTGATATTTCCTTCACAGCTTTTACAAACATAATAATTTCATCATTTGTCGTAATAGGATGTAAGGAAAAGCGCACCCAACCGGGTTTACCAGATAAATCTCCAAGATTTATTTTTTCAGTAATCTCCTTTGAAGAATCCTGATCAATTTCAAATAGATAATGACCATAGGTTCCTGCACAAGAGCATCCGCCCCGTACTTGGATTCCATAGCGATCATTCAGTAGGCGAACCATTAAATTGTAATGTATATTCTCCATGTAAAATGAAACAATCCCCAAACGGTTTGTTATATGACCATCTAAAACATGTAGTCCAGGTATTTCTGCTAATTGAGGTAGTAAACTATCAAGCTGTTCTTTTTCTCTTTTGAGTATATTGGTTATCCCCATTTGATTTTTCAAGTTAATACATAGGGCCGTTCGGATTGCTTGTAATATTCCAGGGGTCCCTCCGTCCTCACGTAGTTCGATATCCTTATAATACTGATGCTTCCCCCATGGATTCGTCCAGGTTACCGTCCCTCCTCCTGGGTGATCTGGAACATGATTGAAATATAATCTTGTATCAAAAACTAATACCCCACTTGTTCCAGGTCCCCCTAAGAATTTATGGGGAGAGAAAAAGATTGCATCGAGTTTCTCTAATGGATCCTTGGGATGCATATCAATCGTTACATATGGTGCAGATGCAGCGAAATCAATAAAACACACACCTCCATGTTGATGCATGATTTTTGCTAATTGGTGGTAGGGTGTTTGAATCCCCGTGACATTGGAACATGCTGTAAACGAACCGATTTTCAGTGGTCTGTCCTTATACTGATAAAGCAGTTGTTCGAGTTGTTGCACATCCACTTCCCCGTCTTTATCTGGACTTAATATAACCACGTCGCCCAAAGTTTCAAGCCAGGATGTTTGATTTGAATGATGTTCCATATGGGTTAGAAAGATAATTGGTCGCTCTTTTTCGGTTAGGTTCAAACGATGCTTCCATTTCTCATGTACTCGAATACCTAATAAACGCTGCAACTTATTGATTACTGATGTCATTCCAAATCCATCCAGGATAACCGCATCATGCTGATCCCCATTTACATGTTCCTTTATGATTTTCCTAGAATGCTTATAGATTCCAGTCATCATCAAACTGGTAATGTTTGATTCGGTATGTGTATTTGCCATAAAAGGTCCAAAAATCTCCGAGATTTTCTGCTCAATGGGACGATAAAGTCTTCCACTTGCCGTCCAATCTGCATAGATGATTTTCTTTTTTCCGTAAGGAGCATCAAACTCCTGATCCATCCCAATGACATGAGAACGAAATCTTTGAAAATATTTTTCAAGGTTATCCGGTATTGTGTAGGTTTTACTTCCAATCGTTGCGGTGATCATTTGTTTCACACCTCACAAAAAAATTCTGTTATTCAATATATGCATGACACTTAACCACTTGTTCATAAAAAGCCGCCAAACAGTTTGCGACTTTAAATCTTACGAATCTTAATTAAGACAAAAAACAACCCAATCAAGGTATGAGTGGGTTGTAAGTGGATTAATGATAAGATTCCTTATCTTAAAATGTAGTAATTTTAGCTGTTTCTTTTCTTGTTACTTCTTCAATTTTTTGAATAAACATTTGAAAAACTCTTCTTTTTTCCTCTAAATCTTTTATGTATTCTTTCAACTGATTATAACTTTCCTCAAATGGCTTATGGTACATTTGGCGAATATTTTCTATTATTTCTTCATTAACCGTTGATTGTATTACTTGCTTCGTAATTCCATATTTATATGAATAAACCTTCAGTTCCTGCGCAACTTCATCATATTCATTAGCTATCTCATTTAAGACTAATGAGATATCATCCTTCCACTCGTCCAGTGACTTTTGCAAATATGATTTTGCTATGGTCTCTTCCATATTAACACCTGCCTTCTAAAGTCTACATAACGTTTACACTATTATAATGATATTAGGTTACATAGAGATGTCGGACAGTTTACAAAGTTTTATCAATCGAACATTTCAATAGATTCACTAGTTTAAGATGCACTAGTGAAAAAAATGCATCATTTTATAGATGCATTTTTCCAATTCATTTAAATAAAAGATGGTTTTTTTAACGAACATTGAGAACCCTCTGTATGAAGTTCTGGGGCAAAATCCGCCAGTTTTTTTATAAAATAACAAGTTTCGGGAAAGTGATGTTCAATAAACCGTAAAGTAGTTTTATTTAATATTCTTTCCCCTTTGTATTTTTCTACGGAAGACCTAACAAACAAATTCATTTCAATAACAGCTTTTCCTACCTCTAATGCAAGTTCTTTTTGTCGTGGGAATCCCTGTTCGGTAAATCGTAAATAACCTTTTATATGGTGATTTTGCAAGATAAACATTTGGAACTTCTGTGCGAATGCCTCCGATTGTCTTTCTATCGCTATTTCAATAGGGTCTAGTACATTCCTTAATAAAATGATATGCCCTAACTGATCCTCCAGCCATAAATCTAAAAGCTGGTCAAGCCTTAGTGGCTCCGGAATTTGACCATTTACGAAGTATGACAATAAACGTAAATATTCTTGATTTTCATTCAATGTCCCATTTAAATACGTTGGAGACAAGTTTAGGTTAATTTGATTTTGGATTCTTAGATTTTGCATATGGCCTTCAAACCGGTAATACTCATATGCTACTGAATATGCTTGCTTTGCCAATGCAATTTGTTCTTCAGACGAAATTTCAATCCCAGAATGTAACTGCCTAAGGTTATTAAGTACTATCCCAAAAGATTGGATAAATCTTTCAGCAATTGATATTTCCTTTTGTTCTTCAACAGACAAATGATCACGAACAAAAATCGCATGATCCTGTAATATCTCCAACCAAAAAAAATGCTCTTCCCACACACTAATTGTAGTCATCGCTTCCCCCCCTCTTAAAAAATCATATTCAAGAGGATCTTCGACTATATCAAGTTACTTTACTAAATTAATAAATTCGTCAAGGGTAGTTGAATACTTAACATATATTCTTGGTAATAAATAAAGCTCATTCTTTATTCCAGACGGGAAAAAAACTTCTGGTGTGGTGGTAAGACCAAATCTATAATATTTCTTTGCCTCTGAAATTACTTTGTCATTGGTATTTCCATAAGGATAAGAAAGGACAATTACTGGTTTTCCTGTTATTTTCTCGACTTTATCCTTAGAATTCTTTAATTCATAATCTACATTCTCTGTCTTCGTTAAATCAGGGTGTGTGACTGTATGTGATTGAACTGAAAACAATCCGGAATCTGCCATCATTTTTAAGTCTGAGTTAGAAAGACGGTTGGACCTGCCGATAAAATCAGAGATAACAAAAATAGTTCCCATTGGTTTAAAGTGCCTAGTTTTTAATTTTTGAAAAATAGCATAGGCATTTAAATTATTTTTGTATCCATCGTCAAAGGTAATAAAAATGGGTTTAGTTACATGATCGACTTCTTGCCACCGTTCAAATGTTAAGAGAGTGTACCCATGGTCACGTAAAAACGCCATTTGTTTTTCAAAATTTTCAGGGGTTACATACAGCTCTTTTGATCCATGTCCATTGTATTCTGCAATAGAATGATAAACTAAGATTGGCACTTTTTTCTCAGCATACGCGATTTCCTCATGTCTGAACACATAAAAACATAGGAACAGGAATAGTAACTTTTTCATAGAATTCCTCACTTTTTCTTTTTTAATAGTATCCCATATGTGAAAAATCCTATAAAAAAAAGCTGCATGCTGCAGCTTTTAATCACTATACTCCTCTTTTGTTTCCCCACAAATAGGTATGCAATTGTGGTAGCACTCTTACATTGGAAAATTCTTGATCCTCCATCACCTTGTTAATTAGCCAATCATATTTACTTAATAGACGGCTTATCAGCTCCTGATTATCCGATGTTGTGATATCATCATTACCAACCTGTAGATAAAAAGGGATCGTCGGATATCGGAGGTACACACCTTTTGCATATTCATAATCACGCTCATCAAATATGACTACTTTTAAGCTAACACGATTGGACGAATCCTTCTCTTCCAACTTCTTTATAATGGAATCTAGAATCGTGAAGTCTGTAACCATTGTTGAGCTTGGTGGCTTTGGAGATATGGTTAATTCATCAATTTCTAAAAACCAATCCTGCCATTTACTCCCCTGAGTTTCAAGGCAGATTTTAATATCGTTTTTCTTTAAAAGAGCGATTAAGTTAGCTAAATTCTTTAATAAAGCAGGATTACCGCCTGATATAGTAACATGGGAAAATCCAGCTCCACCAAGATTTCTTAGCTCTTCCCATATTTCTTCTGCCAGCATCAGCTTTGTGTCATCTTTACCGGTCCCATCCCATGTAAAAGAGGAATCACACCAGCTGCATGAATAATCACAGCCTGCCGTTCTCACAAACATCGTTTTCTGACCAATGACCATTCCTTCTCCTTGAATGGTTGGACCGAAGATTTCCATTACTGGTATTTTACTCAACTTCCATCCACTCCCTTCTAGCTTCAGCATAGCTAGTAGGTGTTTCAAATAAACGAACAAATTCTACTCTTGCACCAAGGTATTGCTGCTGTCTTCCTTCCTTAAGGAGAGCCTCTGCCATTTTTTCATAAATCCAAACAACAATATTTTCTGCCGTTGTATTCATAGGGGGGAGTGTTTCATTCAAATATTTATGGTCAAGGTGAATTTCAATTTCATTTTTCCAAATCTCTTTTATATCACCAAAGTCCATCATTAAACCACGGTCATCGACAAACCCGCTTAATCCGAAGACTACTTTATAGGTGTGACCGTGCAAATTCTTACATTTTCCCTCGTAGCAATGTAAATGATGTGCAGAATCAAAAGTAAATTCCTTACTTACTAATACTCGCTTATGATGATATTTCAGCTGTTCTTTTTTAATATCTTCATCAATCTTTTGGAGTTTATCGACAATTCGAAAGCCATACATGAGATTATAACTCCTTTCTTACTTTAAGATATTCGTCCAAGCCTCTTTTTCTTAGCTTACAGGCAGGACATTCCCCGCAACCATCAGCAATTACTCCGTTGTAGCAAGTTAGTGTCTTTTCTCTGACAAACTCTAACGCTCCAAGTTCATCGGCTAATTTCCAAGTTTCTGCTTTATCGATCCACATAAGTGGAGTATGAATGACAAATTGTGAATCCATTGATAAGTTAAGTGTTACATTTAACGATTTTACAAAAATATCTCGACAGTCCGGATAACCGCTAAAATCCGTTTCACATACACCAGTGACAATATGTTTAGCGCCAATTTGACTCGCTAAAATACCGGCAAACGTTAAAAACACTAGATTTCTTCCAGGAACAAATGAAGATGGCAATCCACCTTCTTCTCCATCCTTTACATCTATATCATCCCGCGTCAACGCACTAGGAGCTAATTGATTTAAGAGAGCCATATCTAAAATATGGTGCCTGACACCAAGCTCAATTGCTATACTTTTTGCACACTCAATTTCAAGGCTATGACGCTGGTTATAATCAAAGGTCACTACCTCAACTTCATTAAAGTTTTTTAATGCCCAAAATAAACAAGTAGTACTATCCTGACCACCACTAAAGACAACTAAAGCTTTGCTGTTTTTCATATCCTTCATTCTCCTTAAATAGGAAAAACAGCACTACTAAGAAAGCAGTGCTGTTTCTCTTAGTTTTTTTTGAGAGGGGTGCTAGAACCTCTTTCGCAAAAAGCGAATTTTATTTTTATTTTCCGCTACTAACTATACCATAAATTATAAATTTTCATAGAGAAAAATTTTTCTAACTATCTTTTATCCACCGTTGAATGAAATATCTATGAAATAAGAAATAAGTGGTAAACTAGTTGTATGATTACAAAAAGGAGACCATTTATGACCGATTACAAAATCTTATTTTTAGATATCGATGGAACACTAGTTACACCAGAGGACACGATCGAAGAATCAACCAAAGAGGCTGTTTCTCAAATTCAGGAAAAAGGAATAGAAGTTTTTCTAGCAACTGGTCGTCCGCTTCACGAAATTGATGACCTTGCGAAGGAATTGAATATTAACTCTTTTATTGGCTATAACGGAGCATACGCAATATATCAAGGACAAGATATCTTTCAAGAACCGATGAACAGCGAAACCGTGAGACATTTTCTAGACATTGCCGCAGCAAACCAGCATCAGGCAGTTCTGTATACGCATGAAAAGAACTACTATACAGATTTAAACTCACAAATGATGAATGAATTTATAAAAAAATTCCATTTACATAAGAATGAAATCTATTCTCCTTCTATTAACAACAGTGTATTAGGGATGACATTGGTCAATCTCCAAGAAAATGAGGCGTCTCTTTATAACAGTGAGGAAGGAATCCATTTATCCCAAGTCAATGTAGAGGGCATGAGGCATTGCTATGATGTGATTAGAGACAAAGTGAACAAAGGCTATGGGGTTCAAATGGTTTTAAAGCGTCTCGACTTGAATAAAGAAAGTTCTATTGCCTTTGGTGATGGAATGAATGATAAAGAAATGCTTCAGAATGTAGGAGAGAGTTTTGCTATGGGGAATGGTCATCCAGAGCTTTTTCAATATGCGAAACATAAAACCACAGATGTGACCAACTCTGGTATATATAATGGATTAAAAAAGCTTAAACTAGTAAAATAAATATGAAGAATAATTTTAAATCAAAAGAGGTTGACTCAAAACAAAGGGGTCAACCTCTTTGCCCATTTTGAATTATAATTTCGTAAAAATAATTCCAATTAATGCTGAAAATACACCTATGAGCTGATATCTTTTTAATTTTTCCTTATAAATGAAATAGCCTGAAAGGACAACTACTAAGCAATTTAAACTCACAATAGGGAATACAATACTGGCCGTCCCCGTTCTTAATGCAAAAAAATAACTGCTGTAGCCTAAAATGCTTATTAGGCCAACGAGTGCACCCACATTTACTACTAGACCATTCCATTTTTCCTTCATTGTAAAACTACTTATTGCTAAATATATACTTCCCCCACCATACATAGCGATTAAGATTTCTAACGAATTAATATGCAAATAAGAAGTCGTCTTCATTAAGATTCCGAGTAAACCAAAAGATAATATGGCTAGCCCAACTCGCAATATCCATGGCAGATAATTTATATTTCTATTCTTATCAGATGAATATTGGATAATCATGGCAGACACAAGCATAATAATTATTCCTATCCACTGGATAACAGTAATATGTTCATGAAAAATAAATCCAGCACACAGTATCGGAAATATGGCATTAATACCAATTAAGGGAGAAGTTAAACTGGCTGGTCCCCTTTCAAATGCTTTTGACATTTGAATATTTCCGTTTGCATTTAATATCCCTATCAGAGAACCAAGTAATATAGTTATCAGATTCATATGTACAGCGTCATGAACCATTCCAAAACCAAGTGTTAATATAAAGGCGACAAAATAGAAAAAGAATTGAATATGTACCTTTGACAGGCCACGTCCAGTACTCCACTTAAAAATAGTATTATTAACTCCGAAGCTAACCATTGTCACAAATGCAGCTGCAATCCACATGTAGATCCTTCTCTCTTCTATCATTTCAACTCCCATATTAAACCTCTTTTTTTCTTTGCTCAACCACTTTTTTAGTATTTTTACAACAAAGCGCACCTTTTGCAAAAATATGTTGGTTTTCCAAGTTTTCAGTCTTGTTTTGATAGCTTTTGTCAGGTAGCAGGAAAATTGGATGCCTAATGGTGAATAGTTAATCTATCAAGAAATATTTCCTAGATACAAAAAGAAAGGAAAGATTTTAATGAAAACTTATACCCTAAAAGAAGTGTCCAAAAAGATAAATGTTGCGCCTGGAATCTTACGCCAATGGGAAAAGGAATTTGAAGATTTATTAGAAATTCCCCGTTCAAAACAAGGTGCAAGAATTTACACTGAGGTAGAAATTGATTTCCTACTAGAAATAAAACAAATGGCTTCAAAAAAATTAAGCAAAGTTTTTATCCGTGAACAATTACTGAAAGGTTCGGAAGCTGAAATGGAGACAATTACAGCCGAGGTACCGCTAAGTGAAAAACAAGTAGAGCAAACACAAGAATTTGAACCTGAAAGTGAGACTATTGTAAGTGAAGTACCATTAGAAGTAATTGCTGATTCCCTAACACCTGTAGCTGTCCATGATGATGTTTTTAATAATACAGAACTATTTTTTGAAGCTATGGAAACTTATAAGAAAAATTTCTTAAATGAGGTAAAAGAAGAAATCAGGAATGTAGTTCGGAAGGAAGTCGTTGAAGAAGTAAAAAAAGAGATATATAAAGGAACATATCATACGGTTAAATCCATATCTGACTCTATTTATAAATCCTCAGCAACGACAAAAGCTGATATACAAGAATTATCGGAGTCACTTGAAAGAACATCGGAGAATACCTCACAATCATTACAATACCTTTCCAAAAGTATTGCTAACGTTTCCATAGATACTTCAGAAGAAATTTTTACACTTTCAAAGCAATTATCTGAGACGACCGAAGAATTAGCACATTATGTTGATGTAACCAATACCGAAATCTCAAGCCTCACTGATGCTATAACAAAAGACCGTGAATTTTTCATTGAGGAGCGCAATCAATACCGTCATGAAGTGACCCAAAGAGAATTAGCTTTCCAACAAATGCTGACAGGTTTCAGAGATGTAGCTGCTGCTAAAGAAAAGAAATGGTGGAAATTTTGGGCTAATTAAGGAACATTCATTAAATGTTAAAGCTCCTTTTATTCATAATCGTTTTACTTAGCCTATCGTCACTCGTGGTTTGGGATTATTTAATCAATAGGAGGTTTTGACATGAATACAAGTGAAGTAGCAAAATCATTAGGGGTATCCTCTAGTACTATTCAAAGGTGGGTGAAACAGCTCGAGCTTCCGATGGAAAAAAATGATCGGGGACATTATCATTTTTCTAACGAAGATATTAACCTACTAAAAAAAATTCATGAAGAACTTCAAACTGGTACTCTCCTGCATGATATTACTCCGGTACGAACAAAGAAGAGTGCTCGAAAGGGAGCGGTAAAAGCAGTTGAGAATGAGGAGACCCTTGAAAAAGTGTGGAAGAAGGTAAACGAATTAGAACTTAGCATAAATTCTAAGGCCGATTCTGTTGCCTCCTATCAACTTTTACAACATCGCAGCGATATTGAGGAATTACAGAGTCAGGTAAGTGAATTAACTAGTCAACTTAGACTACTTCAAGAGCAATTGGCTGAACAGAGAAACCAAGCCAAAAAGGAAAAAACAATGGTTATTGATTCGTCTAAAGAGAGAAGAAAAAGAAAAAATATGATCAGTTCCCTTTTTGGCTTCTGATCAATTCAATAAAAATGAGGCTGAACTCTTTACTTTTGAGTCAGCCTCATTTCTAGTTATCCCCCCCTGTTACTAAGGGGAAATTCAAGTTCAACCAAGGGTCGCGTATATTTCTTTATTAAAAAACTTCCTAGTATTAAACAAATAATCAGTGAGATGAAGATGAGAAGAAAATAATTACCAATGATAGGATCTACAACTTCTTCAGGAATAATGGATTGTATGGATTTTATGATAAATCCATGAAATAAATAAACATAGATTGTTCTTTCACCTATTTTCGTTACTTTGAATTGGCCAGATGGAATTAACATCATAAATCCGAAAATAACAATAAATGTAAGTATATATTGGATACCTCTAATTAATCCATCTGAAATCTCTTTTCCACCCATGTTCGCATAGGAAGTATCTCCTAACAGCCATGGGACAGCATCTTTCGGAAAAACAACTCCAAAGTATATAAGAGTTCCAGCAATTATTATTAAGCCAATTGGAAGAGAATACCTGGTTCGAATAAGGCGTTTAAGCTGATTTTCTTTAAGTAAATATCCTAATAAGAAATATGGGAAAAATACAAATGTTCTTGATAAGCTTAAAAAACTTCCGGCTTGGTCCACATAACCTATACAAATACCTATTACAATGGCTAAAGCAAATCCCATCCATTTTAATTTCGCAAATAGATATAACAGTAAAATCCAGAAAAACAAACTTAACAAAAACCATAGCGACCAATGGGGATGTAAAAAATCAAAAGATAACCTTTCTTCTTGGCCATTAAAGTAATAATAAATGGAATAAATAATTTGGAAAATAAAGTAAGGTATTAATATTTTTTTTACTGATTTGGATAAATAGCCTTTCTTTTTAAAACCTTTTGCAAAATACCCTGATATCATGATAAAAGCTGGCATATGGAAAAGAAATATGACTGTATATAAAGTAAATAGAAAACCATCCTGTTCCTTTAAAGGACTAATGAGATGTCCAAAAACAACGAGAAATATTAAAATAAATTTTGCATTATCAAAATATTTACTCCTTTTTGAAGTAGAAGCCATTTTATCACCCCGTTGTGTATAGTTGACCCTAAAGGTATACAAAAAATTTATTACCCACTAAACGTAGACCTTCATTTATTAAGCATATTGGTCTAATTATTATACTACCCTTCTAAGATTACAGAATTGTGTTGTTCAATTTACATTTTGTTGCACACCAATTACAATTCTGAAATAATAATTCGAAATACCTACGATAAATTTACCAATATTAAAGAGAGCTTAGTAAACTAAGCTCTCTTCCTCAATGTTCAATAACATCCATTATTCTGCTGCTTATTATCTCATCGTAATTTTCCTTAATCTCTTCAAGTGATTCCCCAAGAACGTTCGAAAGAAATTTAAGAAATTCATGATCTGGACGAAGCCAGCATGAATTTTTTCGTTTAAGAAACCTTTCTGCTTCCGTAAATGTGTTAAAACTTCCCTCCAATTTCTTTCCATTATGTAAAATGCTAAAATCGTTATCCTCTTTTGATAAAACATAAAAATTTTCGCCCTGTTGGTTTTGATAACTTGTAACGGATGTTGAATTTTTCACATTGTATTCATTTCGATCTGAATCTGGTTTAAGTGGCATGAATTCAAAAATATTCTCAATAAATAATTTAAAGGCCTCTCTTGTCATTTCTGAACCAGATGCTTTAGGGTGACCTCCTCCCCCATATCTCTTTGCAAATTCTGCCACATTGACCTCATCATGAATGGTTCGGAAGCCCATTTTCTTACCACTCACATTTAATAGAACAATCATATCCAAATGGGGATAAAGATTGTTTAAGGCATTCCCGAGCTCTGACAAATACTGCTCCGCATGAACAACTCCTACGCAGTAATCATCAACAAAGGTCTGTACCATTTGCCTGCTTTTAGAATGAATATATCGACTAATTTTCTGTTCTTCAATATCAAGAAGCAAATTTTCAGTCTCATTTAACATAAATGATTCTTTATTTTCAGTTATCCTTTTTAGCATTTCTTCTTCGAACTTTTCCCGATTCAAAATATAAAACAAATCATTTAACCGTTTTGCTGTTACATTATTGTTTTGATCCCATTCCCAAGTATCATACTGTCGAACTAATTCAATAAACTCCTCTAAAGCATTATTTCGCTCTATTTTTTGATTCTCAATTAAATAATCATAAAACAAAGATGTTGCACAAGTTAGATTTCCTGTTTCATATTCTGTTTTTACAAAACCCCATTTATATTGGTTAAAATGCATGGCTGTTACATGGTGATCAATCATTTGAACCTGTTTCCCCTGCTGATAACGTTCTTCAAGTTTCTTCTCGATAAGTTGATTTACTGCTAAATCGGTAATATAGATTTCTTCCTCAGCATTCTCTGGATTTGTGATTACTGACTCAACTCTTTGATTGAGATTTCGATATGAACAATAATATACATTGACCTTATCCCCAAAAGCCATTTTTGCAATCAGTCCACACCCAAGTCCGTCTAAATCGATATCTGTAAAAAGCTTGACCATATATACACCTTCCCATCTCTATCCATAACTTTTAGTAGTTTGTTACCTTAAGATTACTATTATCCAAATAAATTTACAAAGTATAAAACCTACTTATATGACCAGGTGATAGTAATCACAGACATGAATAAATTCGAATGTTATGATTCAGGAGAAGTAACTAAACATTGAAATGAGGTAATGAATTGAATTTTCCACAATTAAAAATTGGACATATGATGCCAAAGGTTCCGATTCTACAGGGTGGCATGGGCGTAGGTATCTCACTAAGCAAGTTAGCTTCGGCTGTCGCAAACGCAGGAGGAATTGGGATAATATCTGGTACTGGAATAACCGTAGATGAGATGCGAACACATATCCGTAAAGCCAAGGAACGTATTAAGGGTGCAGGGTACATTGGTGTAAATGTCCTTTTTGCCATGAATGACTTTGCTGAAAAAATGAAAGCCGCTTTAGAAGAGAAGGTTGATTTTATTATTTCCGGCGCAGGAATCTCTAGAGATATGTATTCTTGGGGAAAACAAGCTGGAATTCCTGTTATTTCCATTGTATCTTCAGCAAAACTAGCAAAAATATCCGAACGGCTCGGAGCAGCGGCCGTGGTCGTAGAAGGTTTTGAGGCTGGGGGACATCTTGGAACAGATCGCCCAATGTTCGAAATCCTACCAGAAATTGTTGATGCAGTATCCATACCTGTTATCGCAGCTGGAGGAATCATGAATGGATATGATATTGCAAAAGCACTGTCCATGGGAGCGTCTGGAGTACAAATGGGAACGAGGTTCGTAGCGAGTGAGGAATGTGATGCTCCATTAGCATTTAAGGAAAAGTATGTAAACGCAAATAAAGAAGATTTGGTCCTAGTGAAAACCACCGTTGGACTGCAAGGCAGAGCAATAATTAACAACTTTACTAAATTAATTAGTGGTTCAAATAAATTAAAAATCGCGAAATGCCATGATTGTTTAAAAAATTGCTCTTACCGATTTTGCACATTAGATTCATTACTAACTTCCGTTTCGGGTGATGTTGAAAATGGACTTGTGTTCGCTGGAGCCCGGGTGGATGAAATTAAAGACATCCTTCCGGTCCAAAAAATTATTGACAATCTTACAGAAGAGTATCGTTCCGCACAAGTGGATTCAATATTACCACTATCATAATAAAAGCTCGACCATATCATTTTGATACGGTCGAGCTTTTCTTTTCGAAACAAAATAAAAATCGGGAGTAAAAAAACATTCGATGCAAAAAATAATTTCAGAAGACGCTGAAAGGAGGTAACAATCATGACAAATCGTAACGATAACCGTGAACGTAAAAATAAATATCCAAACAATAAGAAACAAGACACCGAATTTTCTAAGGAAACTAGTATTCGAAGTGGGATTACAAAAAAAGACATAGGGAAATAATTACGGTAATTAGCTGACTCATATGGCCAGAATCTTCTTAGCTTTTGGGTCAGCTTTCTCCTTATTTGCCTAGTCTATAATAGCCTCTTTTTAATCCAAAATAACAAAACCAAATAGCTTGAAGGAAAAAAAAGATTCCCCAGATTTGTGCAGGGATAATCACCGTTAAACGTGCAAGATTTGCCGCATCCCCTGCTGCATAAGGTTGAGAAAAGCTTATATATAGTATTTCAAAAGCACTATTGACCGAGTCAACAAGTAAAATAGATGCAATTAATAATAATGAATGATCTCTTACGTTTTGACTTCCTTTAATGAGTAATATAAGAAAACCCACTGCGAATGAGCAAAGCCAAAATATCCCATAAGGATTTCGTACCCAAAAAATTAGATTTAAGAAGATAAACCCTAACAAAATATCAATTAAAATCGTTTGTTTATTTTTACCAATAAGTAAAAAGGATAAAAATGCCATAAATGAAGCGAAGATATATCCAGCAAGACTTGTCACGAAACTACCGATCCATGACGACTGGCTGCTATAGGTAACTCCCTCAGAATTCATAAATAAAGAAATACGCTCTACTTTCCCACTGAGTAAAGCAATCATTGCGTGACCCGATTCATGGATGAGGGTATTGATTATTTTTATATAACTTCCAAAAAGCGGGACATGAATCAATAAAAAAGCAAACAATAGAAAAAGAAAAAATTTTATACTCAACTTATCACGTATAATGCCCATTACAATCCCCCTCATCTAAATTATTTATATTAATTTCATTTTAACATTTACTTGTTATAACAACTAAACTTAAACTCTAACAAATAGAACTAGACCACCCGATTCGACAAAGTAACAACCTTTATGTTATGATTAAGTTGTTAGTTTATTGGGTAAGTAATAATTATTTAGGGGGAATGAACTTGATAGAGTTTAAGAACATCGTAAAAAAATATCGCAACAAAACCATCATTAATCCTTTCTCATTGGATATAGAGGCTGGTCAATTAGTTGTTTTTATTGGGCCGAGTGGCTGTGGGAAAACAACATTGCTTAAAATGATCAATAAATTAATTCAACCAACCTCTGGACATATATTTGTCAATGGAACAGATATTTCAAAAATGAATCCAATAGAACTCCGCAGGAATATTGGATATGTCATTCAAAACACCGGGCTTTTTCCCCATATGACCATTAAAGAGAACTTAGAATTAATTCCTAAACTTAAAGGAGAAGAGCCGGAGGCAGTTGAGAAAAAGACAAAGGAATTGCTTTCTTTGGTTGGTTTAGAAGCAAATGAATACTTACACCGTTTCCCAAAAGAGTTAAGTGGTGGTCAACAGCAAAGAGTTGGTGTAGCAAGAGCCTTCTCAACAAACTCCGATATCATCTTAATGGATGAACCCTTCAGCGCACTAGACCCAGTTACAAGAAGCTCTCTACAGGATGAACTTTTCCAAATGCAAAAGGAACTTAATAAAACTATTATCTTTGTTACACATGACATGGATGAAGCTATTAAAATAGCAGACAAAATTTGTATATTAAAAGATGGAGATATTCTACAATATGATACTCCGGAAAATATTCTTAAAAATCCTGCTAATGACTTTGTAGAAGACTTTATTGGAAAAAGAAGGGTTTGGAACAATCCTGAATTATTATTGGCAGAGGATATTATGATTCATCATCCAATTAAAATTAATGCAATGCGAAACGTATTGCAGGCGATTGAGATCATGAAAGAAAATAAAGTGGATAGTTTAATGGTCACTGACAAAAGCAACATCCTTAAGGGACTAGTTACATTAAAAAGCATCCAGTTGCTTAATCGGAACACTTCAATCGAACTTGTCATGGAGAAAAAGGTATTATCCGTTTCACAAGATGCCAATTTAATCTCCGTGTTAGCAATGATGAATGAACATAAAATTGGGTATTTACCGGTTGTTAATCAAACTAACCAGTTAACTGGTCTTATAACAAGAAGCAGTATATTATCCGCATTAAGCAGCCAATTAATTGATTTGGAGGTGGCATTTTAAATGAGTAATTTTTGGAACTATGTAACTTCAAACTATGAACAAATTACCGAATTACTAGGACAACATCTTTACTTAAGCATCATTTCTGTACTCATTGCTATTATTATCGGTATTCCACTTGGCATCTTAATTTCAAATGAACCAAAGCTTTCAAAGCCTATAATTGGAACTACAAATGTTATCCAAGCTGTTCCAAGCTTAGCTTTACTCGGCTTCCTCATACCATTTATTGGAATTGGAAGTAATCCAGCAATTGTAATGGTCGTGCTATATTCTCTCCTCCCTATTGTAAAGAATACGTATACGGGATTAACAAACATTGATGGAGACATTCTGGAAGCCGCCAAAGGCATCGGTCTGACCAAAAGTCAAACGATGAGAAAGGTTCAATTACCACTTGCCTTCCCGATGATTATGGCGGGTATCAGAATTTCAGCAGTTACTGCAGTTGGTTTAATGACGATTGCTGCCTTCGTAGGTGCAGGCGGGCTAGGTTATTTAGTATTCTCCGGAGTACAAACTGTTGATAACAACATGATTTTAGCTGGAGCAATACCAGCGTGTATATTAGCCCTCTTAATTGACTTTGTTGTCGGAAAACTTGAAACTTCACTTTCTTATACTAGCAAGAAAAGCACATCCACAAATTCTATTAAAAATGGAAAAATGACAAAAAAAGTTATAATTGCCCTTGCGTCTTTCCTATTGGTAGCTTTTGGCGCCTTTAAAGTGTATTCAACAGCAAATGCAAAAGAAAAGATTGTCATTGGTTCAAAAAACTTCAGTGAACAATTAATATTAGGAAACATGCTTGCCGATTTAATCGAAAATAAGACAGATATCCAAGTTGAAAGAAAGCTTAATCTTGGCGGTAGTCAAGTAGCCTTTAGTGCACTTAAAAACGGGGATATTGATTTATATGTGGAATATACCGGAACAGGCTTGGTTAATATTTTAAACCAGCCTCCTGAAAGTAATCCGGATCAAGTATATAATTATGTTCAAAAAGAATTTAAGAAAAAATATGATATAGAATTATTAAAACCGATCGGATTTAATAATACCTATGCTTTGGCAGTGAGACAAGACACAGCTAAACAATATAATTTAAAGACCATATCCGACCTTGCTAGAGTGAGCAACGGATTGATCATGGGACCAACGATAGAATTTCCTAATCGTGAAGATGGGTTAATTGGACTTTCTAAGAATTATAATATGTCATTTAAAGATGTGAAAGCAGTAGATGGTGGATTACGCTATACCGCTCTCAAGAACCAAAAGAGTGATGTAATTGATGCGTTTTCTACAGACGGCTTACTTGAAGCCTTCCAATTAAAGGTATTAGAAGATGATAAAAATTTCTTCCCTCCATATTACGCAGTACCTATTATTAAGGAAGAAACCTTAAAGGAACACCCAGAGCTTAAAAAAGTCTTGAACTCTCTCTCAGGGAAACTTACAGACGAAAAAATGCGTGAGTTGAATTATAAGGTTGACAGTCTCAAACAGTCACCTGCAAAAGTAGCCAAAGAATTCCTGAAAGAAGAAGGTTTACTTAAATAAAATTTCATTCTATCTACGTAGAAGAGACAGTCCCTTAGGAGACTGTCTCTTCTTTTTGGTTCAGTCGTGTAAAAAATGAAGCACCCTATCATATGTTTGATCATCACCTATAACGAGGAGTATATCCCCCTCCATAATTAATGCGTAGGGCCCTGGTGAAATAATCAATTCACCCTTTCGTTTCAAACCAATGACAGTTCCACCAGTATTTTGCCAAAACTTTGTCTCCGAAATTGTTTGACCTATATGAGTACAACCCGGAAAAACCTCTACCTCAATAGGGGCTAATGGATTCGTATGACGAAGTTTTCCTGAGTAATCCATAATTTTTCTTAATGTTTCAAATAACTGTTCATCCAGTTTATCTCTTTCATCTATAAGTGTGTTCATTTGTTTCTCAAGATCTTTAATACTCTCTAGATTTGAAAAACGATGAATATATTTATAGGCATTCTCCCTTGATGAGATCACAATCCCACTGCCTTTAGTGGACTGTACAATCTCAACATCCTCTAATATCTTTATCGCTCTCCGCACTGTTTCAGGAGATACTTTGTATTCACTCGCTAACGTCGATCTTCCATGAATTTTTTCTCCTACTTTAAACTTTCCATCATATATTCTATTTGCCAAATCAATTGCAATACGTTCGTATGTTGGTATTTGTGCTTTTTGCATAGAAACCTCCACTATTCATTCTACACACTTGTTTCTATCGTCTCATTCAATATACCTCTTTATAGATTTGGATGCGAGAATTAAATCAATGATTTCAAATTTATTAATTGGACATAATTGTAAAGAGCGTTTTATTATGAGGTGAACACATGAAACGAAAATTAATCGTAGGGTTAAGTGTGGTTTTTATCATTTTTATGATTTCCCTGGTAGTTTTCTACTTAATAAAAGGAGATTCTTCCAGATGGCAGGTATCTCTTGGGGGCATATTCGTAAGTGCAATTCCACTTCTACTGTTATTTAAAAAACACAATCCCTTTAATGTCCCACTAATATTGGGATATTATCTCTTCATTTTTTGTTCCTTGTTTCTCGGATCGATATCTAGTTTTTATCTTCATTATAAATGGTGGGATTCTACCCTTCACTTCTATAAAGGGCTGTATGTTGCTCTCGCCGGCGTTACTTTGTATAAAATCTGTATCCCTGAAAAGGTACGCGATGCACTCTCAAAATGGATTCTTTTTTTGTTTGTACTTTCACTTGCTGCTTTAGCAAGTGTCATTTGGGAGGTTTATGAATTTTTAGGGGATTTGACGCCTATTACACATACCATGCAGCGAGGAGGAAATACAGATACCATGCTGGACTTACTCTGTGGATTAGTGGGCGGACTTTTAGTTGCTATTTATTCCTTAACACAAAAACAAAATGTATAGTGCGAGGTGAAGAAAATGAATCGAAAACTTGTTATCCTTTTAAGTTTGATTTATGTACTCTTTATGGCAGCATTAGCTGTTTACTATTTTACTCATAATGTGAGCTTTAAAGGAACAGTTGCAATAGGTGGAATCATTTGTGGTGCAGTCCCGTTATTGTTAGCCTTATTCACCAAACTTCAATTTAATTTACCAATTGTTATCTCTTATTTAGTATTTCTAGTTGGCTCCCAATATTTTGGTTCAATCCTAGGCTGGTACGGGCTAGGGTGGTGGGATACATTTATGCACTTAGTAAGTGGAGCCATTCTTGCTTTTTCAGGAATCGCCTTATACGAACGCTTAATCCATAGGAATGCAGGGGATGAAATTTCCCCTTGGTTTGTTTTTTTATTCACCTTATCCTTTGCAGCACTTGGGGGGGTTTTATGGGAAGTATATGAATTTAGCTCTGATCAATTTTTCGATATGACCCTACAGGGTGGAGGTAACAAAGACACCATGACAGATTTGATTGCAGATACTATCGGTGGTCTTGTAATAGCAATCGTGGCGGGTATTAGAACTCGAGCGAAGTTAAAGAAGAAAAATTTTCATGAAGGCTGACTCAAAGTAAAAGAGCCAGCCTTAATTTTTATTTCCATTATACTGTCACTGGAACAAAAAACTCTTCATAAAGTGCTTGAACTGCTCGTTTCTCATCCACTTCCTTAACTCCAAACATCATGCTAACCTCTGATGATCCTTGATTAATCATTTCGATATTAACACTATACCTTGCTAATGCCTTAGATGCTCTCGCCATCGTACCGACATTATGACGCATCCCCTCACCGACAACCATAATGAGTGCTAAGCTATGTTCAACTTTCACCTCGTCAGCCTGCAATTCTGTCTTAATACGATGGATAATTTTTTCTTCTAGGCTAGCATTTAGTTGATTCTCTCTCATAATAACTGATATATCATCTATTCCTGAAGGTGTGTGTTCATAAGAAAGACCAAAGTCCTCCAACACACCCAATAGCTTCCGTCCAAAGCCAATTTCTCTGTTCATTAAATACTTGCTTACGTAAATGCTGCAGAATCCTTTGTCACTGGCTATCCCAATTACCGGACCATTTGTGTTGTGCCGCTCATTAACAATCCTTGTACCAGGAGCTGCTGGATTATTAGTATTTTTAATCTGAACAGGTATTTCAGCCCGAAAGGCCGGTACTAGTGCTTCATCATGCAATACGGTAAACCCTGCATATGATAGTTCTCTCATTTCACGGTAGGTTAATTCTTTAATTTCTCTTGGCTTATTCACAATATTTGGGTTTACGGAATAGACCGCATCCACATCAGTAAAATTTTCATAAAGGTCGGCTTTTACTGCATTTGCTAGGATAGAGCCTGTAATATCCGATCCACTACGTGAAAATGTGAACACTTCCCCCTCCTTGCTGTAACCAAAAAAACCTGGAAAGATCAATATCCCCGACCGATATCTAAGTAAGTGTAAATTCTCATAAGCCTCTGGTAATACTTGAGCATTTCCTGGTTCATCACTGACAATGAGCCCCGCCTCAAGAGGGTCAACATAATGGGCTTCAAGTCCCTGTTTCCGAAAATAGGCTGCTGTTAGTTTAGCTTGGTTATCTTCTCCACTTGCTTTTACCCGGTCCATAAACCGATCAGGGTTTTCTTTGTCTGCTTGTAGTCTTTCCATTAAATCATCACGAATCTCTTCAATAACAGTATCCGATAGGGAAAGTTCCTCAGCAATAAAAGCATAACGCTCAATCACTGCATCTACCTTTTCCTTTATGGTATGGTTCTGTAAAGCGGCCTCAGCACACTTTATCAATAAGTCTGTTACCTTTTCATCGTTTGTAAATCTTTTTCCAGGTGCAGAAACAACTACAATTTTTCGCTCAAGGTCTGATATTACAATTTGGTATACCTTCTCCATTTGTTTTCCAGAAGCCAATGAGGAACCTCCAAACTTAACTACTTTCATGTTACATCTCCCTATCCTCCGAAAATATAATCTTAATTTTATTCCAATTCTGAAAATAATCAAGTGTTTTTTTCCCTTCTACACGTACATTTGTCCACTCTAGAAAAACAAACCAAAAAAAACAGTGAGAATAGCAAACTAAACTTGTCTCACTGTTTTTTATTATATTAATTGTCTAGCGAACCATTTCAATAAAATGGGCGAGGATTCTGGCAGTTAGCCCCCAAATCACTTTATCATGATAAAGATAAAAATATTCTTCTAGATCTCTCGTCCGCCAATTATAGTTCTCTCCACCCGCTATTAGCTCATAAGGAAAATTCTCTTCAGGCTCTGCTTTAAAGTTAATGTGGTAAATAGATGGAGAATGATGAATAAAAAAAGAAATTGGGACTGTAAAGACCTCCCCTACTTCTGACGGATTTGGGTGAATGTTTTCAGGATTAGTAATCAATCCGACAAACGGATAAACAATCATTCCAAAAGGGGAGATCATATAATCCAGCGGAAAAATGTTTGTGATTTCTGAACGACTAATTCCTAATTCTTCAACCGTCTCTCGAAGGGCTGCCCCCTTTTCATCAATATCTTGTAAATCAATCCTTCCTCCTGGAAAACATATTTCCCCTGGCTGCCTTCTTAATTCAAGCGACCTCACTTCAAATAATACATGAATTTCATCTTCTTTTTGTACGAGCGGCAGCATAACTGCATATTTCGAAAACTTCTCACTGCCTAAAATAGTTGGAGTATGACTCGTTAGTTTCTTAATAATTCTTTCAAGCTCCATGAGTTCACCTCTATTCCTTTTGTACTATTTAGATATTTCTACCATACCATTTTTATAAGTATAAGCGCTTTTTATTTACGTATACAGTAAAAAAATAAGGCCGACTCAAAGGACTCTGAGTCAGCCTCATCATTAATTCTCATTCCAAGTAAACATATAGCCGGGATCTTCTATCTCTTGTGCGGTTTTTACGATCTTAAGAGGGTGGAAGGTGTCGATCATAACAGCTAGCTCAAGCGTTTCTTTTTTTCCAATACTTGCCTCCGTTTTACCAGGGTGTGGACCATGGGGTATACCACCTGGATGGAGTGTGATTGAACCCTCCTGGACTCCCTTACGACTCATGAAATTTCCTTCCACATAATAAAGTAGCTCATCACTATTCACATTACTGTGATAATACGGTGCTGGAATGGCTTCAGGATGATAGTCATACAGGCGTGGTACGAAAGAACAAACAACAAAATTATTTCCTTCAAATGTCTGATGTACGGGAGGTGGCTGATGAACCCTCCCTGTAATAGGCTCAAAATCTTCTATATTAAACGCCCAAGGATATAAATATCCATCCCAGCCAATTACATCAAGTGGATGATGACCAAGAATATGAGAAGAAATGGCCCCTCTTGATTTCGTTAATACTTCAAATTCACCCTTTTTATCATAAGAAACAAGTGTTTCAGGTCCGCGTATGTCACGTTCACAGAACGGGCTATGTTCGAGAAGCTGACCATATTCATTCCGATAACGTCTAGGGGTAGTAATCTGGCTAAAGGACTCCACGAATAACATTTGTGTTTTTTCTTTTTCATTAGGCACTACACGGTAGATAGTTCCAATGGGGACAATTATATAATCCCCTGGTCGATAAGAAATGGTACCAAACATTGTCTCCAACTTCCCGGTACCATGATGAATAAACAGCATTTCATCCCCATCACCATTTCGATAGAAGCTTTTCATCGGTTTAGTCACTTGTGCCGTTCCAATTAGTAAGTCCTGATTTCCTAAAAGATAATTTCGAGCAGTTAGACCATCCCCTTGCTTATCCGCCTTACTAGTAAAAAAGTGCCGATGCTTCAAAGACTGCTGTTCTTCATATTCAGGCAAATAAGTACTAATTAGTTCTGACTTTACTATTTCCGTTGGCATGTACTGATGGTAAAGGATAGATTGGGTTCCTGAAAACCCTCTCGTCCCCATTACCTGTTCACGATACAGGCTCCCATCTTCTTTTTTAAACATCGTATGCCGTTTATGCGGAATTTTTCCCATTTGACGATAATACATCATTTCACCTCATTTCCATCCGTAATTTTATTACAAAGGATACCGAGATGTTCAACTTCTAATTCTACTAGGTCACCTGGTAAAAGCCATCTGTGTACCGTTTGACCAAGTTCGAGAATACATCCAGTACCTACTGTTCCTGAACCAATCATTTCTCCAGGGTAAAGTGTAACGCCCGCTGAGGCTCTCTCTATCATCTCTCCAAAAGAATAATGAAGTTCCTTCATATTTCCATTCGAAAGCAAGGTACCATTCACACGCGCCCTCATTGGTAGATCATAACCCTTGCCGGCCCTAAACGACTCCAATTCTTCTTTCGAAACAATCCATGGACCAATAGAAGTTGAAAAGTCCTTCCCCTTTGCCGGACCAAGCCCCACCTTCATTTCTTTCCTTTGAAGGTCCCTTGCGCTCCAATCATTTAATATGCAAAAACCAAAAATATAGTGATCGGCGTCTTCAGCGCGAATGTTTTTACCTTTTTTCCCAATGATACAGCCAATTTCCAACTCGTAATCAAGCCATTCACATTCATTTGGCTTCATGATAGCATCATCTGGACCCTTAAATGCTAGATGATTAGAAAAATAAAAAACAGGGATTTCGTACCATTCTGGAATCATTTCAAGACCTCGGTTTTCCCTTGCTGTTTTAACATGCTGTTCAAACGCATAAAAATCACGAAAGCTCCTAGGCATGGGAAGAGGTGCTTTTAACCGAATTTCACTTAATGGATACCTTCCTTTTTGTTCACTAGTTACTGGAGCGAGATTCATCACCAATTTCATATTTTCTTCGCTATTATCTAAAAACTCCAGCAGGCTTTCAGGCAGTTTGCCATCAGATACCTCGTACATATCCACCACAAAGTCACCATCCAGCCACCCAGATCTAATTGTTTTGTCTGCTTTTTCAAAGGTTACAAATTTCATGGCACTCACCTATTATCTATTTTCGAATCATATCAAATATTTTTGCCAATGGGTTAGTAAAGGTGTTACCAGCCATTCGGCCTATCGGCTGTAATTTAGATGTATCAATTCTCCCTTTATCATAAAGCTCATCGTTTACATGGACATGTATTACTTTTCCAATCACAAGACTGCCAGCACCAGGCTTATCACCAAAATGCAATACTTGATAGAGTTCACATTCTAAGTGAACGAGTGATTCTTTGATTCGCGGTACTTTTACTTTAATACTTTGTTCCTTTGTTAGATTCACTTCCTCTATTTCATCCACAGAGGAAGCAAACTCAATGGCACAATCGTTCATTTGTGCAGCCATACTTTCACTGACAATATTAATCACAAATTGACCTGTACTTTCAATATTGACTAACGTATCTTTCTTCGCTCCATCCGTACCCTTCCTCATTGGGGAAAAACAAATGAGCATGGGGTCCGCGCAAATAGCGGTGAAAAAACTGAAGGGTGCTGCATTTGCGATGCCATTTGCATCTATTGTTGATACAAAAGCAATAGGACGTGGCAAAATCGATCCGACTAAAAGTTTATAGGCTTCTTTCCATTCAAGTGTTTCTGGTGAGATTTCCAATTCCTGTCCACCACTCTTTCAGATAACCATATGTTTCACAAGGGAGAACACATCTCCCTTGCTCTGATCATATTTCTCCTAAAAATACATTATATTATTTATTTTCTAGTGTTATAGATTGCCCCGTCGTTCTTGTTCACGCTCAATCGACTCAAATAGTGCCTTGAAGTTTCCTTCCCCAAAGCCTCTAGCTCCTTTACGTTGAATGATTTCAATAAATAATGTAGGGCGATCCACGATTGGCTTCGTGAAGATCTGCAGTAAATATCCCTCATCATCACGGTCTACTAAGATATTTAACTCCCTTAGCTTTTCTATCTCCTCATCAATTTTTCCAATCCGCTCACCTAATGATTCATAATAAGTAGCAGGTGTCTTAAGGAACTCCACACCATTCTTCTTTAAGGTGGTTACTGTTGAAACGATATCTTCAGTTAAAATCGCTAAGTGCTGCACTCCTGGTCCATTATAGAATTCTAGATACTCTTGAATTTGTGATTTTCGCTTCCCTTCCGCAGGTTCATTGATAGGAAACTTAATCCGACCACCATTGTGCATAACCTTTGACATTAGAGCAGAATATTCCGTGGTAATGTCCTTGTCAGAGAAATGCTTCATTTCTTTGAAGCCCATTACTTTTGAATAGTACTCTACCCACTCCTCCATGCTTTCAACGTTGCCAACCACGTGATCAATACCGATTAATCCTGCATCCTCAATTGGCAATGCAACTGAATATGGTTCAAATCCTGGTAAAAAAGCACCTTGGTAGTTTTTCCGTTCAATTAACGTATGGATGGTGTCACCATATGTACCAAGAACGGCTTTCTTAATAGTCCCTTGACCGTCTTTCATTTCAAATGGGGGAGCTATAGCAATTGCCCCTCTATTTACAGCTTCCTCGAATGCTTTTTCTACATTATCAACCAATAACGCTACGTCTTTCACACCATCACCGTGTTTCTTTACAAACTGTGCAACCCTGCTGTCCTCTTTATAGGTGCCAGTAATAACAAGACGAATATTTCGTTGTTTTAAACAATAGGAAACGTTTTCACGATTTCCCGTTTCAAGACCAGAATAAGCAACCGGTTGAAAACCAAAAGCGGTGCAAAAAAAGTGACAAGCCTGCTTAGCATTTCCAGTGTAGATTTCAATATAATCCACATCTCTTACAGGAAAAAAATCATCTACAAGTTGTTCTGCTGTTAATCTATTTTCTTTCATCGAGAAACCCCCATTAAATAAAGTAATAATATTCAGAATTAATTTTAATTGAAGTTGTCTTGTCCTCTCAAGAGTAGAAAGTACAGCAATACCGCTTTTGGGCACTAAAGAAATATCATTTGAATCAGTTATTTCCCTAAAAACACAAAAGAAACTACCTGAATAAACAGGTAGTTTGCAACAAATACACGTTGGAAATATTCCTCTAAGAGGGCGTCTATCCAAAAAAAACTTTAAAAAAAAATTTTTTTCTATGACAGAATGGCCCGATCGTTTGCCATTTGTGACCCACGAATTCTCTTAAACTCACTTAATAAACTTTCGATTGTAAGATGCTTCTTATTTTCTTCGTTGACCTCAAGGATTACTTGGCCTTTATCCATCATAATTAAACGGTTCCCCAGGTCAATAGCCTGCTGCATATTATGTGTAACCATTAGTGTGGTCAGTTTGTATTTCTCAACAATTTCCTTTGTCAGTGCGGTTATAAGCTCTGCCCTCGATGGGTCAAGAGCTGCTGTATGTTCATCTAATAACAGGATTGAAGGCTCTGTAAATGTGGCCATCAATAAGGATAGAGCCTGCCGTTCCCCACCTGACAATAAACCAACCTTTGCATTGAGACGATTTTCTAACCCTAGATGCAAAGATTCCAGAACGTCACGGAAATATTCACGTCTTTTTTTTGTTACGCCCCACCTAAGTGTTCTAGTTTTATTTCTAGAATAAGCCATTGCCAAGTTTTCTTCAATGGTCATACTAGGAGCTGTTCCAGCCATAGGGTCCTGAAAGACACGACCAATCATTTTTGAACGATTGAATTCAGACATTTGAGTCACATTTTTACCACCAATATGAACTTCCCCGATATCCGGAAATAGTACACCCGAGATAATATTCATTAGTGTCGACTTACCTGCCCCATTACTGCCAATCACTGTGACAAAATCCCCTGGTTCGAGAGCAAGGTTAATATGATCAATGGCAACTTTCTCATCTGGTGTTCCCTCATTAAAGATTTTATGAATCTGACTTAAGTGCAGCATGATTTTCCCCCTTTGCCACTGCGGAAGCCTGTACTATGTTTATTCTTTCGTTTCGTCTTTTTGCTTTCCGCTTTCTCTCTCTAGAACCATCTACGATTTTCGGTGTAGTTAAAGCAATAATAACAATGAGTGCAGTAATTAGTTTCATATCTCCTGGATCTAAGAATTCAACCCGTAAAGCTAATGTAATGACAATTCGATATATAATGGATCCACCAATAACGGCGAGTGTAGTTCTCGCAATCGTCTTTGTACCAAATAAAGCTTCACCTATTATTACTGATGCCAAACCAATGACTATCATTCCTATTCCCATACCAACATCCGCAAATCCACCTTGTTGTGCGATGAGTGCACCTGAGAACGCAACTAAAGCATTGGATAAGCCTAATCCAAGAACAACAAGAAGGTTGGTATTGGCTGAAAGGCTGCGAATCATTCGTTTATTATCACCTGTTGCCCTTACAGCAAGCCCAATTTCTGTTTGTAAGAAAACATCGGTTAAGAACTTAATCAGCAAGGTAACAATAATCATAAAAATCAATATCCCCCATGTTTCTGGAAGACTATCACCTAGACCTATCAGTGAAAGAATACTATTAAAAAAAGAATCAATCCCTGTCTTTTCAAATAAACTACTTACTTTTGTAAAAGCCGTATCCGTATTTAATAAAGGTATATTTGAACGACCCATGATTCTAAGGTTAATAGAGTAAAGAGCGATCATCATAAGGATACCTGAAAGCAGGTTATTAATTCTTCCAAATGTGTGTAGAAGGCCTGTCATACAGCCAGCTGCAAATCCGGCAAACAAAGCCATGATTGTCGCTAAAAATGGATTTGCCCCATTTGCGATCATGACAGCCGAAATCGCTGCTCCCGTTACAAAACTTCCATCCACTGTTAAATCAGGAAAATCTAAAATGCGAAAGGAAAGATAGACGCCCAGCGCCATAATCGCATAGATGATACCTGCCTCAAAAGATCCAAATATGGCTGTAAACATTGAAATCATCCCTTCTTTATGGCTATTTTTTTACATAAAAAAACACCATTACTTTACTATCCTATGTATAAATCAAGGAGAGAACCCCGAAATGTTCTCCTCCTTGAAATAGTTTCAATCTTATTTTCCGTCGTAAAACTCTCCTAGCTTCTTCCAATCATCTTTAACCTTTAATCCTTGTGCTTCAGCTGCAGACTTATTAATGACTAGTTTTAAGCTGCTTGGAAGTGCAACTGGGATTTCGGATGGCTTTTTCTTTCCAGATAAAATTTCAGCTGCCATTAAACCAGATTGATAACCGAGATCAAAGTAACTAAAACCACTTGCAGCTACCGCTCCTTTTTTCATCGAATCCAGTTCACCTACGAACAATGGAATCTTTTTGCTATTTGCAATAGATATTACAGAATCAAGGGCAGTAACAACTGTATTATCTGTTGGTATGTAGATTGCATCCACTCGACCTACAAGAGATTCAGCGGCCTGTTTTACTTCAGCAGTTGTAGACACGGAAACTTCTACAAGTTTTGCTCCCTTCTCTTCTGCCAGCTTCTTCACTTCTTTAATCTGAACAACAGAATTTTGTTCTCCAGAGTTGTAGATGACTCCTACCTTTTTGGCTTTCACTTCTTCTGTAATAAAGTTAATTGTTTTTTTCGTTGCATCCGGATGGTTATCAGTGGTACCGGTAATATTTTTCCCTGGTTTATCGAATGCTTTAACTAATCCCGCTCCTACAGGGTCTGTAACAGAAGTGAAAATGATAGGAATTTCCTTCGTCGCATTCAATGCTGCTGTCGCACTCGGAGTAGCATTTGCAAAAATTAAATCCACTTTATCTCCAACAAAGTTATTGGCAATGGTTTGGGTGTTATTCATATCAGCTTGTGCATTTTGTTCGTCGAATGTAGCTTTAATTCCCTTGTCCTTTAATGCTTTTTTAAAGCCTTCTGTTGCAGCATCTAAAGATGGATGAGGCGCAAATTGGGTAATGCCAATTTTAAATTCTTTCTCTGCCCCGCCCTTTCCTGTTTCTCCTGAAGATTCCTTACTTCCACAACCTGCTAACATCAGCATACCTGCTAATGCAAAGGATAATGCTCGAGCTGTTTTCTTCATTTAGATCCCCCTTAATGTCTTTAAAATTAATTTTCTAAAAATTTTTTATATTAGAAATTATTCTAGTATTTTTTTTGGACAAAAGCAATAGAAATACAAAAAATATTTTTTCACTTTAAAGCGTCATACCAAGTTAGTGTGAAATTTTTTATTTGAAAACAAAAATGCCTTCTATCTAAATAGAAGGCTTTAGTGAATATATATAAGATTATGAGTGGAGAAACAAAAATATGTGTTTTACCAATCGCGAGTATTCTCAAGTAATTGATCTATCTCAACAGCGTTTACTTTATAACCACTTTTCTCAGATGTTAGACCCGAAGTAGCTTCTAGTAATTTGTCGATATCAATAATAACGATTCCCATATCTAACCTCCATGGAATTTTGTTTTGAACCTATCGTTGGTTCCTTTACAAAATGATTCGTCTATTCTCTATTAAACATGGGGGTCGTTTTAAAATAATCAAAACTCCATAGGAACAAGTCCTTTTTTCAAAGATTACTAGTAAGGTATGATAAATTTCACTATTTTTTCACAAAAAGGGGTTTACAATGGGATTTGGAATCAGACAAGTAGTTGGGGGACTTTTTGTTTGATATTCATATAACGGGAGGGGATTTTATGTACCAATCTATTGCGTGGTACGCTACATTATTTTTCGTATTCCTCTTAGCACTTGCTTTTTCTTTTGTGTACGGGGAATCGAGAAAATTTAAAGAGTATGGACCAATTCAAGAAAAAGGCTACAAGATTCGTAAGTTCTATTTTCTTGGGTTACTAGCTGTAATGGGTTTTGCTTCAGCGATATCACTAAGCAAACTTCCTTACCATGACCAGCATGCACATGCTGAAGCGAATGGTAAAGTTGTTGATGTGACAGGAATGCAGTTTAGCTGGATTTTAAGCAATGAGGACTTTGTAGTTGGAGAACCTATACAGTTTCGTGTGACTAGTAAAGATGTAACACATGGTTTTGGACTTTATGATAGAGACCTTAAGCTAATCGCACAAACACAAGCTATGCCAGATTATACCAATACTGTTTCGATTACATTTGAAAAACCAGGAACATATAAAATTCTATGCTTAGAGTATTGCAGTACGGGTCATCATGTAATGATGAAGGATATCATTGTTAAACCGAAAGGAGGTAAATAAAATGGAAAATTCGTCTAGAAATTACATAAAAAAAGGCGTGTCGTTATCCTTACTTGTTACCTCTGTTGTACTGGTACTTATGATGACTTTTGGCGTCATGATGTTATTAAATCAAGGAAATGTATTTAAAATCTCACCACAATTATTTTATAAAATTATGACCGTACACGGAACAGGAATGGTCGGTATTGCAGCTTTAGGTGGAAGCGCAATCATGTGGTATTTTTTATCAAAGTATATTCACTTAAATCATAAGGTGTTTTTTACAAACCTCATCTTATCTTTGATCGGTGTCGTAATGATTCTTACAGCCATTTTTGTCTTTAATTTTTCAGATGGTTGGACCTTTCTTTACCCACTTCCATCCTTTTCAGCGAAGATTAATGGAACAACTGGTGCATTACTATTTCTTTTTGGTCTTCTCATTTTAGGTGTTGGATATTTGGTCATGTATTTTTACTTAGCCGCTAGACTCATAAAAGAATTTGGAGGTTTAGGTAAATCACTTGGTTGGGATTATATTTTTAGAGGAAAAAAAGGATACGGGCCACCTGCTGCAGTGGTTGCCACAACAATGGTCATTATCGCAAATTCTACAGGCATTCTTGCAGGAGCTACTGCATTGGTAGAATCAATCTTAAATATTTTAAATCCTAATTTGACCTTTGATCCGATGTTAGCAAAGCATCTAACCTATGCTTTCGGTCATATTTTTGCCAATTGCACTATCTATATGGCTGTTATTGCAGTCTATGAAATTTTATCAGAGTATACAGGACGTCCGTGGAAATCAAATAAAGCCTTTTTGATTGCATGGAACTTCTCAACGTTATTCACGTTAATGATTTATACTCACCATTTATTAATGGACTTTGCAGTACCAAAGTGGATGTTAATCATCGGTCAAATTTTTTCATATGCAAATGGGTTACCGGTAATGGTTGTTACCGCATACGGCGCATTAATGATCATATTTCGTTCTGCTGTTAAATGGGATTTTGCATCAAGTATGATGTTTTTAGCTATGTTCGGATGGGTGGCTGGTGCGGTTCCTGCCATTATTGACGCGACTATAGTTGTAAACCACGTTATGCATAATACTAAATGGGTTCCTGGACATTTTCACACGTACATGGGCATGGGTGTAGTTGCCATGATTTTCGGATTTATGTATTACTTTAATAAAACAGAAGGTACACAAAAGCAAACTGGACTTGATAAATTTGCGATTTCAATTTACTTCTTATTCTTTACTGGAATTGCTGGCTCGTTTCTTTACGCAGGAAAAATAAGTGCCCCACGACGGTGGGCTGAACATTTACCAGAATGGACCGGTTCAGACCAAGTGGGAGCCCTTTGTGGTATCTTTGTCATTGCAGCCTCAATTATTTTTACCATTAGATTTTTCAATGGATTAAAAACGGTTGGTAAGCAAACAGACATCACAATTTCAAAAGCTGCCTCGTAAAAAAGTAGTAAAAAAGAGGCTGACTCATAAGGGGTCTGACACCTTTGCTTTTGAGTCAGCCTCTTTTTATTGTCCTCAAGCAGATGGCTTCATTTCTCTCACATCAGAACGCGTATTAAAAAAGTACTTCATCATTGGTGGAGTAACTATAGTAGTTATTAGGACCACAATAACTAAGATCGCAAAAAGTTCTTGGTTAATTAACTTAGTGTCAAGTCCTATTGTCGCAATAATTAAGGCGACTTCTCCACGTGAGACCATTGCAGCTCCAATCCCAAGAGAGCTTCTCCAAGTGAATTTTGCCATTCTTGCTCCTAAAGCTGATCCAACCAATTTAGTTAAAATCGCAAGTACACTAAGCCCAATAATAAGACCTATGTGTTGAGTGATTCCATCAAAGCTTGCCTTCACGCCGATAGAAGTAAAGAAAACAGGTACGAAAATAGAATAGCCAATTGTCTCTACCTTTTCAAAGATTTCGTGCTTGTAATTGGTCACGCTTATAGCTACTCCAGCAATATACGCTCCAATAATTGCAGCAACACCTGTTAATTCCGCAACATATGCATACAAAAAACAAATAATTAGTGCAGCTGAAATGAGGGATTCAGTTACCTTTAACGGAGCAAATTTCTCAAGGACCCACGGGACAATCTTCCAAGCTACTAAAATTGCGCCTCCAAAGAATAGTACCTTTTTAATAATGACCATACTTAAGTTAACGTCTCCACCTGCCATACTCATTAAAAACGCTAATGCGATAATGACAAGAACATCATCGATTACCGCGGCACCCAAAATGGTTATTCCTTCTTTCGACTGCATCTTATTTAACTCTTTAAGAGCTTGAACAGAAATACTTACACTTGTAGCTGAGAGTAATAAGCCTAAAAACATGGCCTCAATGTTCGTCATATTCATTATGATTCCGGCTATATAACCTACAAACAAGGGTACAACTATCCCACTTACACCTACTAATGCCGAAGCTTTCCCAGATCGTTTAAACTCATTAACATCTGTCTCCAGTCCAGCTATAAACATTAATAAAATGACACCGATTTGACTTATTTCTTCTAACGTTTTTGTTTCTGAGACAAGTCCTAGCACAGCTGGACCTAAAAGGATTCCGATCAACAGCTTTCCTAAAACGGATGGCTGACCTAATTTTACACTTATGTCCCCTGCTAATTTAGAGGCAAGTAGAATAATTGCTAATTCGAAAATTAATTCCATAAAATCACCTTTCCTTTTTAGAAAATTAAAAAGAGTCTGTTTAGTTACAAACAGACTCTTTCCTTAAAAACACAAAAAAGTCTGTCAAACCAAAGGACATAAATATCCCTTGGTGACAGACTCCTCCAAGTACAACAGTTATTTAATTAATTTCATTATATCAAACTTTTTTATTTTAATCAACTTACTTAATCCCATTGCTTAATCTTATTAATTACCCTTTGCTTCAAGAAGGTAATAAAGGTTGATTCTCCTTTTTGAACTTTTTGTTTATGCCATTCATTAAAGCTTGCTATCGTTATTAAAATTAGCCCGGTGATTAGTAAATAGAACCACCATGGCATATTGCCCCAGTACGGTCTTGTTTGGAGAAATAAATTTAAAAGCAGGACCCCTGCTCCCACAAAGAAATAAGATTTTATTTGTAGGAACATCCCAGCGATCATCGATAGTAAGGAAAGGGAACCAATAATGATGGCGTCATAAATTGTATTGCTCGCTAATCCATCCTGTATTAATAACATTGACACAATAATTAATACTGCCCATTGTAATATTTTCGACATCTCTGAATAGCGTCCTTTTAAAGTTTTTCGGATAAATATAACCAAAACAATAAAAGGAAGTACACGTACCTCTCGATCCCATAAAGGCGGAATATTTAATTCGTTTATTATTGCATAATATGGTTGAAGTAAATAAGTGCCCCCAAGAATTGACATCACATAGGAAACAGCTGCGGGGACTCTTCTCCTTTGCATCCATAGTGTTAGAGCAATTAGAAATCCAGGTAAAGCATCACTCCAAAAATATTGATTCTCCAAAAAGTACATACACCCAAAATATAAAAACGAAACGAATGTATACCCATCTAACTTTATTTCGTGCATTTTTTTACCATTTTCAAATAGTTTTTTATAGATCATATGACCACTTAAAGTCATGATTATTCCTAATACGCCTACTAGAAGCAATTTAACCCATTCATCCATTTCAGTAAGGAAAACAAATTCCACTGTTGCTACAAAAGCTAAAAATAGTGGTATTATGCCTAAAATATCCCACTGATTCTTGTGTAAATAAAACACGAGTAAGATTACATAGACACACGTTACTAGAAAAGGAACCAAGCCAAATGGGTAGGTCGAAAGCATACCTGTAACTCCAATAATGGAGAACGGGACGAAAAAATACATAGTACGCCTTTTATGTAGTTCATTGGTGAGAAGTATGAACATGAAGATGATTCCGCTGGTAATAGGGAATTCATACAACCCATTATAGTGATTTAGAAAGGTGTTTAATCCTGTTGATACAACAACAAAGAAGGATAGGAAACACCCATAAAGAGATACTTTGATAACCCATTCCTTCGAAGCAACTCTGGTACTTAGTGCGTATACCAAGGTAGCCACCATGAAACTGAAACTGGCATCAGATTGGTATGCAATCAAAGTAAAAGCGAGGGCTAATGGTAACAAAATATGCCCATTCCAAGCAAACGCACTTGCTAAGTTCCGGTCCTTTATTCTGTAAAGAAAGGCAATGAACAACAAGAGGACAGAACTGATTGTGGGAATTAAAGAATCGACAACTCTAGCAAATGGAATAGTTGCATTTATGGCTTGAATAATTGAAAAATAAGCTAGTAATGTTGTCACACTGATTGTATATGGAATACAGTTTGTTTGAACCTTTTTATATAGATAGCCATACATTCCAATTCCCGCTACTAATACTAGAGGCTGCACCCATAATTCATTAATAGGATTCATAAATGCATGAAAAATGGCGATGGTATAAAGGACTGGTGCAACGTAAAGAGATTTTATGTTTATTTCCATTTCACCTATTCTATTCCACACAAATCTGGACCCTAAGACAAGAAAGGCACTAGCTGCAAAATTAACTGCATAACCATAATCTTCATAATAAACAGTAGATGTAGAACATAACTCTTCACCAAAAGCGACAACTGACAAACCTAGTGAGGATGGTAATATCCATACAAATAGTCCCTTTAATACTATTCTTTTTTCCTTTTTATATAGGAGATAGACGGCTACCATTAGCAGGAGGAGAATAACCCCTAATTCCCACCAGAAAAAGAAAGCGACTGCGGCCAACATGGCAACCCCCATAATGGCTAACCCAATATCTCTAGAGGCAATTTGGATGATTGTTAAGTACTTGTATAATGGTGCAAGCCCAAATACAGTCAATAAAATAAATCCTGTAAGTGAAAGAGCTATCGAAAAGTTGATCGAGTACAATGATTGAGCGCAATATGAAATAGCCTCGTAAATACCCGTTGCAACAAAAACTGAACTTAAATAAGGAAATAACCATTTTGGGTTATTATAAGAAAGATACGCAAAATTGATTGCAATAATAAAATACGCGAGCATAAGTACAATAGAAGGTTCTCCAGCTCTAAGTAGAATCCCTTCTAAAGTAATATAAATAAAGGCAAACCCTGATATCACTGCACTTGTATAATGAAAGACCTTTTCTAACTTAAATTTCCCATCAAGAGTTTTTGGAACAAACATTATACCAAAACCAATCAAAGCGTAGAAAATTTCTCCGAAATAGTCAAGGAAGCTATGTTCAATTAACTGATATGCCCCATAAACAATTAATACACTGAAAATAAAATGATATTCCTTTTTTCCACTGATATACATCATTGATAAATATATGATTGCTGTCAGGAATAGATTGAAGCTATAAATAACTTCATTATTAAAGATAAAAAGCATAAAAAGTGTGCAAAGAACAAGATTCACCTGTACATATGGAACAAATTCTTTTGTAAATAATTTTAAGGATTCCGTGTTCTTTATCCGGTGATATACAAGTATAAGAACAGCATTAAAAATCATCATACCAAAATAGAAAAAATCAATTTCTAACTTGACACCTGCTAATAAAAATGCCATCCCAGCAGAAAATGATACATATGTGAACCACACAAACAATCTTGAGCCTAGTTTCTTCGCGAAGAGTAGGTACATAATAATAGGCAAAAAACTTCCGAGCATTCCGAGAAGGTAGCGTCCTTCTCCATAAATGGATAAATAGGACCCTAAAAGGCCAAACCATCCCAGAGACAGAATAAAGATTGGTAAGAACAAGCTACCTAAGACTATAAAGGCAAAGGCCGTTTTATCTATATGTAAGATTCGTTTCGCTAAGAAAGCAATCCCATAAAAAACTAGTGCAACAATAGCGATCGACCCACTCTTCATAAGGCTTGTCATTGACTCCCAATTACTCGTTGCGACAAACAAGCCTCCTATTAACAGGAAAATCACACCCATATTTAATGACCAGGTAATATTTCTTTCACGAATCTCTTCTGGTGTCAGTGACTTTTTCACTTTTGGTGGTTTGGCTGATACCTTTTGTTGAATAGGTGTACTTATTTCTGATACTTGCTGACTAGCCTCTGATTCTATTAAATCCATATGATATTGATGATGGGCTTTCGCCACAGTTCCCACAATATCATCTGATAAATAACCCTCATCTTTTAAAGTGAATAGCTCTTGTCTAAATATTTTTCTTTTTTCATCTCTTTTAATAGGCTCCAATTGATTCCCCCCATTTCAACCTCCTATAAAAAACATCAGTATATAGGAATCCCTAATTTTTCCTTTAGTGTAATATTACACTACTTTTTGAATATTTTCCAATATATTCTCTAAAAATAAAATGTACCGTCAAATATTAAAAAAGTTTTACCTTTAGCCAATAAATCTGTATGATTAAAAATATGTGAATTAACTAATGGAGGAATTGCATGCTTACATTTAATGAAAAATTAGCTATTATCGAATCTTTCCCTGAATTAGAAAGAAAGAACGTTTCTTTAGGAAGAATCAATTTTCAGTACCCAAATAGTATTTCTGATAAGAAGAATATTGTTTATCATTTACATCCAAATGGGAATGGCTTCATATATGCAGGACATTTAGATCAATATGATACAGATGAAAAAGGTTTGGTCAATATTCGTGATTTTACAAGTGATCAACTGCGCGAGATTTTAAAGGATTCTATACAAAGGTTATCACCCAATGAAAAAATTGAATTTGAGGAAGCAATCATAGGAGATTCGAAAGACGAGGAACGCTGGGTAGATAGTGAAAACAATCAGTTAATAGTGATAAATGAAAATGATGCCTGGAATATTTACTTTGGGTTGAATCTTGATAATAGCTTCGATACCTATGAGGAAGCGGTTGAATTTTTGAAAGAAGAAGGATTTTCACGCAAAGGTTAAAACAATGAACAAAGGTCTGTGCTTGGACAATTTAAGCACAGACCTTTTTTAATCGTATTCCTTATCAATCATTTGATCTAAACGAAGAATACTTTGTTTTGCTCGTTCGTAATCAATTGTTCGATAATGATGGAGACCTCCTTCTTCTTCATCCTTTTCGTCTGCCCATTTTACAATCTGCTGAAGTGGGGTTCGCACAATATCGTTTGAAGGCAAAAAGGAGTCGGTATGGAATAGTATGGAAAGTGCAACGGTTTTCGCTTTAATCGGGTTTTCACCAAGCCGAATCAAAAGCTTATGAGCTCTTTCTGCCCCCTTAATGGCATGAATATCATTTTGTTTATACAAATCATAATCCCATTTTCCATTTTTATACCAAGTGTAATGTCCCATATCATGGAGTAGTCCTGCTTTTACAGCAATATCCACATCCTGTTGATGCTCCTTTGCTAAATGGAAAGCATGATAGGCAACAGCAATTGCATGGGCAAGCCCAGAACGATTCAAATATTTTTGGGCGATATGATGGTTAAATATATTTAATAAGGTGACGTCTCTCATACGTTCCCTCCTTACTTTTGTAATATAGTATATTTTATTTAGTATATGAGAATCAACAATTCCTTGTTAATTATATAAAAAAAGAGAGAAGAAAAATTTTCTTCTCTCTTAGGCTAATTGTTTTCAGATGTTTTTACCGTTTTATTTCCTTTTGGCCCTAAATATTCGTAGTCATTAGGATTGATTGGTGTGTAGCCTTGTGGTTTATAGAAACGTAAAAGGTCTTTATAAACAATTTCATCGGACATTTGAAGTTCTGTATTCACTTTTTCACCAATGGCCTTACAAGCATCATTTTTATCTAACAGGTCACCTGTTTCAAATGAATAACACTTTTCATTGATTTGAATAGCATCTGATGAAACAAAGTCACCATTTCTAAATGTAGCCCAATTGCGGTGTTCTTTCGATAATAAATCAGAACCAAACTCCATGTAATCCTTGGTATCTATACCTAGTAAATGAAGAAGAGTTGGACGAACGTCTACTTCACCACCAATTTGCTTTTGAACGCCACCTTTAACACCTGGAACATGAATAAACAATGGTACACGCTGTAATTTCGCATTTATTGCTGGAGTAATTTCGTCGACTCCCAGTACTTTTGCCATCGCATCATTGTGGTTTTCAGAAATACCATAGTGATCTCCATACATAACGATTACGGTATTTTCATATAGACCAGATGCCTTTAAATCATTAAAGAACTGCTCAAAGGATTGGTCCATATAATGCGCAGATTGGAAATATTGATTAACAACTGTATCTCCGTAATCTCCTGCAGGGAAATCAGTATCTTCTGGATCCATTTCAAATGGGAAATGGTTTGATAATGAGATAAACTTTGTGTAAAACGGCTGTTTCATATTTTCAAGAATCGGCATCGATTCCTTAAAGAAAGGCTTATCCTTCATACCATAATTCTTGGTATTTTCATCAGACATGCTATAGTACTCTGCATCGTAGAATTGATCATATCCCAACGCTTTATACATGACATTTCGATTCCAGAAAGTTTTATAATTACCGTGGAATACGGCTGAATTATAACCATATCCTTTTAAAATAGCCGGAGCGGCTTGGAAAGTATTTTGAGCTTTATTAACAAACACTGCCCCCTGAGCCATTGGATATAAAGAGTTTTCCATCAAGAATTCAGCATCTGATGTTTTACCCTGACCTGTTTGATGGAAGAAATTTTCAAAATAAAAAGTATTGTTATCATGCGCTAAAGAGTTCAAGAACGGTGTAACTTCTTGACCATCAGGCATTTTGTAATCAATCATAAAGCTTTGGAATGACTCCATTGAAATATATATAACGTTCATTCCTTTTGCCTTACCAAAATAAGCTGGATTTGGAGCTGCATAATTTGCTTTTCTGTAGTTCTCCACCTCAGTAATATCACTACTGTCTGCTAATGCACGCTGTGATGAGGACTTAATGTTTTGAATCACGTCATATATGGTAAAGTTATATGCACCTAAATATTTAACCAAATAGTTGCGGTCAAATGATCTCGTAAGTAGCTGCGGACGATCCTTTTCAGCTAATCCAAGGTTAAATAAGAAGGTAGTGATTGAAAATAAAAGAACAATCTTAAATGACTTTCTATTTGAAACTGTAACTTTTTTGAAAACTGTTAACGCAAGAGCAATTAAGATAAACATATCCGTAAAATAAAATACATCAAATGGGGACATTAAAGATAGTGCACTATCGCCAAGCTGTCCAGCATTTGTTTTAGTTTGCATTAAAACAGGTACTGTTATGAAGTCATTAAAAAAACGGTAATATGCAATATTTGCATATAATAAGAAGGACAAAAGGAAGTTTGTGATAATCATGACAAGCTTTGTCCTTTTCTTAAATAAAAGTGCAATTCCAAAGAAGAAAAGCGCCGAACTAAGTGGGTTTATTAGTAATAAAAATTTCTGTAGGCTATTATCAATTCCTAGGTTAAATTCAATTTGATAAGCTGCATATGTTTTAATCCAAAATAACACTACAGCAATAGCAAAAAATGTAATATGGCTATTTTTTAATTTTATAGGCAGTTTTATTTTATTCATATTCTCTACTCTCCTCTCACTTACCAATCATGCTCCGGTAAACGAACCTCAATTACTATATCATACTTTCTATAAAAATAAAAACATAAATTATGCCATTTTATGTATTTATTAACGCATAATTTACGCCATTTTTTTCGATTTCGACATTTTCAATCTTACATCCTTGGAGTATACCCTTTATTTGATTTTCCCTTTTATCTTTATGTTAGACTCATGTTGGACATGACTCTTTTTCATTTATCATCTATATATGACGAAAGAAACTGTTAAAGGTTTCACAATTTTTTCGTTTCCTTAAAACAGATTCTTCATTTGTACGTTTAAGAGGAATCATTTCTACATATAATAAACCTCAAACGGTTGTGTAAGCAATATGAATTTAGACTTATCTTTTTAGGGGGATTGAAACATGCCTAGAATTAGGCCTGAATTTACAAAAAGTCCTTATTTTGTGGATGAACCGGGAAATTGGCATTTAAAACCGGGGGCTCCAAAGGCACTGAAAGTGGAATTTGAGAATTATTTGTCCAGTTTAGAGGATGTGGATGAACCTGGAACAATAAATGGAATTCAAATTGATTATCCTTTTTATCATTAATAATTCCTTAAAACGAGAGTCTATTACAGTCCACTTTATATAATAGAAGAAAGCTGTTAAAAACACCTAAAAAATCTAATTTTTTATATTAAATGACTAAATATAGGAGTGAATTCAATGAATGTTAATCGCGTAAAACAAATATTATCATCCACTAAAGATATTGATGTTAAATATAATGGTGCCTCAGTCTGGATTGATCAATTAAATGAAGATGGGAGAACCGCTACGGTTCACTTAAGAGGACCACTTGAAGAAAGGTCGACTGTTGAAATTGGAGAGTTAGTAGAAGAATAGAAGTTAATGCCACCTGGTTTCAACCGGGTGGCATTTTTCATTGTTTAGAAAAAAATATGAAAAGGTCCTAGTTTGGATAACTGAACGAGGCGCTTCCGCCTCTTGTTCTTTCTGTATCTTATTAAAGATTTATGAACTTTTTCGTATACATATTGTCATATGAAATGAACTAGTTCTATTATTAAAATATAATTCAAAAGGAAGTTTATGGGAGTGTATGTCGGAATATGACAATTAATAAGCGATGGTTTACCATTATCCTCATTTACCTAATTCCCCTTTTCTTAGATCAAACCAATCAATCTGAGGAACTTATTTGGCTTATCTATATTTTCCCTTCTGTATGGCTAGCCTTCTTTTACGGCTTAAAAGGCGGATTACATGCTGCATTATTTGGAACCTTGATTCATGGTATAAACGAGTTTATTGAAATCGTTTACAAACATAATGTTTATTCAATGAAGGAGGTTTGGAGTTTAACCATACTTACCCTTGTAAATATCACGGTAGCGATTACCATTGGGAGGTTAGTTGATAAATTAAAATCCGAGCAACACTCCTTACAAAAAGTAATAGCTAAGATGGAGTATATGGCCTATCACGATTATTTAACGGGATTACCCAATCGATGGCATTTTGAGATGAATTTAAAAACTGCCTTAGAGAAGGCATCTAAGACAAATTCATTAGTTGCTGTCCTTTTCGTCGACTTGGACAGGTTTAAGTTAATAAATGATAGTTTAGGGCACGCTGTAGGAGATCAATTATTAAAGGACGTTTCAAAGAGGATTCAACTCACAATAAAGGAAGAGGATTGTCTTGCACGACAAGGTGGAGACGAATTCATTTTATTTTTAACGGGTTCCACCACAAAAAAAGAAATTGAATCTATTGTCTCCTCCATCCATCAGTCCATACAATTGCCTTTTAAAATTGGAAGGCAGGAATATTTTATTTCTTCAAGTATTGGGATAAGTATATATCCAACTAATGGGTCTGTATGGGATGATTTAATTCAACAGGCAGACATCGCTATGTATACAGCTAAAGAAAATGGCGGAAATGGCTATCAATGGTATAACAGTGACATGCAACAAGAAATCCATGATATGGTTAAAATCGAAACGCAACTTAGGAAGGCATTAAAACAAAACGAATTCACATTAAACTATCAACCCTTAGTCGATATTAAAGATGGAAGGATCTTTGGATTTGAAGCACTCATTCGATGGAACAATGCCGATTTAGGTATGATTCCACCCTCAGAATTCATCTCTCTCGCTGAAGAAATAGGTATGATTAGTCAGCTTGGTGAATGGGTGTTAAAAGAAGCATGTATAAAAGCAAAAACCTTTTCTAAAATATGCCGGGAACCTATTCAAATTGCTGTAAATATCTCTTCCAAACAATTTCAAGAAGAAAACTTTGTAGAAATTGTTCAGCATGTACTATCAGAAACAAAACTTCCCCCTTTCCAGCTTGAACTTGAGATAACTGAAAGTGTTTCTATGGATAATATGGACACGGTAATTACTAAACTTAATTCATTAAAAGAAATGGGTATTAGTATTTCCATTGATGATTTTGGTACGGGATATTCTTCTATCAGTTATTTAAAATATCTTCCTGTTAATACATTAAAGATTGACCGTTCCTTTGTACAAAATATGTTAAATAACACAAAAGACAGGGCATTAGTGGAAAGTGTCATCTCTCTTGCAAAAAGCTTCGGTTTTAATGTAATCGCAGAGGGTGTTGAGACAGAAGAACAATTAGAGTTATTAAAATCCTTCGATTGTGGTTATGCACAAGGATATTTATTCTCTGCGCCACTACCGATGAAGGATTTATATAGACTATTTGAAGAAAACAAGAAAAAAGTTAGTGCCATTGAATATGTATCCTAGACTTGTATAATAACCAGCCGCTGGAAGAACGGCTGGTTTTATTACTAATCGACAGTACTGTATTTTGCAAGTAATTGAATTGTTGCATCGTCCATAGGCGGATTATGAAGTCCTGCTCTAACATCACGGTAATACCTTTGTAACGGATTACTGATTGACAAGCTTCTTGCACCGACTATTCTCATAGCTAAATCAACCACTGAAATAGCTGTATTAGTAACAGTTAATTTGGCAGCTCCTAATGCTGGACCTAACTTGCTCCTTTCCTCTTCATTTGAAAGGTCCCATTGTTTAGCTACTCCATATAGAAAATATTCTGCTTGCATCAACTTTAATTCTATTTCACCTATTTTTTGTTGTATGTTTGGTAATTCTATAATTGCTCCAGTGATACTATTTGGAGTATAATTTTTTGCAAATTCAATCGCATAACGCTTGGCTGCTTTGGCGATGCCAAGGTAACAGGCAGGGATATGGAGCAGCCACCCGTTTGCCCTCTTCCCTTCAATAACCAATCTTTCCACAAGAAACTCTTTTGGTACAATTACATCTTCAAGAATTAAATCATGACTTCCTGTTCCCCTAAGGGATATACTGTCCCACGTTTCATCAATACTTACTCCTTTTGTACCTCGGGGGATTAGAAAATTTCCTATGTTATCGGAATCATTTATGGTAGCAGAAACTATAAAATAATCAAGAACAGGCGACATGGTGGTAAAAGTTTTTCTTCCATTAATGACCCAGTTTTGATCTCTTTTTTCTGCCCTAGTTTCTGGTTTACCACCTCGAGTCGGACTCCCTGTATTTGGTTCAGTTGCAGCGCTATTTATTAAAGCACCACTTTTTACACGTTCACAAAGATATTTAAACATGCTCTCGTTCCATGAGTTCTTTTCATGTAGATTAAATATAATCCCCATGTGCCATCCAATGGAAAGTGCTGTGGCACCGTCACCCTCTGCTATTATTTCCTGTAAGCGAATAAATTCATAAAGAGATATTTCCTTTCCTTCATATTTAGTTGGAATTGTTAGAGTTGTGTAGCCCACATCTTTTAATTCCTGAATGTTTTCATATGGAAAACTTCCTTCTACATCCACCTGATGCGCCCTTGTTAGAAACTTTTTCGAAAGATTTCTCATGAGCTCCAATCGCTTTTCCATTGTCTCAACCGCTCGAAAGTCCACGTCATTCCCTCCCAAATCTATTTTAAAAAGTATATATTAATATTTACATTACCATAAAATTCTCATTGGGCTGTTTGAAAGCTACAAAAAAATAAAAAAGCAATCATGTGAATGCTTTTTTAGGAAATATATATATGTTTGTCACGTAATTCTTTTTCCTCTATCGTTACTTCCTCCATTAGTTTTTTTATCTTTTTTAATGCACGATGTTGAGTGGTCTTCACTTTGCTCTCTGACCATTCGAGTGCTACAGCAGTTTCACTAATGGACATTGAATGAATATATCTTAAAATTAATACCAATCGATAATCAATAGAACATTTATCTAAACAAGAATAAAGGATATGGATTTGTTCATTTTGAAGGGAAATTTCTTCAGGTAATGGTGATAAATCTTTAAATTCATTTTTATCCCAATCAAACGTACTAATAATTCTTTTTTTCCAGCCTAAATTCTTGCGAAAGGAATCAATGGCAACATGCCGGGCAATAGAGAATAGCCAAGTTTTTTCACTGCTCTTGCCTTGGAAAGTCCCATATGATTTAAATATTCGTATATATACTTCCTGTATGAGGTCTTCAGCTTGCTCACGGCTATTAACTAAATAATATAGAAAAGAAAAAAGGTCCTGATGATATTTTTCATAGAGCTCCTCAAATTGACCTGGCAAAAAATTCGCCCCCTTTCATTGGATAAGGCGAAATTTGGCCATTAAAAGTTACACTCCAGGGATAATTTTATTGTTTATCAATGTTTTAAAAAAAAAGATCATTCTAGATTTGCAAATTTTTCTAAGTCACGGTTTTCTCCTATCACTACTAATACATCACCATGATTTATGATCTTATCTGGTGATGGTGATATATTAATCTCATCTTCATGCCTGATAGCTATTACACTTAAATTAAACCTAGCCCTTAAGTCTAGCTCTCTTAATGTTTTTTCAATCATGTATTCAGGTATTTTCACTTCTTCCACACTATAGTTTTTTGAAATTTCAATGAAATTTAGCACTTTGGGTGAAAGTAACTGGTGGGCAACTCGCATACCCATATCCCTCTCAGGAAATACAACCCAATCGGCCCCTACCTTATCTAAAACCTGTCCATGAAGCTTATTTAAGGCTTTAGCAATTACCCTTTTTACTCCCAGTTCCTTTAAAAGTAAAACAGTGAGAATGCTTGCTTGTATATCGTTTCCTATAGCCACAACGACGGTATCAAAATTTCGTATACCGATAGATTTTAATGCTTCTGCATCTGTTGAATCCGCAATAACAGCATGCGTAACAAAAGAATGCGAATCTTCCACTCGTTCCTCATTTACATCCACACCTAACACTTCTTGTCCAGATTCGAATAACTTTTGAGCAATACTTATACCAAATCTACCTAGACCAATAACCGCGTATTGATTAGCCATTTTCAAGTCCCTCCTTGAACCCAACCTAAGAACATTAAGAAGATGGGTTATTTATACTACTTTTACCATTGGAAGAATAAAATATTTAGCTGTGTTAAAGAAGATTGTTGATTTTTATCTCCTGTTGATTGGAGCGGAAGGCACGAAGACTCCTGTGGGAGTATGGTTCAGGGGAGACCCCGCAGGCGCAAGCGCCGAGGAGGCTCGCCGAAACACCCACGGAAAGCGAAGTGCCTGGAGCGGAAATCAACAGGCAAGTGTAACAGAGCCAAATATTTAGCTCTTTGTTCACAGATACACAAAAAATGATAAAATAAATTTTATTTATCAAATGCACATTATGTGTCATACCTCACTGTATTATTTTAAAAAGTGTTCTATAATACTGAAGAAAATTTTTCCATAACTGAAGAGTATATAAGTAAGACAGGATGTTTTGGCAATAATAATACACATGGGAGTTAAGGGGGATAAATATGAATCAAGGAACAAAACAACTTTTTATTCAAACGGGAAGTCTTGTCGCAGGATTTATGGTTTGGGTGCTCATATCTTCGCTTATGCCTTATATAAAGGCAGATATACCGCTCTCATCCACAGAAATCGCTTGGGCAACAGCGGTACCGGTTATACTCGGGTCACTCCTTAGGGTTCCAATAGGTTATTGGACTAATCGCTATGGAGCACGCATACTATTCACAATTAGCTTTATCGTTTTACTGATTCCTATTGCAATTATTAGTTACGCAAATTCATTATTCATGTTAATACTTGGTGGTTTTATGCTTGGGATCGGTGGAGCAGTTTTTTCCATTGGTGTTACTTCTCTTCCTAAATATTATGAAAAAGCTAAGCATGGTTTCATAAATGGAATTTATGGAGCAGGAAACATTGGCACAGCTATTACCTCCTTTTCAGCACCAGTACTAGCCAACATGTATGGATGGAGAAATACCGTAAAGATTTTTTTAGTTATCATGTTAATCTTTACAATTGTCAATTTCTTATTTGGAGATAGGAAAGAAAAGAAAGTAAACAATTCTTTATCTGAACAAGTGAAAGAAGTATATAAAAATCCTAAACTTTGGTTTTTAAGTTTATTTTATTTTATTACGTTTGGTTCTTTCGTGGCGTTCACTATCTACTTACCGTCCTTCTTAGTTAATCATTTTGAACTAGATAAAGTTGATGCTGGTTTACGTACAGCTGGTTTTATAGCACTTGCAACATTTTTTAGACCAGTAGGCGGATGGCTAGGAGATAAAATTAATCCTTTTCTAATCCTAATGGCGGTTTTTTTCAGTTTAACTTTTGCAGGCTTTCTACTCTCATTTACCCCATCCTTACCTATTTATTCCTTTGGGTGTTTGTTAGTTGCTTTTTTCGCCGGCATTGGTAATGGTGCGATTTTTAAGCTTGTACCATTTTATTTTTCAAAGCAGGCTGGCATAGTAAATGGAATTGTTGCAGCAATGGGAGGATTAGGTGGTTTCTTCCCTCCAATCATTCTGACTATTCTATTTGATTGGACTGGTCATTACGCAATTGGATTTATGTCCCTTTCCGAGTTTTCACTTGCAAGTTTAGTCATTGTTGTTTGGCTATACTATCAGGATAAACTAGATATTTCTGCAAAAATCGTAAACCATGCTGTTGACGGTATTTGCGTTACAGATTTAAATGGAATAATTCAGAGCGTAAATCCGGCTTTTACAAGAATTACAGGTTTTAGTGAGGACGAAGTGGTTGGGAAAACACCTAGTGTCCTTCAATCTGGCGAACATGACAATGAATTTTATAAGCAAATGTGGAATCGTTTAAAAACAGAAGGATTTTGGGAAGGGTATATTTGGAATAAACGCAAAAATAATGAGATTTATAAAGAATGGTTAACTATTACTGCAATTAAAGATGATGTAGGGGATACAAAAAATTACGTTGGAATGTTCAATGAAGAAAAAGAATCGTAACGTAACTATATGTGATAAGCAGAGAGATCTTCATAGATGAAGGTCTCTTTTGTTTTGGGTGATAAATTTTAACAACTTTTTGTCAAACGAGCTGAGTTCACAGTTCCTTCACTATTTTTGTGACGAACGTCACAAAAATCATGTTACCATGTGTCTTATAGTAATAACACAAGGAACAACATGATATTTGTGAATGAATTAGATTGCACATATAGGAGGAAAAAATCATGGCTCGAATTAATTATTGGAATCCAGAAGATGAAAAGTTCTGGAATGAAGAAGGAAGAAAACACGCTAAAAGAAATTTATGGATCTCCGTCCCGTCTTTGATGCTTGCATTTATTGTATGGCAAATATGGTCAGTTGTAGCCGTCAGACTTAACGATATTGGCTTCCATTTTACAGAAGAACAATTATTCACACTTGCTGCTATACCAGGCCTTGTTGGTGCGACACTCCGCTTTGTATATACATTTGCAGTTGGGTCTTTTGGTGGTAAAAATTGGACAGTGATTTCAACAGCAATCTTAGCCATACCAGCAATCGGAATAGGTTTTGCAGTCCAAAATCCTGATACACCATTTTCAATCATGCTTCTCCTTGCAGCCCTTTGTGGTCTAGGTGGAGGAAGTTTTTCATCATCTTCAGCAAACATAAGTTTCTTCTTTCCAAAAAAGGAAAAAGGAACAGCTCTTGGAATTAATGGCGGCTTAGGAAATATGGGTGTATCTGTCGTACAGTTTGTCACACCATTAATTATTACATCAGGAACTTTTGCACTGGTTGGCGATAAACAAGTTTTAGCAAATGGTCAAGAAGTATGGTTACAAAACGCGGCGTTTATCTGGGTCATTCCCATTGTCATTATGACACTTTTAGCAATCTTTAAAATGGATAACGTTCCAGGAGCAAAGCAATCCGTTGCTGATCAATTTGTGGTTGTAAAACGGAAACACACTTGGATTATGACAGCACTTTATGTAGCTACCTTTGGTTCATTTATTGGTTACTCAGCTGCATTCCCACTTTTATTAAAATCTCAATTTCCTGAACACATTTCACTTGCCTTCCTTGGGGCATTAGTGGCAGCTGCAGCACGACCTGTGGGCGGCTGGATAGCTGACAAAATTGGCGGCGCGAAAGTAACGGCTTATGTCTTAGTTATAATGGGAATTGGTGCAGCAGGTGTTATTTACTTCTTAAATGACAAACAATTTGCTGGATTCTTAATTGCTTTCCTAGTTCTTTTCCTTGCAACTGGAATCGGCTCAGGCTCAACGTTTCAAATGATTCCAACCATCTTTATTCCAAAAGAGGCAGCACCTGTAATCGGTTTTTCTGCAGCATTTGCAGCATATGGTTCATTCTTTATTCCTAAGTTATTTGGATGGTCTGTTAAGGCAACTGGAACACCTGTTACTGCGTTCTATTTCTTTATTGGATTCTATGTTGTCGCATTTGGTTTGAACTGGTTCTTCTACCAAAGAAAAACAATCACAGCCAAAACACTTGTAAAACAAGCCGGCTAATCCGGCTTGTTTTTTTATCACAAAAAAACTGCCAAATTCGGCAGTTTTTTGTTTTAATCTAATATTTTAACTTTTATTTCCTTCCTACCCCATTCAAGTGCTTTTTCTTCTGAAGGGATAAAAACGTCAATTCGGTTCCCTTTGATTGCTCCACCTGTATCTGATGCGATTGCTTCACCGTATCCCTCAACCAGAACTTTACTTCCTAGTGGAATGACAGAGGGGTCAACTGCAATTACCTTGGCACCTGGGTTAGCATTTAAATCAAGTCCTGTTGCAGTAGTTCCGCTGCACCCTTCACACGATGCTGTATATGCAGTAGCCTTAACGGTGATTTCCTTTGAAGTTTCCTCTGCTTTTGTTGTTACTGGAACTACAGGTTTACTAGCAACACTTGTTGAAGCGGTCTCCACTTTTGTCTCCTCGCTCTTTGGCGTATTTGATTCCTTAGTAGAAACTTCCGGAGCTTTTGAGACTACTGGAGCTTTTGCTGGTTCAACCATCTTCCCAGAAGAAAAGTTATTTATTTCATCATAGATCACTAATTGTAACCCTGGATGAATCAGATCAGTATTTAATTTATTCCATTCTTTAATCATTGCAACCGATACTTGATATTCCTTTGCAATATCCCAAAGTGTATCATCCTTCACCACTGTGTATTGCTTTTCAGTTGCAATCGTTAATACATCCCCAGGATGAATAAGGTCAGTGGAAAGGTGATTCCACTTTTGAATGTTTTCGACAGATGTATTATGTACACGAGAAAGATCCCATAAGGTATCTCCATTTTGTACAGTTAACTCTGCCGCTTGTACATTAGCACCTACAGTTCCTGAGAGTGCAACAACTGCAATGAAAGTTCTAATTTTATTTATCATTTTTTTACCTCCCATGTTCTTTCGCAGCTAACTTTAATCATCTTAACATGAAATTTTTTGATACAAAGAACAAGGGCATGTTAATTCGTTTACAAGAATGGCAGTTATATTACAATAACATTTCCGAACAGCTGTATCATAGAAGTTTAATGAAATCATTTCCTACAGTGGGAATTTTTGTACATAATAGATAAAAAATAATAGTGCAGGTTTAACCCTGCACTATTTTACAAAAATATTCTCTTTTAAATTCTCGAGATTGCAACAGCACATGCTTTATATTCCGCTGTCCCGGATATTGGATCATACTCATTTAATGTTAAGACATTCGTAGGTGTTTCACTCCAGTGGAAACTCATAAAAACAAGTCCAGGAACCACTTGATCGGTTACCTTCGCCTTAACCTTAAGTTCACCTCTTCGAGATCGAACCTGAACGATCTCCCCATCCGAAATTCCTAGTTTAGTTGCATCTTCTGGATGTATATCGACTGTCTCTTCTGTTTGCTTGACTTTTACTCCAGTAGCATAGTAGCGTGTTTGAGTGTGGGTATTATATGACTCATAGCGCCGTCCAGTCGTTAGCGTAAAAGGATATTCATTATCTGGCAGCTCTAAAGGCTTTGTATAGTCAACAGGCACGAATGGCGCTTTTTTCACCACAGTGTCTTGTTGATGGAACCTCTCATGCATAACAAATGTGCCTGGATGGACTTCATCAGGGCAAGGATAATGAAGACTATACTCATTTTCCAGTCTCTCATAAGAAATTCCACCGTACATTTCCCAAGCTAACCTTCTTACTTCATTCCAAATTTCCTCACTATTTTCATAATGCATTGAATAGCCCATCAGGGTAGACAGTTCACAAAGGATTTCCCAGTCTTCTTTTGTATTAGGGTGTGCATCAACAGCTTTTCGAACGCGTTGAATTCTTCTATCTGTATTTGTATATGTCCCTTCTACTTCTCCCCAGGATCGGGCAGGTAAAACAACATCAGCTAATTTAGCTGTTTCTGTTAAGAAAATATCTTGCACAATTAATAAATCAAGCTTTTTAAATATTTCTTTTGTATGGTTCATATGGACATCGGCTAGGATTGGATTTTCTCCAATGACATAGAGTGCCTTTAACTCACCCATCTCTAAACGGTCAAAGGTACGTGTTTGTGTGTCACCCGCCTGTGGATTAAGGACCACATTCCATTCCTTCTCAAAACGTGCTCTGAATTCATCATTTGCCAGGCTCAATGCTCCAGTCAACTGGTTCGGTAAACATCCCATGTCACCGGCACCCTGGACATTATTTTGCCCTCTTAGTGGCATAATTCCTGCACCTTGTTTACCAATATTACCTGTTAGTAAGGCTAAATTCGCAATATCAAATACATTATTTACCCCACAATGGTGTTCAGTAATGCCCAATGTATATGCAATCATGGAACCATTCGAAGCAGCATATTCTCTAGCAGTTGCTATAATATCCTCAGCTTTTACACCGGTTATTGCAGCAGCATATTCAGGAGTGTACGGATCCACCTGTTTTTTTAATTTTTCAAAGTCAACAGTAAACTGCTCAATAAACGTTGGATCAAATAGATTTTCTTCCAAAATGACTCGTATGAAGGCATTTATAAGAGCAATGTCAGAACCTACATTAATTTGTAAATGGCGATGTGCCACTTTTACCATATCTATTTTCCTTGGATCTATGACAATTATCTTTAATCCTGACTTTGCTGCTTTCTTGATTCGATTGGCTATAATAGGATGTGCTTCTGTTGTGTTTGAACCCATTAGAAGTAAAACTTCTGCCTTTTCAAAATCTTCAAGTGTATTCGTTGGGAAACCGCTTCCAAAAACAGTTGCCAGACCGGCAACGCTAGGAGCATGTCACGTTCGGTTACAACCATCTATATTGTTACTATTAATAACTGTCCTCATAAACTTTTGTGTAATGAAATTGGATTCATTTGTACTTCTTGCACAGGCAAACATGCTAATAGCATTTGAGCCCCAAGTATTTTTAATTTGATCTAGATTCTTCGCAATATATTGATAGGCTTCTTCCCATGTTGTTTCCACCAGCTTACCAGCTTTACGGATCAGTGGCGACGTTAACCTATTCTTGGCATGCACATATTCATAGGCAAATGCACCTTTTACACATGTTTGCCCCTTATTTACAGGTGCTTCCTTGTCACCTCGTATTTTCATTATTTTATTGTCCTGAACTTCCAGGACTAAGCCACAACCTGTACCACAATAGCCGCATATTGTTTTAACAAAGTTTGGTTCCCCCACGTTCTTTCCTCCCTTACAATCATTATTACCTATATAACTATCTTAATCTATTTATTACATTTGTAGCTTTCTTTTTTACGAAAATTATGGCATTTTTTCGACGGAATCAAGGGAAATAAGAAAAGCGTAAGCGCCTTGTTCAGCCCCGACAGGCAAATGTTCTTCTGCAATAAAAGTCGCTCTTTGACTTTTATTGCAGAAGGTTATTTGACCCGAGGGGCTAGGCGCTGGAGCTGGACAATTCTAGAAGTCGAATTTTATACTTTCTTATAATGTAAAAAAACGAGAGGGGTACTCTCGTTTTAAGCAGTTTTTGCTGGTAATAAAATATTAAAGGTTGTTCCTTTATTAGGTTCACTTTCAACAAATACCTTACCATTATGGCTTTCAATAATCTTGAAACTAACCATTAAGCCTAAGCCGTTACCATTCTTTTTCGTAGTGAAAAATGGCTCCCCTAGCTTCTTTAATTTCTCTTTAGGAATTCCAACCCCTGAATCTTGAATGGATATTTGCACATTATTTTCATGAATGATGGTCTTAACATGCAGGTCTCCACCATTCGGCATGGCTTCAATTCCATTTTTAATAAAGTTTAAGAATACTTGTTTTAAGCGGTTTTCATCACATTCAATTTGAATAATCTCTTGATTACAGTCAAAGGACAAGTGAACATTTTTCTTTCTAGCTTCGAATTCAAGTAGAGAAACCACATTTTTTATGACAGGAACAACATTCTTTTCTTCTAATTCTACTGCCTTTGGTTTTGCTAAAACCATGAAATCTTCAACAATGGTATTTACCCTTTCAATTTCATCAAGAATAATATTCAGGAATTCCATCCGTTCAGGATCTTTCTCATCTAACTGTAAGAATTCAGCATATCCTTTCATGGATGTAAGAGGGTTTCGAATTTCATGTGCAACTCCAGCAGCCAGTTGACCAACTGCAGCAAGCTTATCCTGTCGGTGTAAAACCTCTTCCGTTTTCTTTCGCTCAGTAATATCATTTCGAATTGCAAGATACTGATAGGGCTTCCCATGTTCATTTAAAAAGGGAACAATAGTTGTGTCTACCCAATAATAGGTCCCATCTTTCGCTTTATTCCTGATTTCACCCTTCCATACTCTTCCTTCACCAATAGTTCTCCAAAGATTTTTGAAGAAGTCTTTAGAATGGTATCCAGAATTCAGGATATTATGGTCCCTCCCTATAATTTCTTCACGGCTGTATTTAGATATTTCGCAGAACTTATCATTGACACTTGTAATGATTCCTTTTGCATCTGTAAAGGCTACAATAGAGGATTGATCCAAAGCAAATTTTATATCATTAATTTCTTTAATCGTTTCTTTTAGATGCTCTTCTGCTTTTTTTCTATTGGTGATATCAGATCTAATTGCTATATATTGAACTGGTTTCCCTTTTGAATTCAGGAACGGAACAATAGTCGTATCAACCCAATAAAAAGAACCATCCTTTGCTTTATTACGAATTTCTCCCCGCCAAATTTGGCCTGATTGAATGGTTTTCCATAAATTTTTGAAAAATTCCTTTGAATGGTATCCTGAATTTAATATTCGGTGATTTTTCCCAAGAATCTCTTCCTTTTTGTACTTAGAAATCTCTTCGAATTTATCATTAATATAAATAATAGTTCCGTAGGGATCAGTTATAGCTACAATGGCTGCAGCGTCAAGTGCTGCCTTAATATCCTTTAAATTAGTATCTGTTGTAGCTAATTGTTTACTTATTAGTGCACTTGAAATGATGAGTCCTCCAATGATTAGAACCGCAACAAATAATACTAAATAAATAAAAAAAGGACTGTCCGTACTTGATCCTCTAACCACTTCACTAGTAGTAATCGTGGCTCTTTTTAGAAGAAAATGCCCTTGAGCAATGGAAGCAGTCATAATGATTGCACTTAACGGTTTTAACCAAACCTGATTACTTTTGTTAAAGCTTTTTGTGGAGTAAAGGATCCAAAAGGAAAATAAAAATAATCCAAATATTAACAAGACTGTAAACAAGTAAAGTGGAAAATTATATTTTATGCTTACATTCATAGCATATAAACTAATGACCTGGACTGAAAGCACCGCAAACGTCAAAAATGTGCTACCAACAATTAAATGGTAGTATCCAATTGATTTTCCAAAAAACGAAAGGAACGCCATTCCTGTAAATGCAATTCCAATAAAAATAGAAAGAATAGTAAGTGGAATATGGTAACTAGCGAATCTATTTGTATCAGCAGCAATATGTCCAATAAAATTCATGATCCATATGCCAATTCCCATGGAAAATGTTCCACCAAGAAAAAGCAGTCTTTTATTTTGGTCAGTCGACCTGATTAAGGTGAACATATCTAAAGCTGTATATGATGCCATTATGGTTAATCCGATGGCAATAATAATAAAATAAGGATGAAAAGTTCCAATCATCGCATTCATTAACCAGCATCCCCCCAAATTCTACATTTTATTTCTACTATGATTGTAATGTAAACAATTAAGATATGGAAGTATTAATTAATAATCAAGACCCATTTCACCTTATTTTAACCCTTAATTTCTTGAACAAGACAATAATTATTCTCTTCGTAAAAAAAGAACTTGTGATAAAAGACTTATTTTTATAAAATTTTCTGTTTTTTTTAAAAAAAGTCTACACAATTTCTTATTTTTTGTTTATACTGTACTATAACAAGTCGGTTATTAATAAACTGTACTAATAAAGGAGGAGTTTTACATGTTAATGAGTCCGGTTGAGTTTTTCCGTAATTTACCTAAGAAGGAATGTTCAGAGTGTGGTCAGCATATGGAGGAACAGGCTGAAAGTTATTTTATGGAATGTGACCACTGTTTAGCGAAAAAAGAAGAGTAGTTGTAAAACTCTCCAATAATTGGAGAGTTTTTTATTTGTTTCCTTTTCGTAAATAATTAGGCAAGGATAATCTGTTATAACATAGCAAATGCTTTATGTAAGGAGATGATGTCATTGACCAAGATTGAAGATTCTTTAACAGCCTCAAACATTAATAACAGGTCTACACTTTCAAAGATAAAATATGTAGCTGGAGAATCGGTGGATGAGCACACATTCTTAGAGGAAGCCAATATTACTCTAACAGGTGATGAAATTCGGCAGCAAAATGAAAATCTTTAAAGGACGGTTATTATAAATGAGTTATATCGATATGAATAACGCAAAACCAGGCGATGAAGTCTATGTCATTTATCGAAATCCACATGTTCCCTCGGTAGCAAATGTAAAGGCTGCTGAAATTGTTCAGCATCCAAAAGACCCTAATGCATTGGCTTTATTTTTAAATGAGACGTTCCATGTCATTGAGGATGATGACGCATTATTTTCAACCTCTGAAGCAGCACAACAGGCTTATGATGATCATTTCTTTAGTTCCTACGATGAATAAAAGACTGTCCCATTGCTGTGACAGTCTTTTTTCCATCATGTTTTATTAGATTTTGGGAAGCTCTCTCATTTCCTGTATCATTTCATTGCCACACATCGGACATAATAAATCATCTGCAACAAATTCTTTTCTCATCCAGCCAATACATGAGTCATCCATACAAGAATAGATTTCGGTATCCACCAGTATTATTTCAATCTCTTCTTCTTTAGCTCGTTTACCGTAAAAAATTGGAACCGCCTCCTTTAATAGTTAGTATGGACAAAAATGTGACTTTTCATTTCATAAATATCCCTTTTCAAAGGAAGGTCTAAACCATGGATGGTACTAAACATAGTCGTTACACAAAAGTTGGCACTAATATTGAAGAAGTAAAAAGATTAAATAGCCAATCAGGCTTAAGTTATAATGAAGTGAAAAAATTGCTCGCTTTAAACTATCTTCAGAATAAATAATGAAAGTGGAACCAATTTAGGTTCCACTTTCTTAACTAATCAGAAAGTATAAAAATCGACTTCGAGAATTGTCCAGCTCCAGCGCCTAGCCCCTCGGGTCAAATAACCTTCTGCAATAAAAGTCAAAGAGCGACTTTTCTTGCAGAAGAACATTTGCCTGTCGGGGCTGTCCAAGGCGCTTGCGCTTTTCTTATTCCATTTTATTTTTAGATCGGTTCGTTGACATCGCGATTGGGCGTCTTCCGATAATGGAACGATATACAATAAATTTTCGGCTTAAATACTCTAGTGGGAGACTCCATACATGAACTAATCTGGTAAATGGCCAAATACCAAAAAGTAACAGGGCTGATACCACATGAATTTGAAAACCTAGAGGAATACCTACCATTAAGCTTGGTGTCGGACGTAAAGAAAGAATACCACGGAACCATGGACTAATTGTTTCCCTATATTCAAATGCTACCCCTCTACCTGTATACCAGACTGTGTTAACAAAGCCTGAAAAGATAATAAGTGTTAATAAAACGAGAACAATAATATCCCGAAAGGTGCTATGAATATAGATCCGCTTTACGGTAAATCTGCGAATCATAAGTAATACAACTCCTATAATAGTAGAAATTCCAGCAAGTCCACCAATCCATACTGCCCCAAAATGGTACATATGATCTGTAACTCCAATAACATCGTAAAATACCTTTGGAACGAGTAAGCCAGCCACATGTCCAAAGAAAACGAAGACAATCCCATAGTGAAATAGAATACTTCCCCATTTCAACTGTTTTTTTTCAAGAAACTCACTTGACTTTGCTGACCATCCAAACTGATCAACGTTATATCGATATATATGCCCCACCACGAACATCGTCAACATGATATAAGGGAAAGACACCCAAAAGAAATTTTGAAAAAATGTCATTATACAGTCCCCTTTACGAAGCCTTTTGTTTTCTTTGCATGTCTTCAATTGTTTGTACGCATGCTTGCAAAATCATTTGGTATGGACTTTCGATTAATGATAATTCTTTTAATAAATTGTCAATGGACCTGCGATGAATCAATAGCATTTTTTGTGCAGGTTTTGTGGGTACTAAAGAGCAAAATTCAAGTATTAAAGGTAAATAATCTGGGAGCTCCTCACTTTTTATCGGGAGACCCGCTTCATAAAACTCACTCTTTAATTTCAAAAGGGCTTTACCTCGATCTGGATTCTCACCAAAAAGTGGATAGGTTAAATAAAGGGTTGTTTTATCACTGAAATCAAATGTTTTCGCATATCCAGTACATAGCTCTAAATAGGTAGTTGATTCCAAATATGATTGAAATTGCTTAAATAAGATCTTCACTAGCTGATTTTCAATTAAGGCAATTTCATCTTTCAACTCATTTGTTTCAAACCAATCTTTTTCAGGATGCTGAAGTAAAATAGATGCTAGACCAAAAATACGTTGATACTCATCCATTTAACTCCCCCCAATAATCGTCCCCTACTTTATAATCTCCCGGTACCCCTGGTGTAACCGAGCAGCCAGAGCACGCCTCCATAAAATCGAACCCTCCGGTTCCTTGTCCTAAATATTGGTTTGCAGCATCCTCCCGATGTGAAGATGGAATAACATAGCGATCATCGTACTTCGCAATTGCTGCAAGTTGATACATTTCATGCATTGTTTCTTCTGTCATTCCAACAGCATCTAGTATACTTTTCTCTGGTTTCTTCCCTAGATTTAGTGACCTCATATAACTTCTCATCGCTACCATCTTCTTAAGAACTTTCCGAATAACTTCTGTATCCCCGGCACTTAACATATTGGCTAGATACTCGATGGGAATTCTAAGCTGGTCAATTTGAGGGTATATAACATGAGGATTAACCCCATCTAAGCCTCCATCAAATGCGCTCATCACTGGACTGAGCGGTGGAATATACCACACCATAGGCAATGTTCTATATTCTGGATGAAGGGGTAAAGCGATCCGTTGTTCCACTGCTAATTTATAGACAGGTGACCTTTGTGCAGCTTCAATCCAATCCTCTTGATAACCAGCTTTTCGCGCTTCCTTGATTACCTCTGGATCATGGGGATCCAAGAAGATTCCTAAATGGGCTTCATATAAATCTTTTTCATTGGTAACGGATGCCGCTTCTTCAACCTTATCTAAATCATAAAAAACAATCCCTAAATACCGAAGTCTTCCTACACATGTTTCGGAACAAACAGTTGGAAGTCCAGCCTCTATTCTCGGAAAACAAAAGGTACATTTTTCTGCTTTATGTGTTTTCCAATTAAAATAGACCTTTTTATATGGACAACCTGTTGTACAATACCGCCAGCTTCGGCATGCATCTTGATCTACCAATACAATTCCGTCCTCTTCCCTTTTGTAAATGGCACCAGAGGGACAGGAAGCTACACAAGTTGGATTGACACAATGCTCACAGATTCTTGGCAGATACATCATGAAGGTTTGTTCATACTCAAATTTCACTCTTTCTTCAATACCCTTTATGTTAGGGTCATTTTTCCCAGTCTGATATACACCGGCCAAATCATCTTCCCAATTCGGCCCCCACTTAATATCCATATACTCCCCTGTCACCTGAGACTTTGGTCGAGCCACTGGCTGGTGTTCTTTTTCAGGGCTATCTATTAAATTTTCATAATCATAGGTCCACGGTTCATAGTAATCATCTAATTGGGCTAAATCAGGATTATGAAAAATATTTAAGAGCTTCGAAACTCTACCACCTGCCTTTAGTTCAAGCCTCCCATTCTTTAACACCCAGCCCCCTTTATATTTTTCTTGGTTTTCCCATTCTTTTGGATAACCGATTCCTGGTTTTGTTTCAACATTATTCCACCACATATATTCCGCTCCGGGACGGTTTGTCCACGTATTGTTACAGGTGATGCTACACGTATGACACCCAATACATTTATCTAGGTTCATCACCATTCCAAATTGTGCTTTAATTCTCAAGCCAGTCCACCTCATCCCTATCTAGTTTACTAATAATAACTCTCTCATCGCGCTGGCTTCCACATGGACCATAATAGTTAAACCCATAACTTAGCTGGGCATATCCGCCAATTACGTGCGTTGGCTTCATTTGTAATCGCGTTGGACTGTTAAATGTACCACCACGTTCGTTCGTAATGGTTGAACCGGGGACGTTAATATGCCGCTCTTGAACGTGATACATGAAGGCTACTCCCCTTGGTAATCGATGGGAAACAACTGCCCTTGCAACGACAACCCCATTTCGGTTATACATTTGAAGCCAATCATTATCTGCAATACCAACTTCTTCTGCATCATGAAGATTCATCCATACAGTCGGTCCGCCTCTAAATAGTGTTAACATCGGAAGAGTATCAAAATAGGTACTATGGAATGACCATTTAAAGTGTGGTGTTAAATAACGTAAATTTATTTCCTTGCCCATATTAATTGGTTTTCGATCCTTTGACCGGAATGCCAACTTTTTTAAAGGTGCCTTAAATACTGGAAACTCTTCTCCAAATTCGAACATGGTTTCGTGGTCTAAATAAAAGTGCTGGCGGCCTGTTAATGTACGCCATGGAATTAAACGTTCCACATTTGTTGTAAATGGAGAATACCGTCTACCCCCGGTTTCCGTTCCACTAAAAACAGGTGTAGAAATGACTTGCCGTGGCTGGGCTGTGATTTCGCTAAATGACATATGCTCTTCTGCTCTTTCTTCTGCTAAATCTTTTAATTTCTGTCCTGATTTTTTCTCCAGCGCATCCCATGCCTTCATAGCTAGAGAGCCGTTTGTAGAACTAGAAAGAGATAGAATTGCTTCAGCAGCATCCCGAGCAGTGTATAGACTTGGACAATCCTTGTAAGAGGTTTTATTTGCTGTTCCAAGTATCTTTTTTAATTTTTCGTATTCTTCTTTTGCATTCCAGCCAATACCCTTAGCTCCAATTTGTTCCTTGATAACAGGTCCAAGGGTTATAAATTTTTCATAGACCTTTGTATAGTCACGTTCGACAATGTGCAACCGCGGGAAATTCTGTCCAGGAACTGGCTCAAATGAACCGTTTTGCCAATCTGGAATTTTCCCAAATGTACATGCCTCGGAAATTTCATCCCTAGAATCATGAAGCATAGGTGTTGCCACAACGTCTTGTACAGGCCCGCTAAAATATTGTTCGGCCATGGAAGAAAACTTTTTAGCCAATCCTCTAAATGTGTCCCAATCTGATTTCGATTCCCACGGAGGGGCAATTGCCGGGTTAAACGGATGGATGAACGGGTGCATATCCGTACTGCTTATATCATATTTTTCGTACCAGGTAGCTGCTGGAAGAATGATATCCGAGTATAACCCTGTTCCTGCCATGCGAAAATCTATATTTACCATTAAATCGAGTTTTCCCTCTGTTGACGGTTCGTCCCAATTTATATCTTCAGTTTTTAATTCTGTATTTTGCTCACTTAAATTTCCATGATGGGTTCCAAGCATATATTTCAAAAAATATTCGTGTCCTTTGGAAGAACTACCAATTAAGTTTCCTCTCCAAACAAACATAACTTTTGGAAATGATTTAGGGTCCTCAGGATTTTGAATCGCAAATTTTGTTCTTCCATCTTTCACATCATCTACAATGGATTGAATTATTTGCTCTTTATCAATTCCTTTCGATTCTTCTACAAGTTTAATTGAATTCTTATCAAACTGTGGATAGGCTGGTGTCCATCCTAATCTTGTTCCCAAATAATAGTAATCACCTGTATGCTTATATCTTGGTTCACTAACTAAAGGTGATATTTGGTCTTCAATGGATTGATCATCGTATCTCCACTGTTCTGTAACAAAATAAAAGAACGGCGTGGCAGCATGAAGCCTCGGAGGTCCACCCCAATCTCTTGCCATTGCAAGAGTCTGCCAACCTTCTAGAGGACGAACCTTTTCCTGTCCTACATAATGAGCCCAGCCGCCTCCGTTCACTCCTTGAGAACCTGTTAATAGAACTAAATTTAGAACGGTACGGTATGTCGCATCAGCGTGATACCATTGGTTTATGCCAGAACCCATAATAACCATGGAACGGCCTTTTGATTCATCGGCATTCTGTGCAAACTCTCTCGCTATCTGTGCTGCTAGCTTTCGGTCCACTCCAGTGAGGGCCTCTTGCCATGCAGGGGTGTATGGTTTTGGATCATCATAATCCTTTGGAAAATCACCTTGGAGCCCATTTCTTGCTACCCCAAATTTAGAAAGCATTAAATCAAACACAGTAGTTATATAGATTTTTTCTCCATTTATTTGAATTTCCTTTACTGGTACCTCACGTTTGAAAGTTTCTCTTTTTTCCACTTCAAAGTGAGGAAATTCAACGTTAACAACTGTATCTTCATTTCCTAACATAGTTAATAATGGGTTTAAATCAGATATGTTTTGTTCTGTGTCTTTTAAGTGGAGGTTCCATTGACCTTTTTCCTCCCATCGATGTCCAATCGTTCCATTAGGAAATGCAGGCTGATTGGTTTCTTTGTTCCAAACAACTGTTTTCCACTCCCCATTTGAAAGAGTCGTGTCAAGCTCACTAGCTCTTAAAAACGTATTGGAAACGAAGTTTTCTCCATGTGGTTTTAATTTCACCAGGAATGGGAGATCCGTGAATTTTTTCGCATAGTCATAAAAATATTCTGTTTCTTGGTCCACATAAAACTCTTTTAAAATAACATGAGTCATTGCCATGCCTAGGGCTCCGTCCATACCTGCTTGAACATTTAGCCAGTTATCAGCGAATTTTACAAACTCAGCATAATCAGGGCTAACAGCAACGACCTTTGTCCCACGGTACCGTGCTTCGACCATAAAATGAGCATCTGGAGTCCTTGTCTGTGGAATATTAGAACCCCATACTAATAGATAAGAAGAGTTAAACCAATCAGAGCTCTCTGGTACATCTGTTTGTTCTCCCCATACTTGTGGAGAGGCAGGTGGAAGGTCTGCGTACCAATCATAAAAACTTAATAAGGAACCGCCTAGTAGTGATAAAAATCGGCCGCCTCCTGCATAACTAACCATTGACATTGCTGGGATGGGTGAAAATCCAAAAATACGGTCTGGACCAAATTCTTGAATTGAATGAATAAGAGAAGCACAGATTAGTTCATTCACCTCATCCCATGATGCCCGGACAAGCCCCCCTTTTCCCCTTGACTGTTTATATCGTTTTGATTTCTCTGGGTTTGTAGTGATCTCCCGCCATGCAGCAACAGGATCGTTCGATTTTTGCAACTCTTCACGCCACATATCTAATAAATGACCACGAATATATGGGTAACGAACCCGGAGAGGGCTATAAATATACCAAGAAAAGCTTGCCCCTCTTGGGCATCCACGCGGTTCATATTCGGGCATGTTCGGTCCTGTTGATGGATAATCGGTCTGCTGTGTTTCCCATGCGATAATTCCATCCTTCACATGCACCTTCCAGCTGCATGATCCTGTACAGTTAACCCCATGCGTCGTTCGAACCGTTTTATCATGCTGCCATCTTCTGCGATAAATCTTTTCTGAATCTCTATCCATTGGAGACATCACGGCATGCGTAGCTACATCCCTAGATTTTCCAAAGAATTTTATTTTTTTCATTAGTGGCGTTCGTTTTCGACCCATAGACTCACCTTCCTACGACATTTTTACTTATTACCGTTTCCCCAAAATGTAAATGTATACAAAAAATAAGACTCCTAGAAAGGTCAATCTTGAACTTATTAGTTTTAAAAATATAAGTTTTGGACAAGAATGGGATATAGTATTTACGAAGGAGAACACATATGTCTGGACCGTCTTTAAGAAAAAAACATTCTCATCATTCAATTCATGATGGCATATATACAGAAGCCCGCGATTTAACAAAAGTGCTAAAAAAACTTTTATTAGAAAATAAAGCGAAAGAAACAAAGGAAATTTGTGATGCTCTAATTGAACATTGGGAGACGAGAACACTTGCCCACGCGCAATCAGAAGAGGAAGGATTTTTTATTGAAAAATTGAAGGAAAATCCTGAGCTTAATGAGATGATTATAAAATTGAAGAGGGACCATCAAATTTTAGAAATCATCGTACACTCGATTAAAGTGAAGATTGATAATAAGGGAGTAACAGAAGATATTCTCCCCTATTTCGATGCTTTACTTGTTGTTTTCGAGCTACATAATCATGAGGAAGAAAACAATCTGTTCATTACCGAATAAGATATAAAAAATAACTCATACTTAGAAAAAGAGCTTTGTAAGTTCAACTAAATTAGGTGATGAGGGAACCAAATGAAAGAGTTAGTCTTAAGCTTAATTGCCGGGATGGCTGTTGGAATTTTGTTTCGATTTTTAAAACTGCCCTTACCAGCTCCTCCGGTCTTCTCCGCTGTTGTAGGTGTATTTGGCGTCTATTTTGGAGGAGTTTTTGTAGACTGGATTATGCAAAATTATATAAAATGAAGAAAAACGTCAGCTAGAAATTTACTCCTAGCTGACGTTTTTTTATTCTGTATAGTCAATTGTTAGATTTTCTTCATGACCTTTACTGATTATTTTACTTTTCTTTCTATTTTCCTTTGATTGAAAAATAATATCAAAATCATAATCTTCCGGATAAAGCTCTCTTGCAGGAATATACAAACCAATTCTTTTATGGTTGATTGACATTTTTTCCCCTTTCACTTGGACTATATAATTTCCAAATTGATCTGGACCCTTATAAATTATGCCGAATTCATTAGAAGGGGAAATCTTTACATTATCACCTTGTTGGTACTGTTGTACTTTCGTCTCTGTTTTTGAAGCGTTTTTTTCATTACGATGTTTATTAATAATTACCTGTTTTTCTATCTCTTTCAATCTCCACGTATCTGTAATTTCCGTTGTATATTCTTTTGCTTCCTTGTAGGTAACGAAATGTGCTCTCTCGATTATTTTTGGATGGATGCCAAGTTTTAATGCAATGGCAAACGCCTGACTCTCGCCCCCTCGCCCGATAATTAACCGGTAAGTTGGGCTTAACGTTGCTAAATCAAATTCCATCGATCCATTTAAAAATCCTTCATGCGTGTCAGCAAAATCCTTTATTTCACTATAATGAGTAGTTGCCAGAAGCACTGCCCCTTTTTCGTATAAGGTTTCTAATATGGCTGTAGCAAGCCCCATACCTTCTCCTGGATCTGTCCCCGAACCCAGTTCATCTAATAAGACCAATGTCCGATTGTTTGTTTCCTTTAAAATATCAATAATATTTACAATTCTTGAACTAAACGTACTTAAATTTTCAGCAATGCTTTGCCCATCACCTATATCAACTAAAATCCGTTCAAAGAGGCAAAGATTGCTCTCTTTAGCCGCTGGTATATGAAGACCACATTGGACCATAATCGTCAAAAGGCCTACAGTTTTTATTGTTACTGTTTTTCCTCCTGTGTTTGGTCCAGTAATAACTAATGCATGTTGCCCATTACCCATTTTAAACGACAACGGGACAGCCTTTTCACCTAAAAGAGGATGTTTTGCTTGAATTAATTCAATTTCATCTGATTGATTGACCCCTACTTTTGTTCCATTTATAGAGCGACAATACTTAGCTTTAGCGAACAAAAAATCATAATGCACCATGGTCTCAATGGCACTTAGAATTTGTTGCTCCTTTTCTTCCACCAACCCGGTTAAATAACTAAGAACTTTTTGTACCTCTACCTCTTCATCCTCTACTAACCACGTTAATTGATCCTGATAAACGGCAATCTCCTCGGGCTCAATAAAAAGAGTGGAACCTGATGCGGATGTATCCAGCACGGTACCCTTTAATTTATTTCGATATTCTTTTTTTATGGGAATGACATATCTTCCATTCCTCTGACTAACCACATTTTCCTGTAGAAAAGATTTATATTTATTTGATCGGATTAGCTGCAGTGTCTTTTCTTTCAAACGCTCTTCTTGAATGGCAATTTGTTTTCTAATCTTTAATAATTCTTTACTTGCGTAATCATCCACCCTTCCATTGCGGATGCAGCGAATAATCTCACTTGCGAGTTCAGGTAATTCATCGATCGCATCTACATAAGCAGACACTCTTGGAGCGTAATACTCCTTATCCTTCATATATCTTCTCATTTTCCCACAGCAATCTAAAAAATCGTAAAGCTTCACTAGCTGATCTGCTCGTAATGCAACCCCCTTGTTCATGTTATTTAGTAACTGTTCCATCCCCTCTAACCCATGGACAGGAACACTAGCACTCTTTTTTATAATTTCAACCGCTTCTGAAACTTCGTCTAGCCATGCTTCAATTTGCTTTTGATTGGTCGATGGTGTCATGCACCTAATTTTTGTTTTTCCCTCTTTTGTTAACGCAAAGGTTGAAATGGCTTCTTTAATTTCTTCAAATTGTAATACTTGAAAAGTATGTTGATTCAATTGTATAACCTCCTAATAATAAAAATAGCCGCAATGAACAATGTCATTGCGGCTAAATAAAACGATAAATACGTTCAATTTTCCATACCCAAATTTAACCAAAATAAAAACTGTCTACACGAGTGTACACAGGCTACATTGGTTGAAGAATGTATGCGTATGTTTGCCCATTGTTCTTAACTTCACTCCATAACTACACCTAAATAAACCTTTATTGGCTCTCAAATAAAAGGTTATACTGGCTATTATAGAATGAGTGTATCCAATTGATTGGATTAGTTAAGAACGACACCTAACATAAAACATACTCCCTTTAGAAAAAATTAAAATTCTTATAAATTATACAATAATATTCAATTATTTGTCAATTCAGATATTCAACTGATGAAATTAATAATATACGGAATGATTAGAGAGGTTAATACCGCTGCGATTCCCATTGCAGCACCTGACACAGCTCCCTGTATCTCCCCTTCTTTCACCGCCTCTGCTGTTCCTATTCCATGGGCAATGGTTCCAATTGACAATCCTCGAGCAAACGGATGATTTATTTTAAACCAATCTAAGAGTTTTGCACCAAACATGGCTCCAATCATTCCTGTTATAATAACAAAAGCTGCAATTAGTGAAACATTGCCTTTTATGATTTTCCCAATTTCGGTAGCAACTGGAACGGTAACAGATTTAACGGTTAACCCTCGAATAAACATCTCCGATAAATCAAACCAATGAGCTAGTATAATAGCAGAGGTAATCGTTGTAACTGTCCCGATAATTAGACCCACACAAGCTGCAGTAAAATATTTTGTGAACAGATGACGATTTTTATAAATGGGTAAAGCAAGTGCAACTGTTGCTGGGCCCAGGAAAAAAGTTAAGAAGTTTTTCGCAGGAATATACTCTTCATAGGACAGATTAGATGCAACTAATAATCCAATAATAATGACTGTACTTAAAAAAACAGGACTAGTTAACGGAGTGGAATATTTTTTTGAAATGACTCTTGCTAAATAATAGACAGAAACAGTTAGGATAATATTATATAGCGTGATCATGATGGCTCACTTTATCCTTTTCATTTTTTATTATTACTGCTTGCGTCGCTTTACCCGCCGACAAAAGCCCTATAAATGCACTGACAATCAGTATAAACATGAGTGGTAACGCCTTATTAACTAAGGTATTCCCTAAGGTCATTAATCCAACTGAAATGGGGATAAAAAAGAACCCAAGGTGTTTTAATAGCCAGCCAGCTGCTGTTTCTATGTGGTCCACTTTAATAATACCCATCAAAAGAAAAAGGAAAAGAAGAACAATCCCAATAACATTCCCCGGAATAGGCATCTTAAAAAATCTTACTATAAGATTCCCCAGCTCGTATATGACAATCAGTATCACCATCTGTAAAGTAAATTTAAACGCTTGTTTTACCATAACAAACACCTATCCTCTAAGATTTAAAATCCAATTATACTTTTTGCCGAACCAATACATACTCTCTATTACTATTAAAGTATAATTGATTATTCTTTTGAAGGCATAAACTTTTGTTCACAAAATATCCATATCTTTTTTTTGAGAACTTCATTATCTTATTGTTAGGAGGGATCGTTATGAAAAAAATCTATCTCATTTGCGGTCTAGCAATATTTTTGGGAATTGCAGGGGGAATCTCCTTCTTTCTCATTAGAGACGCAAATGCGGAAATACCCGCAGAAGTAAGTTTGATCAATCAAAATGGTACTACATATAATTTTGGTAAGGATCATACTAAATTGAAATTAATTGAATTTATCTACACCCATTGTCCAGATATATGTCCTACCACCACACAAAAGATGGTTGCATTAAAGAAAGATTTAGAGAAGAGTGGGGTTTATGGCAAGGAGATTGAGTTCCTCACCATTACCATTGACCCGTACCGTGACACACCCGAGATATTACAAGAGTACATGCAAGGCTTTGGAATAAACAACGATAAAAACTGGAAATTTTTAACGGTAAACAAACAAAATATTAAAAAAGACCAAGAGCAAATTCAAAAGGTAACAGATGCCTTGCAATTTCAATACAAAGACCCTGGAAATGGACAATTCGTACATTCCACCTTTACGTACCTAGTCAATCAAGACAATAACTTTATAGCAAAGTTTCCTATGGGAAATGACTTTAATAAAAAAGAAGTATATGAAACAATTATGGATAAGCTAGATTAGTCCAAAATGGTTTGCTTATAAATAAAAAAAGCGGTTAGTCCTTAGGATTAATCGCTTTTCATTACCAATTTTTCCTATTTAATTCACTAATTCACAGATGAAGGATATTTTTTAATTTGCTGCAAAGTTAAAAGATAATTGGACTTAGGTTTAGTTAAGCTCGCTTTTATTCCAGCTTTTTTTAATTTATTTACGAGTTCAGTAAGCTGTTTTTTCGCCATACTTCTCACCTTCTTTAAAACTTCTTAATCCAATTCTACAACAAAATTATGAATAAAGTGTGAAAATGAAAAAAATTTTTAGAAAAATTTTCTTACTACCAATCCTAATGAAAGAATTCGCTCTTCGACTGCTTTAGTGATATAATTAGAAGATATTTTGTTTTGGAGGATATTAAATATGATTACAGTAAGTAATGTAGGTTTAAGATATGGTGACCGGAAATTATTTGATGATGTGAACATTAAGTTCACACCTGGTAATTGCTATGGTCTAATCGGTGCAAACGGTGCAGGTAAGTCCACGTTTTTAAAGATTCTTTCTGGAGAAATTGAATCACAAACGGGAACTGTTCAACTTGGACCAAATGAACGAATGACTGTGTTAAAACAAAACCATTTTGAATATGAGGAATTTGAAGTCTTAAAAACGGTAATCATGGGTCATTCAAGACTTTACGAAGTTATGCAGGAAAAAGACGCGATCTATATGAAAGAAAACTTCACTGATGAGGATGGCATGAAAGCTGCTGAACTTGAGGGTGAATTTGCTGAATTAAACGGATGGGAAGCTGAACCTGAAGCAGCAATCCTCTTAAAGGGCCTTGGAATTGGTGAAGACCTTCACTATAAGACGATGGCTGAATTAACTGGTTCTGAAAAAGTAAAGGTTCTACTTGCACAAGCATTGTTTGGCAGACCAGATGTTTTGCTTCTGGACGAGCCTACTAACCACTTGGATATTAAAGCGATTCAATGGCTAGAGGAATTCTTAATTAACTTTGAAAATACAGTTATTGTTGTATCCCATGACCGTCACTTCCTGAATAAAGTTTGTACCCATATTGCTGACTTGGACTATGGGAAAATCCAAATTTATGTGGGTAACTACGATTTTTGGTATGAATCAAGCCAATTAGCATCAAGATTAACCTCGGACGCAAACAAAAAGAAAGAAGAAAAAATAAAGGAACTGCAAGCCTTTATTGCCCGGTTTAGTGCAAATGCATCGAAATCCAAACAGGCTACTTCTCGTAAGAAGCTACTGGATAAAATAACACTCGATGACATTAGGCCCTCCTCTCGCCGTTATCCATTTGTTGGATTTACACCGGACCGTGAAATCGGGAACGATTTACTAAGAGTTGAGGGATTAACAAAAACGATTGATGGCGTAAAAGTGCTTGATAATATTAGTTTCTTTATGAATAAGAACGATAAAATTGCTCTTGTAGGAACAAACGAAATTGCGAAAACCATACTTTTCAAAATTTTAATGGGTGAAATGGAACCAGACAGCGGTACCTTTAAATGGGGAATTACCACTTCACAAGCATATTTCCCTAAAGATAACTCCGAGTACTTTGAAAACTCCGAGCTTAATTTAGTAGACTGGTTACGCCAATTCTCTCCAAAAGACGAAAGTGAAAGCTTCTTACGCGGATTCTTAGGAAGAATGTTATTTTCCGGAGAAGAAGTATTAAAGAAAGCTAGCGTTCTTTCCGGAGGAGAAAAAGTTCGTTGTATGCTCTCAAAAATGATGTTAAATGGTGCCAACGTTCTACTTCTAGACGAGCCAACGAACCACTTGGACTTAGAATCTATTACGGCACTCAATAATGGTTTAATTAATTTTAAGGGCTCATTGATCTTTTCATCACACGATCATCAATTCATTCAGACAGTTGCAAATCGGATCTTTGAATTAACACCTAAAGGATTAGTAGATAAACAAATGTCCTACGATGAATACTTAGAAAATGATGAGGTTCAAAAGCAAGTAGCAGAAATGTATAAATAAACTATAAGAGGCTGACCTAGTTGCAAAGTTAGGACAGCCTCTTTCTTTTTAACCTTACATTTGTTTTTGTTTTCTTCGTGAAGAAGGCTCAGCTCTTGATCCCGTTTCGGTAGTTGTTGTACCTTGTCCCTCTACTTGGGGTGAATTAAGTCCAATTGTCGAAGGATCAGCTTTCTTTTTACTCCGTTTACCCATCATTACACCTCCCCTAATAGCTTTTGGAAGATTATTGCTACTTATACCGAATATTTACGGTAAACTTAGGCATGATAATCTACAGGAGGAGGTGTTTTGTATGGCAAAAGTTGGAGTAGAACAATCTCTTACAAATATTCAACAAGCACTACGCGAAAAAGGCTACGATGTAGTTGAACTTAAGCAGGAATCAGATGCACAAAACTGCGATTGCTGCGTTGTAACTGGTCTCGATTCAAACGTGATGGGAATGCAAGATACAGTTACAAAAGGTGCAGTTATTGATGCAAACGGGATGTCCGCTGATGAAGTATGTCAACAGGTGGAAAGCAGACTTCAATAACACATTTTCAAATGAGGCTGACTCAAAAGCAAAGAGGTCAGACCCCACGATTCAATATCTAGTTAAAACTTAGATTGATCTAGTCTAGATATTGTTTTTCCTGTGGGGTCAGACCCCTTATGAGTCAGCCTCTTTTTTATTTGATTGGAAATTTATTTTAGGACCTTTTTGGGAAGGGGTACTTTTTAAATTATTCTTTTGTTGTTGCTCCCCTTGCCCTTCTTCTTCAAAATTAGGTTGGTATTCACTTCCATAAGTTGCTCCAATATTTAATTTCCCTTTAAGTTCTTTAATTCCCAGTTGGCCAAAATTATTATTTAGTTCGTATTTATCTAAAATAATCTTTTCAATATTTATCTTCTCAATGATAATTGGCGGATCTTTTGTTTTGCCTGTCTCTTCATGGGGAGATTGTTGTTGGAGGGTTTGTAGCGACTTCTTTAATTCCTCTATGTTTAATTCTAAGGAAGTCAATTTTTTCTTTAAATCCTTTTCATAATCACTTTTATTAAAGATTAGGAATAAATCTTTTAATGACATGCTCACAAACGCTCCCTTATTTTTTACCTTACTATTATATATATGGGAAATTTAGTCTAACATGTCCACTATTAAAAGGACGATCTAAAATTGAGATTTATCTCAGAAATCACATTCAGCACTACCTAATCAATTGGAATGCTTTCTCCTTTTTCAATGATTCGTTGATAACTAACAAATAATAATCCATTCCAAAATTTAGCACTCAATTGATTAGGACTAACCGTATCAGGCAACCTAATTTGTCTTTGAAAATCTCCATAAAACCTTTCTGAATAGGTAAGCTTCAAATCAGTATGGTTTAATATGGCCTTTCCTTTAATCGTTAAGGAATTTCCGTTCAGGCCAAGTTCAAGATTTTCTTTTTTCATTCCAGGAACCTCAATCACCACCAGGACTTCACTTTCACCTTCCAATATATCGATAGCGGGGAATGGGGGTGTATTTTTTTCTTCCCTTCCAGATTGTTTTGCCGTACTCGAATTTGGCGCAGTATAAGGCTGCTCATTCATAAATTGCTTAGCAAAGTCCTGATCAAATATATTGTTCCAAAAATCTCCTCCATTCATATTTTTGGCTACTTCCATCCATTGCTTTAATTTATCCATGTCCATCTAATCCCACCTCCTACTTCGTGTTTTACACAATAGAGGATATTCATTCATTACTATTATCTTACTAACGATATTTATAATTTAATCCAGATATTACTCTTCCTTCATAAACGGACACGAAAGACATATATTAATAAACAAGGAAAAGGAGGAGATATAAATGCCGGCACCAGTTCCGTATATAAATATTAATATATTTATGATTAAAATTAATTCCTTCGAAAATGCCTCTGCCGTAAATATTGGTCAAAACCTTTTGGCCGAATGGCATAATTCCGATAAGAAAAATCAAGGCTACGGACAAAATTTTGGAGATAAAAGTGATTTTGTCGGAACTAGAAGTTTTGTCGATGACAAAGATCAAATCGACTCCCCATCCTCCTTTAATGCCCGTCCACTTCATTATGAAAATGATTGCCCATGAATTCTGACCGCTTGCAGAGAAAAATAGTCATAACGAAAACTGCCTAGGCAGTTTTTTATATTCTCATCTTTAACATTCCACTACATTTAGCTATAATAATGTGGAATATGTGATTGTTATTGAGAGGACGTATTGAATGTACAAAAAAATAATCCCTTGGTTGATGTTTTTCTTTATTTTTCTCGTTTCAGCATGTTCATCCACTGATACTACTGAGAAGAAGAGTAAAATAAATCAGGTAGAAATTACGATTTCTGCTGCAGCAAGCCTAAAAGATGCATTGATGGAAATAAAAACTGAGTTTCAAAAAGAAAACAAACAAATTATCCCACTTTTCAATTTAGGTGGTTCTGGAGCCTTACAACAACAAATTATTCAGGGAGCTCCTGTTGATGTTTTTATCTCCGCTTCTAAGGATCAGTTTGATGCATTAACGAGGAAGGATTTAATAGACTCAAAAGAACATATGGATTTACTTAGTAATCAGTTAGTCTTAATAACTAATAAAAACAATAAAGTACCGATAAAAAAGTTTGAAGACCTTGATAATAATGAAATACATAAAGTAGCTATCGGTACTCCAGAATCTGTACCAGCAGGCATGTATGCTAAGCAAGCTTTAAAAAAATATCAGGTTTGGGAAGCATTGCAGCCAAAATTAATCCAGACAAAAGATGTTAGACAAGTATTGACTTATGTCGAAACGCGCAGCGTTGATGCGGGTATAGTTTATATGACGGATGTAAGTATATCAAAAAAGGTAAAAGTAATAGCCATTTCAGAGGAAGGCTTCCATGAGCCAATCATTTACTCTACAGGGGTAATTCATGCATCTAAAAAGAAAGATGCCGCCATCCACTTCTATGAATATTTACAAAGCAACACGGCTAAAGAAATTTTCAAAAAATATGGTTTTACAGTATTGGATTGATGACTTTGTTTCATGATGAATTTTGGACACCCATAGTGTTATCTATAAAAGTAGCAGCCATTTCAGTAACTATAGTATTTTTCCTCGGTATTTTACTTGGCAGATTATTTGCAAGAAAGCAATTCAAGGGCAAAATTCTACTCGAAACTTTCCTTCTTCTTCCGATTGTCTTGCCACCTACTGTTATTGGGTTCTTACTAATATACCTATTTGGAATAAATAGTCCATTTGGAATAATTTTAGAAGAAGTATTTGCTTATCCCATTATTTTCACCCCAACGGCAGCAGTAATTGCATCAACCGTTGTTGCCTTTCCATTAATGTATCAAACAGTCAAAATCGGTTTTCAAGCAGTAGATAGAGGAATTGAAGAAGCAGCAAGGGTAGACGGTGCTGGCGAAATAAAAGTGTTTTTATATATCACTCTCCCATTATCTATTAAATCAATATTTGCAGGATTAATTCTAAGTTTTGCACGAGCACTAGGGGAGTTCGGTGCTACCTTTATGTTTGCCGGAAATATCCCTGGAAAAACTCAAACAGCACCTACTGCAATATATATTGCAATGGAATCTGGTAATATGAATTTAGCCTGGTTTTTAGTTGCAACCATGGTTTTTATCTCCTTTTTTTTCTTGTTACTCACAACAATTACACAAAAATAGCCATGGAAGGTTCTGTACCCTCCATGGCTTTTTTATAATTTTTAAAAGTTTCTAGTAAATACCTTGCGTCTTCGCATTCCAATTAAAGTCGCCGTACACAGAATAATTAGTATACCAATTAACGTATTAACAAGTATTAGCGGTGATTCTTTTTTGTTCACCTTCTTACTTATTACAGGTGCTTTTTTGGGCTTAGGAGGTTCTTTTAATGTTAATTGGACCGATTGAATCACCTGACCATTATTATTCTCAATAGAAAGTAGCCCTTCATTATTTATCTTCTTTACATTCCCACTAATGTTCTCTGTGATCAGAATATCATTTTCAGAGTAAAATTCCTTATTATCTACCTTAAAAATTTCCCCTTGCTTAAGCATTTCATGCTGATATCCTTTAAAACCGTAATCAAACAATGTAGCGGTATCATGATATTTATCGTTTTTTAAATTCGATTTAAGTACAACAGCAGTTAACTTTAAAGTTCCATTATCTGCGGTCGTTGCCAACGTTTGTTTTGCTTCGGTTGTATACCCTGTCTTCCCTCCTGAAATTCCAGGATACGGCAGCTCTCCTTTGAGCATACGATGATGGGTTAATATTTTTGTGTTCCAAGATTGACCCTGCCAATCGAGTACTTTGGTCCCGAAGATTTCGGCGAAGATAGGATTTTTCATAGCGTAATTTGTCATTAATGCCAAGTCCATTGCTGTTGTAAAATGATTATCATCATGCAATCCATTAGGATTAGTGAAGTGAGTATTAGTAACACCAATTTTTGTTTTAAGGTATTCGTTCAAGTTCTCAGAAAATTTTTCTACACTGCCATCCAAAAACTCTGCGATCGCGACAGCTGCATCGTTTCCTGAATTAACTAGCATTCCTTGAATAAGCTTTTTTAAAGGCACTTGTTCCCCTTCAACTAAATAAACCCTCGTACCATCCTGTCTAACTGCATTTGCACTCACCGTAACAAGGCTGTCTAAATTTCCTTTATCAATAGCATAGATTGCTGTTGCAATTTTTGTAAGGCTAGCAGGGTACATTCTTTCATTAGGATTTTTCGCATAGAGAACAGCATTCGTTTCAGTATCTAATAAAACAGCTCCTTCACTTTTCAAGTCCAATTGCTCCTGCGTATCCATTGCGAAGACATTGGATTGATAGGAAAATAGGAGTAAAACAATTATTATGAGGTACGAATAAATTTTTTTCATTATTACACCCTTACTATTACATTTAATCCCTATTTGATTTTAACAGATAATTTGAATAAATAAATAGTTTTCCAAGAAAATGTTATGAATTGGAAGGATTTCAAATTATTATGAATAAAGGCTGTGTTAAACTTGTCTGTTGATTTCCGCTCCAGGCGCGAGCGGTTCGTGGGCGTTTCGGCGAGCCTCCTCGGCGCTCACGCCTGCGGGGTCTCCCCTGAACCGTACTCCCACAGGAGTCTTCGCGCCTTCCGCTCCAATCAACAGAGTATAAAGATCAACAATGTTCTTTAACACAGCCTAAATAAAAAGAAAAACCGGCTGCGTAATTGCAACCGGTTTGAAGCTATGCCCTTTTTTTGGAAATCAATAATGTTATTTGGGCCATAATAATCGGTAATGAAGATTTTCTTCTGTAAGCAAGATATTTTGGTTCCCAAATATTTGTATATTTCTGTTTAAATTGTCGTAGACCTTGAAATTGATAAATAAAGTGACCATGTAAGAATAATTGCGCAGCAATCTTCTCACTTAAAAAAGCAAATCGAGATAAACCAACATTAGCCAAAGGGGCCATCCCCATATTAAATTTCTCATATCCTTGTTCCTTAGCCCAATCAATTAATGATAAAAAGAGAAAATCAATCATTCCAGCTGGTGAGTTAGGTCTAAATCTCATTAGGTCTACAGAGATGGTTTGTTTATTATCGTATACATACATAAGACTCATGAAGCCGAGAATCTTCTTTTCTTCATCTCTAACTATTGCAATTGGTGCTTTATCTAGATACTCTTCATCAAAAAAACCTAGAGAAAAACCTTTCTCTCTTCTACCTTGAAGCCACTCATTCGAGACCTCGCGTAATTCTTCAATAAATTCGTTAGAGTATGGTGGCTTAATAAGTTCAAAAACAAAACTTTCTCGATTGAATTTGTTTTTTAATACTCTTAACCCTTTCTGCTTGCTACCAAATAGTGAGAATGTTTTTAGGTCTACAAAGGCCTCTTCTCCAAGTTTAAAAAACGCAAAGCCATGTCCCTGTAAATATGGGAGCATTTCATCACTAACTTGATAGAAAACAGGAGTAAAACCATAAAGATCGGCTATTTCTTGAAATTCCTCAATTGCATTAGAAATTTCACTTTGTTCACCGATAGGATCACCGAGAATGACTAATTTATCAGCATACTTCTGAAAAGGAATTAACACATTTTTCTTGCTGTTCCAAAAGATATATTTATCATGTAAAAAAATAAGATGAGATAAAACCTTTCCATGATATTTTTTTAAATGATTATAAATTTCCTTTTCATGATCGATTGATTTCTCTAGCTTCCATTTCTTTGGCAAGCTAATTAAATAACCTGTAAATAAAATCATCATTGCAATCACAAGTCCAATAATTGCACTAGTAAACAAATCACGATAATCCAAGATTACATATGGCAGAAATTTATCAGGTATGGTTAATTTCGAGATTGGTAAATTTAAATAACCGATTAAAATATACATTGAAGTGATCACTAGTATCACCGTAACATCAAAAATTGTTTTCCCCCATGTTAAAACATAACTTTCACGGTAGAACTGCCCCTTAGAAATTCTAAGTAAAAGCGCTACTATGATTAAAAAAGTAGCTTCTTCATAATCTATCCCTTTAAATATGGAGAATAAAGCAGCAAGTATTAAAGCAAGCATCGTTAACTCATATGCTCTTTTCACACTGTATTCAATACCGCGAGACAAACCTAATAACAAAAAACCAGCAGCAACTGATAATTGATGGGATACATTTATTATTGGGAATGATAATAACTCCTGAGCAATCTTAAGTCTTGACATAATTCCCGGAACACTCGCAGACAAAAGAAGAATTAAGCCAGATAGAAAAACCAGCATCGTTAATATCACGTGACTTAACCCTTGAATAATCGCTTTCGGAAGTTGATTCCATGATTGATTCCATCTTTCCCAATAAAGCTTTACAAAAAAAACAAGGCTAATAAAAAATGGTACAAAGTAATAGCCCAATCGGTAAAATAACAACAATACTAGTACCTTCTCATCCGGAACGTGTAACTCCTGCATCCCCCATAGAAATATCAAATCAAAGGAACCTAATCCCCCAGGAATCATACTAATAATACCTGCACAAGCGGCCACAATATAGACCGGAAACAAATCTTTTGTGGCTACAGGAATCCCTAATAACCGGCTCAATAATAAAATGGCTACAAACACAGCCAACCATTCTATGACCGAAACAATGACCAGTTCTATACCTACCTTAGCAGTAATCACTGACTCCTTCCTGGACTTTATCATGTGTACACTAAAGAAAATAGGTAGGTACAAACCAACACCTAATACTGCAAAATATAGCCATTTAGTATCAACAAACAATGGAAAATGACGAAAGCCAATGGTTACAATCCATGCGAGCACAGATATACCTGTTAAATAAAAAAGTGAAACTGATGCAATCACACCAAGAAGTTTGCGTTTATCTTGTTCAAGTTTATGAAAAAAATATGTTCTAAGCATGGCCCCTACTAGACCACCGAATCCTATTAAATTTGAAAATGAATTTGCAATAAAGGATTGTTCTAGCAGTTCCCTACTAACTACCTTTAACTTTAAAATCCGTACAAGTATAACGTCGTAAAGCAACATAGGTAAAACAGCTATAAATGTGATCATTAAAATCAGCAATAAGACCCATATATTTAACTGATTGATTTCGTTCTTCAGTAGTTCGACATTCAAATCTCCAGTAAACCTTTTCATTTCTATAATTGCAAAAATTAATAATAATAGCGGAAAGATAAATTTAATTATTTTAACTATCTTTTCTTTCTTCATTCCCAACAATATGACCACCTATTATTTTTTTCCTGACTTAAATATAAACTTTTCAACTGTAAAAACAAAGAAATATATTCTGGTATAGATGATTTATTATTCTTCATTGTAGACATTTTCTCTTAGGTTCAACCGTTTTCTCTGTAATTCAATAGTACGCATCCTATTGTCCTAGCCTTTAGCAAGATGAAAAGTTTTAAAAAAAAGACAAGTTTTCTAACCTATTATGCATAAGTATTAAATAGGACAAATTTAGGAGGCGTTTATTAATGAAGTTTGTAGTGTTTAAGAAAGAGACCCTGCTCTTTTTTTTAGCGTTAGGTACCGTAATAGCTAGTATTTCTGCTTGGTTGATGTTAAAAGCAGGCGATACTACTGTTTTTAATCAAAAAGCAGATAAGAATATCCGAGAAATCCATATGGTAACAGGTGAATTCAAATCAAAAATGAAAGATGGAAAAGAAATAGAGGCATACCGTTGGGATCCTGGCACAATATTAATAGAAAAAGGGGAAAAGGTCCGTTTAATTATTAGTGGAATCAACGGTGTGGAGCACCCATTTTATATTGAAGGAACTGCCATTAAAGGAAAAGTAAAAAAAGGAGAAGATACAATTGTCCCCCTAGAGTTTAAAAAAGAAGGAACGTATCGTCTCATATGTGAAATCCATCCGGACAGAGTTCATAATGGACCAATGATTGCTTATATAGTAGTAGATTAAAAGCAGGAGACAATCTCCTGCTTATTTCTTTTTTTCCGTTGCTCTGTTTCATAGGTTTCCACTATACATACGTTGTTATTATTGAATTCTTCTTGTATAACAGATGTCATTTTTTCTTATTTTTTTATAGTACAGTTTATACTTTTCTCTTTATCCGTTCATAAAAAGTTCAAAAAACAACACAGAAAACCCCTGAAAATCCAGACTTCACAATATCTTAACATTTATCCGTTTTTCCGGTGACATTAATCACTTTTAAACTGTTATACTCAATGTAAGATATAAACAGTAAAACAGTTTAATGTTTTCTATAAATTGAAGAGGTGAAAAATAATGGAACAATGGCAAGGATTTGATAAAGGTACTTGGACGAAAGAAGTTAATGTTAGAGATTTTATACTTAGAAATTATAAGCCTTATGAAGGAAATGATTCTTTTTTAGCAGATGCAACTGAAGCTACAAAAAACCTTTGGGAACAGGTAATGGAATTAACAAAGCAAGAGCGTGAAAACGGCGGTGTCCTTGATATGGACACAGAAACTGTTTCTACTATTACTTCACATGGGCCAGGTTACCTTAATGAAGACCTCGAAAAAGTAGTGGGAGTACAAACTGACAAACCATTTAATCGTTCTTTACAGCCCTTCGGCGGTATTCGGATGGCTAAAAGTGCATGTGATGCATACGGTTATCACTTGAATCCTGAAATTGAAAGAATCTTCACAGATTATCGGAAAACTCACAATCAGGGTGTTTTCGATGCCTATACTGATGAAATGATGCTTGCTCGAAAGGCAGCGATTATTACTGGACTTCCAGATGCATACGGACGTGGACGTATCATAGGTGACTATCGTCGTGTAGCTTTATATGGTGTTGACTTCCTTATCCAGGAAAAACAACTAGATAAAAAAAATATAAGCAAGGTAATGAACGAAGACAATATGCGTCTCCGTGAAGAAATTGCAGAGCAAATCCGTGCCTTACATGAACTAAAGGAATTAGGTACTAGCTATGGTTTCGACCTGTCTCTACCTGCTGTTAACGCACAAGAAGCATTCCAGTGGCTATATCTTGGGTACCTTGCAGCTATTAAGGAGCAAAACGGTGCAGCAATGAGTCTTGGACGGGTTTCAACATTTTTAGATATATACATCGAGAGAGATTTACAGGATGGCACAATCACTGAGGAAGATGCACAAGAAATCGTTGATCACTTTATTATGAAGCTTCGCTTAGTGAAATTCGCCCGTACTCCCGATTATAATGAATTATTCAGCGGTGACCCTACATGGGTAACAGAGTCTATCGGAGGAATGGCACAGGACGGTCGCTCTCTTGTAACTAAAAGCTCTTTCCGATTCCTACATTCACTAGATAACTTAGGACCAGCCCCAGAGCCCAATTTAACCGTTCTATGGTCTCCGCAGCTACCTGAAAACTTTAAAAAATATTGTGCAAAGATGTCGATTAAAACTAGCTCCATTCAATATGAAAACGATGATATCATGCGCCCTGAATACGGCGATGATTATGGAATAGCCTGCTGTGTATCCGCGATGGAAATTGGAAAGCAAATGCAATTCTTCGGTGCTCGCGCAAATTTGGCTAAAGCTCTCCTTTACTCAATTAACGGTGGTGTAGATGAAAAATTAAAAATTCAAGTTGGTCCACAATATATGCCAATTACAGCAGAAGTACTGGACTATAAAGAAGTTATGCAACGCTTTGACCAAATGATGGAATGGTTAGCAGGTTTGTATATTAATACCCTAAATGTTATCCACTATATGCATGATAAATACAGCTATGAACGCATTGAAATGGCTTTACATGATACAAAAATACTTCGTACTATGGCAACTGGAATTGCTGGTTTGAGTGTAGTCGCTGACTCATTAAGTGCCATTAAATATGGTGAAGTGAAAGTAATCCGTGATGAAAATGGGATTGCAGTTGACTTTGAAATTAAGGGGGATTTCCCTAAATACGGAAACAATGATGATCGCGTGGATAGTATAGCAGTTGAAATTGTTGAGACCTTTATGAAGAAATTACGCAAACATGCAACCTATCGCGATTCACTTCATACCTTATCTGTTTTAACAATTACTTCAAACGTGGTCTATGGAAAGAAAACTGGTAACACTCCTGATGGACGCCGTGCGGGAGAACCTTTTGCTCCTGGTGCTAATCCAATGCATGGTCGTGATACAAAGGGAACCTTGGCATCTTTATCATCTGTTGCAAAAATTCCATACAGCTACGCAATGGATGGAATTTCCAACACTTTCTCCATTGTACCAAAAGCACTAGGAAAAGAAGAAGAGAATCAGATTCGCAACCTTGTTTCTATATTAGATGGCTATGCCATCAAATCTGGACATCATCTAAACGTTAACGTCTTTAATAGAGAAACTTTAATCGACGCAATGGAACATCCTGAGCTGTATCCACAATTAACCATTCGTGTTTCTGGTTATGCGGTAAACTTTATTAAATTAACTAAAGAACAACAGCTTGACGTTATTAATCGGACTTTCCATGAGTCATTATAAAAAAGCTAACTGAGGCCGACTCAAATACAAAAGGGTCAGCCTCCTGATAAATGAAAGGGGATATTATCATGATTGGAAATATACATTCCATTGAAACTTTAGGAACAGTTGACGGACCTGGAATAAGGTACGTGATTTTTACACAAGGCTGCTTATTACGGTGCCAATTCTGTCATAACGCAGATACTTGGGAAATCGGCTCTGGTAAGCAAATGACTGTTTCTGACATAATGGAAGATCTCATGAGCTATCTCCCCTTCATTCAGGCTTCAGGTGGCGGTATTACTGTTAGTGGTGGTGAACCCTTATTACAAATCCCTTTCCTTACTGCATTATTCAAGGAGTGCAAAAAGAAAGGAATTCATACCACTATAGATTCTTCCGGAGGCTGTTTCTCCCATTCTAAGCTTTTCATCGAACAGCTTGCAGAGCTCTTGCTTTACACTGATCTTGTTCTTCTAGACTTGAAGCATATTAACCGGAAGAAACATATTCAGCTTACAGGAATGGCAAATGATCACATTCTTGAATTTGCGAAATTTTTATCTGATCGAAAAATACCAATCTGGGTGAGACACGTTCTTGTCCCAACAGTTACAGATGATCAAGAGGACCTCCAGAAGCTCGGAGAATTCATCGGAACCCTTGAAAATGTTCAGAAGGTTGAAATTCTTCCTTATCATAAACTTGGGGTTTATAAATGGGAAGCACTTGGACTTGAATATCCTCTCAAGCATGTAGTACCACCATCAGAGGCTAAAGTAGAATATGCCTATCAGATGCTAACCGCTCATTGGAGGACTCCAGTAGAGAAAGAATAACGTGTAACGAGGCTGATTCTAACATAAAAGGCTGAACCTGTTTATTAAGGTGTCAGCCTTTTGTTATTAATGTTCTTCGTCGAGATTCACTAGTACATCCATAATTTTGGCATGTTCTTTATCTGCTACTTCATTTGAGATAACATCATCTCTAGTTAACTCACTGATCGCTTCGTATTCAGCATACAATGCCTGCCTTAAGAGTAATTTCTTTTGATTTTCTTTTAATTCAGTATGATCCTGATATAATTTTTGAATTTGCTTTTCAACGGATCCCTTTTTATCTTCATACTCCTTAACAAGCTCATTAGAAAGTGATTCTGTAATAAAAAGCCTCTTCCTCACTTTGTGAATTTCATCAATTGCAGCTTCAAATTGATGAATTTTGGTTATTAAATACTCATATTCACTGGCCGCTTCTACTTTTGGGTTTACACCAAGAAATCTGATTAGTGTTTTAACTGATAAGCCTTGAACGACCAGGGAGAAGAAAACCACGAAAAAAGTTAATACTAATAACTCGTCTCTTCCTTTGAAGTCGTAAGGAAGGCTCAATGCAAGTGCAATCGATAACGAACCCTTTAGTCCCCCCCAATTAATGATATGTTTCCAGGAATGAGGAAAATTTTTGATGAATGCTAAACTTGCATAGACTGCCACACTTCTCGCTACCAAAACAATACCTATTGCTGCAAAAATTGTTCCCCATTTATTAAAGATCCCAATTCTTGTTATTTCAAGCCCTACCATTAAAAAAACAATTGAATTCGCTAGTAGAGCGGCGACGTCCCAAAAATTCCCGATATTTAATTTGGTAGTAGGCGTCATTCCAATCCTTGCTCCAAAATTCCCAAAAATCATCGCAGCAACAACAACAGCTATGACTCCAGAAGCATGTATACTTTCTGCTAAAAGATAAGATCCATAAAATAAAATAATACTGAAAATAATCTCAAGAGGATAATCATCATAGAACTTTGTCAAAATTGAAAACCCATATCCAAGCGCACCCCCGATTAGTAGGCCTAGGAATATGACTTTCACAAAAGTCCATGCTCCTAGACCTAACCCTTCCCACCCTAAGTCTAGATAAGACAATAAATAAAAAGCAGATAGTTGAAAAAGAACCACTGCCATTCCATCGTTGAATAAGCTTTCCCCTTCTACGACTATTGCCAATCTTTTATTTACACCAATGCTTTTAAAAATACTTAAAACACTTACCGGATCTGTAGCACTCATCAAAGCCCCAAATACAAAGGCTGCTGTAATTGTTAACCCCAAAAGATAATAGGTCGAGAAGCCAACAATGAGAAACGACAATAATGTTCCACCAAACGCCAGAGAAAGAATAGGTATCTTATTGGTCTTCAACTCGTCAAAAGGTAGTTTTAACGATGCTTCACCTAACAGGGCTGGTAAAAACAAAGTGACAATGACAAAATGGAATACTTCTCCTTGTGTAATAAAGTTCTTTAATGGCTCTAACGTAGGAAAATTCATTAAACCGATCAAAGCCCCTACTATCACCAAAGCAATAGGGTATGGTTGCTTAAACTTCTTGGCAATCGCCGTAATACCCGCCGCTATCATAACAAGAAATAAAGACATCACAAAAATATGATGTAAATCTAGATGCTCCACATGGCACCACCTTACTCTATTTAGAAAAAAGTACAGTTAATCCTACTTAATATTTGTTAAAAGTAAAAACTTAAACAACATCCTTCTAACTGAGTTTGATAAAACTTTAGCAAACTCTTCATATTCTGGTATTTTGCCAAACAATAAATTGATTCTTTATCTATTCTCCTTTATACTCATATCATTGGCATTTAAAAGAGGTGATTATTTTTGTTTCAATTGCTCATCGATCATTCAGATATTCATGCCTTAAACGCGCTATACGTCAGTATATACGTAGGTATTACATTAAAATTTTTATGGGCATGGGGCGTTGAATATTCATTTAGTAGTTCTCAAACTAATCCTGCCGACACAAAAATGATTCAGCCTTTGTTTTTTTACCGAAAAAAAAGCTGTTTAAATGGCAATATGATTTTAAATAGAATTGTTAAATATATTCGTAGAAAAGAATGCTCTAAGGATGATTCTGAAGAACCTATTTCCTTCCTATATTCATAAAGAAAAAATCACTTACACATTAGGAGGAAATATGAAAACGAAACGTTCTTCACTTATAATTATCTCTATTCTTACTATTACAACATTCCTATTATCTGCTTGTTCAGCTCAGGCTCAAAGCGGTAAAAACGACGGATTTTTCCATACTTATTTTGTGAATCCATTTTCATTTACTATTCATTCAGTAGCAGATTTTTTTGGTGGAAATTACGGCTTAGCGATTATTCTTGTAACCTTGATTATTAGACTTATCCTAATGCCTTTAATGTTAAGACAATATAAGAATCAAATGGGTATGAAAGAAAAAATGGATGTACTAAAACCTGAGATGGATGTTATACAAAAGAAAATGAAGGCCGAAAAAGATCCAAAGAAAAAACAAGAACTTCAAGCAGAAATGATGGGCCTTTATCAAAAGCATGGTGTCAATCCACTAAATATGGGCTGTTTACCTATTCTCATTCAAATGCCTATTTTAACTGGCTTCTATTATGCGATTAGAGGTTCTGAGGAGATTAAAACACACGAATTTTTATGGTTTAGTCTTGGACATCCTGATATAGTCATTACCATTATTGCTGGGATCATTTATTATTTTCAATTTAAAGTATCCCAATCCAACATGCCTACACAACAGCAGGATCAAATGAAATATATGGGCTTGCTTTCTCCATTAATGATTGTTATGTTCTCTTTTAATGCACCTGCCGCTCTCCCTCTTTATTGGGTTGTAGGGGGTACATTTTTAATTGTTCAAACCTACATTAGTCGCAGCCTATATCAAAGCAAAAAACCTAAAGTACAGGTTAAACAATAATAAAAGGTTAACAAAAAGATGCCTGGTACAAGTACCAGGCATCTTTTTTCCGTACTGTTTCCCCTTCTAGGGAAACAAAATTTATTTATACATTTTGAAAGTAATCCTTGTAAAAGCCACCGACCTTGCCAGTATTGTCAATGATATAATAAAATTCTTCTGTTTCATTTTTTACATCATAAACTTTCCCTGCTGTCAGTGCATTGTTGACCAGGTATTTCTCCGCATCTGTATGAACGCATTTTACTTTCTTAACGGTTTCCCGCTCACGCCAAGATAAATGAATCATCGTTGCCATCGTTCCTTTCCGTCTTTGTCCAATTATTAGTATAATCAATACAACCCTTGATACGCAACAATATCCATTCATCTACCCTTGAAAAAAATTAATGCTTTGCCACTACATTTCTCGCATTCTCTCGTAAACGGTATTTTTGAATTTTTCCTGATGCTGTCATTGGAAATGACTCTGTAAACTCAATGTAGTTAGGGATTTTATGCTTAGAAATCTTACCCATACAATATTCCTTAATCTCTTCTGCAGATGCTTTCTCCCCCTCTTTTAGTATGATCCATGCCATGACTTCCTCACCGTACACTTCGTCTGCAACACCTATTACTTGGATATCGAGTATTTTTGGATGGGAATAGAGAAACTCTTCAATTTCACGAGGATAAATATTTTCTCCTCCTCTGATAATCATATCCTTCAAACGACCTGTAACCTTGCAATACCCATTTTCATCCATAATGGCTAAATCCCCCGTATGTAACCATCCATCCTGATCAATTGCATCATTTGTCGCTGCTAAATTTTTATAATATCCCTTCATCACATGGTAACCTCTTGTACATAATTCCCCTTGCACACCTCGTTCCACTTCTCTGTTTGATCCAGGTTCAACAATTTTCACCTCAACCCTTGGAAGTGCTTTCCCAACTGATTCGACTCGTAATTCAATTGGATCGTCAGTTCTGGTTTGGGTAATGACTGGTGAAGCCTCTGTTTGTCCATAAGCAATCGTTATTTCTCTAGCACCCATTTTCTCAATAACAGCCTTCATTACCTCAATCGGACAGTTGGATCCAGCCATAATACCCGTTCTCAACGTTGATAGGTCATAATTATCAAAATCCGGCTCATTCAGTTCTGCGATAAACATCGTTGGCACACCATGGAGACCGGTACACTTTTCATCTTGAACTGTTTGAAGCACTTTTTTTGGATTAAAATCTTGAACTGGAACCATTGTTGCACCGACAGAAACACATGCCATCGTACCAAGAACACAACCAAAGCAATGAAAAAATGGAACAGGGATACAAAGTCTGTCTTCAACAGTCAGTTTCATGCAATTAGCAATATTAAATCCGTTATTGACGATATTGTAATGTGTGAGCATAACACCTTTTGGAAATCCAGTTGTCCCTGAGGTATACTGCATATTAATCACATCATCAGGCTCTAGGGAGTCCATCCGTCGGTTTAATTCTTCATTGGTGACCTCTTCACCCAGTAGCATGATATCCTCCCAGGAAAAGGTTCCTGGATACTTCTTATCACCAAGAACAATTACATTCTTTAGAAAAGGAAGTCTGCTGCTATTCACCTTCCCAGGTTCTGCGTTCTTCAATTCAGGAACAATTTCGTAAATCATATCTATATAAGATGAATCCTTCCAAATATCCATCAAAAGAATGGTGGTAGAATCAGATTGTTTTAATAAATATTCGAGTTCAGCTGTACGATAGTTGGTATTCACAGTAACCAAAACAGCCCCCATTTTACCTGTAGCAAATTGGGTTACAAGCCATTCAGGTGTGTTACTCGACCACGCTGCTAATTGTTCCCCTTTTTCTATACCAAGCTTCATAAAGCCCTTAGCCGCTTTTCTACAAATACTGTCAAATTCACGATAGCTCCATCTTAAATTTCGATCTGAATAGATTACTGCTGTATGGTCTGGATGTAATTCTGCTTTTTCTTCTAATAATTTACCAATAGTACAATTTAATAAAGCTGTCATTTTTTCATCCCCCTCAATACAAGTAAACCAAGCGACAAATTAAAACGCTTTCAAAAGTATGTTACCATATTTATGAGAATATTCAATATTTTTAAAATATAATTTTCCTTTTTTTACAAGTTTGTGAACCTTAAAAAAATGATAAATAAGGGTTCTCAAAATGGATGAAAACCGTTACAATAATAAAAACTGAATATTCAATCCACTTTCCAAGGAGGCCTTCTTAACTTGAAAATTATGAGTAACGAGCAATTGGTTGTTTCGTACCGGGATGCATTGAAGTCAGGTAAGGAAAAGGAATGGATTAAGATTCTAAAAGATGAGATTCAACGTCGTGGACTAAGGGCGATTAAGAAACGTTAGCTATCTAACATTGAAAGACCGCTGAAACATGTTTCAGCGGTCTTTTATCATTTTCAACATCATTGCATTGGTATTAGGATTTCCCTTTATTAGCTACGATTGGTAAAGTGATACTCACTTTTGTTCCAATCCCTTCTTTACTTTCAATTAATATTGACCCATTGTATTTTATTACTAACTGCTTAGCAATGGAAAGGCCTAAACCCGTACCACCGTTTTCACGAACACGTGCTTTATCTACTCGATAAAAACGGTTAAACACGTCTGGGATATCCTCATTAGCAATCCCAATCCCTTGATCTGAAACAGATACAATCACATCCCCCTCTTCTCGGACTGCAGAAATGGAGATTGTTTTATTTCCATTCGAGTACTTTATTGAATTATCTAATAAAATAATTAATATTTGTTCAAAATGATGTTCTGCCATAGGAATCATCGGTAAATGCTTTTCCATTTTAATTTCAAACTGATAATCCGGATGAATGATTTCTAGTTTACTAATTATTTTTAAAACAAGGTTAACTATATCTGATTTCTCAGCAGTTACAACTCTTTGGTTTTCTGCACGTGTTAATACTAAGAGGTCGTTAATTAATTTTTTTAATCTTGATAGTTCTTGTAATGAAGCATCTAATGATTCTTCTAAAATAACAGGATCCTTTTTTCCCCACCGATTTAATAAGGAAAGGTGGCCCTCCAGAATAGAAACAGGTGTCCTTAGTTCATGAGAAGCATCCTCTACAAATTGTTTTTGGGCCTGAAAGGATTTTTCAATTTCGTCCATCATTTCATTAAACACATTTGTAAGTTCAGTTAAATCATCCTTTTGTTTATAGACCTCCACTCTTCCCTGAAAGCCATCTTCCTTTATTTTTTTCATTCCTCTTGCTAACCGTCTAACAGGCCTTAACAACTGTTTAGCAAGAATTAGGCCGCTAATGGCACTAAAAAGGATAGCTGCAATTCCAAAGATAGTCATTACCCAAAAGAGATTGCTCATCATTTTATGATAGTTATTTAAATGACGGACGACCTCTAGTGTCCCTTTAAATTTGTCTCCATTGATTGGGTATCTTGCTACAATAGCCTCTTTTCCCTCAATTAAGATCCTATCGGTTGTACTAACCCTCGTCGGAACGGGCTCCAGTACAGGAAAGTTACCGTTTTTATCAGATACTAGAATATTCCCCTTACTGTCATAGACTCGAATTAATTGGTCTTTATCATTCATGTTCCGTAAAAAGTCTTCACTATCAATTATGTCAGTACGGTTTAACGTTTCCGCCTTTGCTTTATAAAAGGTGGCAATATCCTTAATCGTTCGATTAATAGCAATTTCCTCACGATTCATCATCCATTTCGAAACAGTATGATATTCTAAAAAACTAAACAAGAAGAACGTAAGAAAAATGGCTGATGAACCACTTAGCACCAGTTTGGTTTGCCATGGCAATCTATTAAACATTCGTGTTATTTTCTTAATCATCTCATTACATATCCTGTACCGCGTACTGTATGAATGTAGCTTCCATTAACTTGATCATCTATTTTGTTTCTTAAATATCGGACATATACATCTACAACGTTTGTTTCAACACCAGTACTGTAACCCCAGACTTTATTTAATAGTACTTCTCTTGTTAATACAATGTTAATATTACTCATAAAAATGATTAATAAGTCAAACTCTCGCTTAGTAAGACCAATAATTTTTCCTGCTTTTTTTACAATACATGATTCAAGTTCGACTTCTAAATCCTTAAAGGTAAGCGTTGTTAATTCATTTGAATTGATTGCCTCTATTCTCCGAAACAAGGACCTTAATCTGGCCAATAATTCTTCAATAGCAAATGGCTTAACTATATAATCATCTGCCCCACTATCTAAACCAGAAACACGATCAAGTACACTGTCTCTTGCCGTTATCATAATGATGGGAATCGTTTTATTTGCCTGTCTAATTCTACGGCACACCTCCATTCCATTTAATTCTGGAAGCATTAAATCGAGTAGAATGGCATCCCAAGTTTTTGAGAGTGCCAATTCTAATCCACTACGTCCATTTGATGATACGGTGGTGTTGTAACCATCATGATTCAGTTCAAGCTCAATAAATCTAGCTAAATTCTTTTCATCTTCAATAATTAGTATATTTTGCATACATCCACGCTCTCAATTCATTTTTGCTTTCTATTTTAACTGATGTTTGTCTTTAAAAAAATCAATAAATGCATGAAGAATTTCAACTGATTGATATGACATGAGAGAAAGTGCCGTTAAAGAGAAAAATCCAACCATAATTAGTCTAACCCATAACATGTTACATTCCTCCTTACTATACATTTTGAACATAAACATGGAATAATTGGTAGGGAAGAAGTGGGTGGATTAAAAGGATTATAAAAATATTTTACCTTTTTGAAAGGAGACCTTGATGAGAGGGAGATTAGAATTTTCTTAGAAAGCTTAAGAATAAGAAAAGGCTGACTCATTTTCTGAGTCCGCCTCTTCTTAGCCGAGCTTTAAGTATTACATGAATTTATTTGTTTCGATTTGTGGTCGAAAGGATAGATCAGTAAGTTTTTTTTCAACTTTTTCGGCTGCATCAACCGGGTTATCGGCAAAAATATCGAAGAATTCTCCTTCGTATTCTTGTCTTGCATGGTCATAACGAGGGTCGTAATAATGTTCCAGTAAAATTCGAATTAATTCGTAATAGTTTTTTTCATCTAAAAAGCTCAATAGTTTGTTTCTTACTTCCAAATCCCTGACCCTTTTTAATACCTTCTCCATATTACTTAATATTTTACTCTCATACCATGGTTCATTCTCATATGGCAGTACATATTCGGAAATTAGTTGCTGCACTCTTTGTTCAATCGGAGAATGAATATAAATATTTATCCCCTTAAATTTGATCTCCATTAGTTCCTCAGGCTGAACAGCTTTTCCAATTCGTTTACTTTCGGCCTCAACTAGAAAATAATTTGATCCTTGTATTTCTTGAAGCCCTTTAAATAAGAGCGAGTCAAAAGTTTTTTGGTTATGACCCTCACCTAGACCAATAGTGCCAAAGATGGACCCACGATGCCCAGCCATCTCTTCAAGATCTAAGATTGGATAACTCCTTTGTTTCAGAAGCTTTAGCACCTCTGTTTTTCCTACACCTGTCATCCCATGGAGTACTACTGCATTTTGGGGAATTATTGTCGGTATTTTTTCAAGTATATGATGTCTATAAGCTTTATACCCACCGATTAAACGCCACGCATATATCCCAGCAAACTCCAAGAAAGTCACAACTGCATTACTTCTCATCCCTCCACGCCAACAATGGATGACTAATTCCCCATTGGTATGATGGTCTTTAATGGTATGTAACAATTCAGGAATTTTAGGTGAGACGAGTTCCATTGCTCTCCACTTTGCTGCAGCCTGACCTTCATGCTTGTAGATAATACCAATTTCATGCCGTTCTTCATCTGAAAATAATGGGACATTAATTGCTCCAGGTATCGCACCGTCTTTAAACTCAATCGGTGAACGTATATCTATAATAATTGGGGTCTTTAGCGTAAAAAGATTTTCAACAGTAATTTCTTTCATCTATATTGCACTCCTACAAAAAATGGGTCATCCCCATATAATATTTGTTTAGAAACAAACAAAACTTCCACAACGGGAAGTTTCAAACATAACAAGACCTATCGAACGAATTAAAATTACGTATTCTAAGAAAGAGTTCATCATACGTCTAACTATATTATATAGGAGTTAGATATCACTATCAAGAAGTAGAATATGCCTATCGTAGCATTACATCTTCAATTAGCGAAATGGTGTACGTGTTAATTTTAAAATTATGCTGTTTTCGTAAAGATTGTTGTTATTCATACTTATGTTTACCAATTGTAGTCTCACATCATTTGACAATGTTTCTATTTTTTCGCCTACTCTGTTTGAAGTCCGCCTTCCTTCTGACAATGTTTCTGTTTTTTCCGCCTACACTGTCCGAAGTTGCCTTGCCTTTTGACAGTGTTTCTATTTTTTTCGCCTACTCTGTCCGAAGTCGGCTTGCCTTCTGACAGTGTTTCTATTTTTTTCGCTTACTCTGTCCGAAGTTGGCCGATCTTTTGACAATGTTTCTGTTTTCTTCGGTTACTCTGTCCGAAGTTGCCTTGCCTTTTGACAGTGTTTTTATTTTTTTCGCCTACTCTGTCCGAAGTCGGCTTGCCTTCTGACAGTGTTTCTATTTTTTTCGCTTACTCTGTCCAAAGTTGCCTTGTCTTTTGACAGTGTTTCTATTTTTTTCGCTTACTCTGTCCAAAGTTGCCCGGCCTTTTGACAGTGTTTCTGCTTTTTTCGCCTGCACTGTCCGAAGTTGCATTTGATTCAGGATAAAAAAAGTACAGAGAGCAACAAAGCTTACGAAAAGAACCTTAATTTAACACGTACACCAACAAAAAAGTCTACTCTTAAAAAAGAATAGACTTTTTCACTTAAACTATCTTCGATTTTTGTTTAAAGCTGGACATCAGCTCTTCCATCTCGTCTAGATTGTTTGTCTCAAATAAATCCACTATTTTACTCCCTACGATTACCCCATCACAGTGTTTGGTTAACAAATTAATTTGCTCTTCACTGGAAATTCCAAAACCAGCAAGCACCGGTATCAGACTTATTTCTTGTACTGCCTTTAGAAATTGATACAATTCAGCATCATATTCATTCCTTACCCCCGTTATTCCCTTCACAGTTACTGCATATAAAAATCCATTACCTTTACTGGATATTAACTTGATTCGCTCCATAGGAGTGGTTGGAGTTACTAAGCGAATTAATTCCACATCAACATTCTCTAGATTTGGTGCAATCATGTCCTCCTCTTCAATAGGAAGGTCTGGAATAATACAACCATCGACACCTGCATCACTTATCTCTTTAACAAAAGCCTCTATCCCAAAAGAATATATTGGATTAAGGTAGGTCATAAGAATAATAGGTATAGATACAACCCTCCGTGCTTTTGCCACTTCTGAAATGATTCCTTTTAAAGTGGTTCCATTTTCAAGAGCTCTTATCCCAGCACGTTGAATGGTTGGCCCGTCAGCCACTGGATCTGAAAATGGTACACCTAGTTCTATTGCCGTTGCACCGAATTTCTCTAATAATACCATCCGATTAACTAAATTATCTAATCCTCCATCCCCAGCCATTATGTAGGGAACGAAAGCCTTTCTATTATTTCCCTTTAATAAAGAAAAGGTATGTTGTAAACGATTCATCTTATTTCTCCCCTTCAAGCTTAGTTTTCACAGTATCTACATCTTTATCTCCACGTCCTGATAAACAAACGACAATGTTTTGTGTATCTTGCATTTCGGCGGCAAGTTTTACAGCAAAGGCAACTGCATGTGAACTTTCTAACGCTGGTATTATTCCTTCTAGCTTCGATAGAAGACGAAAAGCATCAAGTGCTTCATTATCGGTAATAGAATGGTAGTTTGCTCGACCGATATCCTTTAAATAGCTGTGCTCTGGTCCAACACCTGGATAATCAAGACCAGCAGAAATCGAGTGCGCTTCTTGAATTTGACCATCTTGATCCTGCAGTAAATACATTAATGCACCATGTAAAACTCCTGGTTTTCCCTTGGTTAAAGAAGCTGCATGATAATCTGTATCTACACCCTGACCTGCTGCTTCTACACCATAGAGACTGACACTTTCATCCTCTATAAATGGGTAGAACATCCCGGCTGCATTACTTCCCCCACCGATACATGCTACCACGGCATCCGGAAGGACACCTTGGGCTTGTAAAAATTGCTCCTTGGTCTCTTTACCAATAACACTTTGGAAGTCTCTTACCATTTGAGGAAATGGATGTGGCCCCATAACTGATCCTAATAAATAATGGGTATCATCAACATTTGCTACCCAGTATCTTAGGGCCTCATTAACGGCATCCTTCAATGTAGCACTACCTGATGTAACACTAACAACCTTTGCACCGAGTAATTCCATCCTAAATACATTTAATGCCTGCCTTTTGATATCTTCCTCCCCCATGAAGATAATGCAATCAAGGTTTAATAGGGCACAAACAGTAGCCGTTGCTACACCATGCTGTCCCGCTCCTGTTTCAGCCACAATTTTTCTTTTTCCCATTCGTACAGCTAGTAATGCCTGACCAATAGCGTTATTAATTTTATGTGCACCTGTATGGTTTAAATCTTCTCTTTTTAAGTAAATCTTTGCTCCACCAGTATATTTTGTAAGATTTTCAGCAAAATATAAGGGGGTTTCTCTTCCGACATAGTCCTTTAATAATCGATTTATATCTTCTTGGAAACTCGGATCATTTTTTGCCTTCTTATAAGCTTCATCAAGTTCAATCACTGCTTTCATGAGTGTTTCAGGAACAAATCTTCCTCCAAATTTCCCATAATGTCCTTTTTCATTCGGTAATGTATATGTGTTCATTTTGTTTCCCTCCCGTTAAGTTACCTTTTACCTTTTCAATAAAGGCTTTCATTTTAGCCAGATCCTTCGTTCCATTCGTTTCTACTCCAGAGCTTACATCTACCATAAACGGTTTGATGATTTTTATTGCCTTTTCTACATTTTCAATATTCAGGCCACCTGCAAGGATTACTTTTTTTCCATCAATTAATTTTTGATTCACTTTTTCCCATTCAAATGTAGTTCCATTTCCACCTCTATATTTACCTTTAGGACTGTCGAGTAAAATATAATCACTAGGAAAATTAGCCATATCTCCCAAGCTATCGTTGTCTTGAAAGCTAATTCCTTTAATAACAGGTAAGGATAGTGATTTAGAAAAAGCAGCTGTTTCGTCACCATGTAATTGAATATGAGTAAGTCCCACAGAGGCAGCTATTTTTTCTATTTGCTCTTTTGTTTCATTTACAAAAACACCTACCTTATAAACTTGTTCCGGTAGTTGCAAAACAATTTCTTTTGCCCTTTCTACTGAGATCCTTCTTTTGCTTTCAGCAAATACGAGTCCTATTGCATCTGCACCATATTGAACAGCAGCTATTCCTGTTAATTCATCTGTTATCCCGCAAATCTTAACTTTCATCTTCCTACCTCTTTTGATAAGGGCAAACGGAAGCTTAAAAATGATTGTTTCACATCCGGACTTTTCATTAACGCCTCACCCACTAAGATGCCGTTTGCTCCTGAGTCTCTTACTCTCTCAACATCCTCTTGATGGAAGATTCCACTTTCACTTATGAGAAAGGCTCCAGAGCTTTTAACAATAGATGCCATCTTTTCGGTCACCTCTAGGGAGACATGAAAAGTCTTTAAATCTCGATTGTTTATTCCAATTAGCTTTGCTCCCGTTTTAAGTGCTATTTTTAGCTCAACTTGATTATGAACCTCTACCAATACCTCTAATCCTAATCCTTTAGCATATTCATAAAGCTCTACTAGCCTTTTTTCATCTAATGCAGCAACAATTAACAAGATAATATCTGCCCCATTGGCTGCAGCAAATTCAATTTGTATAGGATTAATAATAAAGTCTTTACATAAGATCGGCAGATCCACTGTATCTCGTACCGTCGATAAATCAGTGAATGACCCTTTAAAAAACGTATGATCTGTTAAAACAGAAATGGCAGATGCCCCATACTCTTCATATAATCTTGCCTGTTCCGCAGGGAGAGTAGTATTATTAATCACCCCTTTAGAAGGTGATGCACGTTTGAATTCAGCAATTATTGAAATTTCATTTGCTGTTTGCAATCTTTTAATAAGTGACCTATTGGGATGTATTTTAGTGTGTAAAGGGCGATTTCCTTCACGGAGAAGGAGAACCTCTCTCTTTTTCTGTTCAATAATTTTATCTAAGATGGTCCCCACTTATATCGCCTCCTTCTGTCCTACTGCTTGAGTTCTTTCAATCAGCTTTTTTAGCTTTTCAAACGCAGCGCCGGAATCAATCATTTCTCTAGCTATTTCAATACCATTCTGAATAGTGGTTGCTTTACCAGCTGTATAGATTCCAATTCCAGAATTAAGAAGTACAGTATCCCGATGGGCACCTTTCTCACCTTTTAAAACGTTAATTAATAGTTCAGCATTCTCCTTCGAATCTCCACCCTTTATACAGCTGTTATCATATCGAGGAAGATTAACCTCTTCAGGGGAAAATGACCGATTGGTAATGATGCCGTCCTCAAGTATCGTGATGTAGTTCTCCCCTTGAAGTGAGGCTTCGTCCATAAATCCAGCTCCATTTATTACCGTCGCACGTTTGCGACCTAGTTTATTCAAGACTTCTGCAAATACCGGAAGTAAATCTCTTCTGTACACACCGAGCAATTGGAAATCTAATTCCATTGGATTAGTTAGTGGTCCAATAAAATTGAAAACAGTTGGGATTTTCAATTGTTTTCTAACTGCCATAACTTTTTTCAATTTAGGATGGACATTCGGAGCAAACAAAAAGGACACTCCAATTTCATGAAGAATATCTTCGGTTCTTTCTGGTGATAAATTTAAATTAATCCCTAAGTACTCAAGTACATCCGCACTTCCTGTCTTGCTGGAAACACTTCTATTCCCATGTTTAGCAACCGGAATACCAGCACTAGCAATAACAAAAGCAGAGGTAGTACTGATATTGAAGCTCGAGGAACCATCTCCACCTGTACCACAATTATCTAAAACACCTGAGAATTTCTTCTTAAATGTCACTGTGTTTGCTTTCATCGCTTTTACAATACCTGTTATCTCTTCCACTGTTTCTCCTTTAGATTTCAAGCCCATTAAAAAGGCGGCAATTTCTGATTCAGAAACTTCTTCTCCTAAAATAAAATCAACGACTTCTTGCATTTGGGTTTCAGAGAATGACTCCCTTTCAGCTAACTGGAGTAAGTACTTTTTCATTTCCGCTCATCCTTTCTACTTCAAGTAAGAAGTTATTTAATATTTGTTTTCCTGATGGTGTTCCAATTGACTCTGGATGAAATTGCAGTCCGTAAACAGGATATTGTTTATGTTTGATAGCCATTACTACCTGATCATCGTTGGAGTGCGCGATACATTCAAGCTGTTCAGGAAGACTGACCTCCTCCACGATTAAGGAATGGTAACGCATGACTTCGAAGTGGTCAGGAAGATCAGAAAATAGTTCACAGTCATTATGTGTAACCAGTGATGTTTTCCCATGTTTTATTATTTCTGCCCTCTGAATTACACCTCCGAAAGCTGCGCCAATGGCTTGGTGTCCGAGACAGATACCGAGAATTGGAATCTTATTAAAAAATTCTCGGACCACATCCATACATATTCCTGCATCCTCCGGCTTTCCAGGACCAGGAGAAAGGATAATTGCTTTAGGGTTTAAATCTACAATTTGTTCTGTAGTTAGCTGATTATTTCTATAAACAACCAATTCTTCCCCTAGTTCACCTAAATACTGATAAAGGTTAAAAGTGAATGAATCGAAGTTATCAATCAATAAGATCATTTTTCACCCTCCAGGAAGGAATTTAATTTATTTAATGTCTCTTGGTACTCAGACTCTGGATCTGAATCAAAAACGATCCCCGCACCTGCTTGGATATAGGCATTTCCATCTTTTAAGATCAATGTTCGGATAGCTAGTGCAAAATCCATGTTTCCATTTGCAGATAAATAACCAACTGCTCCAGAGTACAAGCCTCGTTTTGATTTTTCTAATTTGTTTATTATTTCCATCGCCCTAACCTTAGGAGCACCTGAAACAGTACCAGCAGGAAGGCATGCAGCAAGTGCATCAATGGCTGATTTATCTTGAAAAAGGTTACCGCTCACTTCTGACACTAGATGCATCACATGACGATATTTTTCAACTGCCATATACTTGTTAACATGGACGCTCCCAAATTCACTAACTTTCCCTAAATCATTTCTCCCAAGATCCACAAGCATCTTATGTTCAGCAAGCTCTTTTTCATCTTGCTGCAATTCCATCGCAATCAATTGATCTTCTTCAGGATCTTCTCCCCGTTTTTTTGTTCCTGCAATTGGATTGGAGATTACTATCCTGCCATTTGTTTTAATTAAGCTTTCTGGTGATGACCCAATAACCGTATATCCGTCAAATTCGATATAGAACATATATGGTGTTGGATTATGGGAACGATGTTTGCGGTAGAGAGACAATGGATTTCCGCTAAAGGTAGACTTCATACGTCTTGAAAGTACGACCTGGAAGATATCACCTTCAAGAATATGTTCTTTTGCAACCTTGATATTGTGAATAAAATCTTCTTTTGAAGTTTCTGAAACAAATTCCGATAAATGATAGGGCTCCTCCTCGTGATAAAAGGTAGGTTGTTTTATTTCTTTGATCCTTTGTTGCATCCTATTTTCTATCGCTTCTTTATCACTGTCAGAGGAAAGTGGAAATCCGCAAATCAATACCTTTTCTTCTAAATGATCGAAGACGATGACCTCTTCATAAAACATCAAATGAACATCTGGCATTTCCATTCCGTTCAGGTATTCTTCACCAATTATTTCGAACTGTCTGATGATGTCATACCCTACAAAACCTATAGCTCCTCCAATAAACGGGAAGGGAAATTCATCGGAGTTCTGTACCGGAATTAGCTCTTTTAACACCTCTAGCGGGTTTCCGCTTACAACCTCTTTTTCGCCATTTCGTTTGATAATCTCATTATGTTCCCCTCTAGAAATAAGTTCGTAGGCTGGGTCTACACCAATAAACGAGTAACGCCCCGTGTCATTGTATTTAAGGGAGCTTTCCAATAAGAATTTCTTATCACCTCTTATTTTTTGTAATATTGAGATTGGTGTAAGGGTGTCACCCTTTATTTCATTTATAATAAGACTTGTTTTTGTTTTCATAACGAACCCCTTTTCAAAAAAATAAAAAATCGCCCTCTATATGCGTAACGAATTACGCATATAGAGGGCGATTCTTTGACCGCGGTGCCACCTCCATTGAAGTAGAAATACGAATCCACTTCCTCTTTTCAGGTACAGAAAATGAATTCGATACCCTATCCTTTTAACGGTGGAACTCCGTACATCCCTACTTTATTGTTCAAGATGTCTCTTACAAGTCCATTCCACAAATCCATTCTTATCGGGCTCTCACCTCCCCCGACTCTCTGAAAAGAATAAAACATGTGTACTCCTCTTGTTCAACGATTTACACTATTAATTTTTTGAATACAAAAAGGCCCCCTATCCAAAAAGGACGGGAGACCCGTGGTGCCACCTTCATTAGCTAATAATTTAGCTCACTTTACCGATATCGAAGCAATTGCCTGAATATCTGTCTCTTGTAACGACGAGAATTTCGCCAAAGCCTACTGACCATATAGGAGTTCGGTTTGGAGGCTCAGAAGTCCATTCGCTTATACGTCTACGCTGATTTACACCAACCATCAGCTCTCTATAGAATCCGTAAAAGTTACTACTCTTCGTCAATGCCCTTCATTCATTTTATTGTTTATTATGTTATTATATATCCCCATCTAATGTCAAGGATATTGTAAAATAAATTTTCAAAATATAAAATATCTTCACTTAATTCAGCTTCCATTAAAAGGATTTTTGTTTGGAGTTTTTTTAATTTAAAAGTGAGAATATTAACTGTAGAAAATAATTTAAGGCGGGATAGATGATAAATGGAACATGTTGAACATTTATGCCAAAACCCAACAGCTGATAAGAAGAAAGCAGCAGCTGGAAAAAAGGGATCCAGTGAGGTATCAAACCAAAAGTGGGCAATCATCTCAATGTCGTCTATTCCTTTGGTTATGACCTTAGGAAATTCAATGTTGATTCCTGTATTACCTTCAATGGAAAAAAAATTATCGATTTCGTCCTTTCAAACAAGTATGATTATTACGGTTTATTCTATTGTGGCGATTTTTTTAATACCTGTTGCAGGTTATTTATCTGATCATATTGGAAGAAAAAAAGTTATTATACCGAGCCTTATTATTGCGGGAATAGGTGGCATTATATCCGGTTGGGCTGCTTGGAAATTAGATTCTGCCTATTGGTTAATTTTACTTGGCCGTGCACTTCAAGGGGCTGGAGCTGCCGGTGCAGCACCAATTGTCCTTCCTCTTGTCGGAGATATGTTTAAGAACGAGGATGATGTGAGTAGTTGTTTAGGACTAATTGAAACCGCTAATACCTTCGGCAAGGTACTTAGTCCCATTTTAGGAGCGTTTCTTGCTGGTTTTATTTGGTTTCTCCCTTTCTTCTCCATCCCAGTATTTTGTGCTATATCTGTTATTATGATGTTAATACTGGTTAAATGTCCTAAAACTACAGAGAAACCAATACCCTTCAAACAATTCTTTATCAATGTAAAAAAAACCTTTACCGAGAAAGGCCGTTGGCTTTATGCCATCTTTTTTATTGGGGGCATCCTTATGCTCGTTCTTTTCGGGATCTTATTTTATCTCTCAGAAGTCTTTGAGAAGGAGTATGACATTAAGGATATTAAAAAGGGCTTTTTTTTAGCCTTGCCCCTTGGGGCTCTTTGTTTGTCATCGTTTATTAGTGGGAAGGTAATTAAAAAGAATAAAGTCTTAATGAAATGGCTGACCTTTATCGGGATCTTAGCTGCAGCATTATCCATTGCAGCGCTATGGTTTTCAATAAACCTATGGTATATGCTCTCGATGTTCTTAATAAGTGGAATAGGAATTGGAATCAGTCTCCCTTGTCTCGATGCTCTAATTACTGAAGGAATTGAAAAAGAAGAACGGGGTACGATTTCCTCGATTTACAGTTCGATGAGATTTATTGGAGTCGCTGCTGGTCCCCCAATTATTGCGTTATTGTTAAAGCAATCAAGTCATTGGATATTTATATTATTAAGCAGCTTAAGTATTTTGGCTGCACTTGTTGCACTACTGTTCATTAAGCCTCAATCAGAAGCTCAGAATTGATAAGAAAAGCGGAAACGCCTTGGCCAGCCCCGACAGGCAAATGTTCTTCTGCAAGAAAAGTCGCTCTTTGATTTTTATTGCAGAAGGTTATTTGACCCGAGGGGCTAGGCGTTGGAGCTGGACAATTCTCAAATTCGAAGTTTATGCTTTCTTATCCTGTAACAAAGAAGCGGACTCAAAATGAGAGTCCGCCTTCTTTTAAAGTTATTTAATTGGTTTCTTTAGGAAACCGATTAATAATGCTGCTACAATTGACCCAATAAAAATAGCAAGAGCATAAAGCAGTGCTCCACCTTCAACCAATGGGACAACGAATATTCCGCCGTGTGGTGCACGCAGTCCTATACCAAATGCCATTGAAAGTGCACCTGCAATGGCTGAACCAGCCATTACTGAAGGGATTACACGAAGCGGATCAGCCGCTGCAAATGGAATAGCTCCTTCTGTAATGAAAGATAATCCCATAACATAGCATGCTTTTCCAGCATCTCTATCTTGGTCATTAAATTTATTTTTAAATAAGGTCGTTGCAATTGCAATTGCTAGTGGTGGTACCATTCCAGCAGCCATTATTGCTGCCATTGGCCCATAAACACCACTTGCCAATAAACCAGTTCCAAAAACATATGCTGCTTTATTTACTGGGCCTCCCATATCAAAGGACATCATAAGTCCCAGCACAATTCCTAGTAAAACTGCATTTCCTGTTCCTAGACCTGTTAACCAATCTGCAATCGTTCCATTTAACCATGCAACTGGTTTATTTACGACGTATAGCATGATAAATCCTGTAATCGCAATACCAAATAGCGGGTAAAGCAGAATACTTTTTATGCCTTCCAATGAACGCGGAAGCCCCGCAAATATTTTCTTAAGAAGAAGGACGACATAGCCTGCTAGAAAACCGGCTACTAAGCCTCCTAGAAAACCCGCTCCGCCACTTGCTGCCATCATTCCGCCAACCATACCTGGAGCAAAGCCTGGACGATCAGCTATGCTAAGTGCAATAAATCCTGCAAGGACTGGAACTATTAGCCCGAAAGCATTCCCACCACCAATGGTCATTAATGCCTCAGAAATCTGGTTATAAGTTGGATCATCCGGCTTAAATGAGTTATACCCAAACATGAAGCAGATGGCAATTAAAATCCCACCACCCACAACAAATGGTAGCATATTAGAAACACCGTTCATTAGGTGCTTGTAAAATCCAGTACGTGAACCTTTTTTCTCAGATTCTTGATTACTATTATTCCCATTTCCATGATAGATAGGTGCATCTTGTTTTACTGCCTGATCAATTAATTGCTGTGGACGACGGATCCCCTCAGCAACAGCTGCTTGTATAACGTGCTTACCTTTAAACCGTTCCATTACTACATTGATATCTGCAGCGATAATGACAGCCGTTGCCTGTTTAATTTCCTCACTAGTAAGGACATTTTTTGCTCCGCCTGAACCATTGGTCTCTACTTTAATATCTACACCCATTTCAGCAGCTTTTGCTTTTAATGAATCTGCTGCCATATACGTATGGGCAATCCCTGTTGGGCACCCCGTAACAGCTACAATGAAGTGCTTATTATTAGGGGTGTTTGTTTCTTTCTTTTCTTCTTTATCCTCTTTATCGTATCGATTAATTGTTTCAATAATTTCTTCCGGTGTCGTTGCCTTTAAAAGTTCGTAACGCACTTCAGCTTTCATTAATAATCCTGAAAGCTTTGCTAATGCTTCTAAATGTGTATTATTTGCACCTTCAGGGGCAGCAATCATAAAGAATAAATGTGCAGGTTTTCCATCAAGTGATTCATAATTCACACCAGAAGCCGATTTACCAAATACAATAGCAGCTTCCTTCACAACTTTAGTTTTGGCATGCGGAATGGCAATTCCATCACCAATTCCTGTGGTGCTTTGCTCTTCGCGTTTTAGAATAGCTGCTTTAAATTCAGATGCGTCTGATATTTTATCTGCTTTTAATAAAATATCAACAAGCTGGTTAATCGTTTCTTCTTTTTGATTCCCTTCAATATTTAATAGAATCGTATTTTTTGATAACAATTCTGTAATTTTCATCATTTATCCTCCCCTACTTTATCTCTCTTATACAAACTTGTGGAAGCAGTTCTTCAACTATTTCCTTTGTACAAAGTCCTAATGAAAATGCGGTTGCACTTCCTGAAGCAACACTATAGCGAAATGCCTCTTCAATATTTGAAGTAGATTGATAGGCAGCTAAAAATCCTGCCACCATGGAATCCCCGGCACCAACTGAGTTCTTCACAACCCCTTTTGGTACCTCTGCAAATAAAACAGTATCCTTATTGATCAGAACTGCTCCATCTCCTGCAAGAGAAACAATTACATTCTTTGCACCCAAATCTACTAGTTTTTGTCCATAGGGCACGACTTCCTCCACGCTTGAAATCACTGTATTAAACAGTTCACCCAACTCGTGGTGATTAGGTTTAATTAGGAATGGTCGATAGGATAGGACTTTTTTCAAAAGATCTCCTTCCGCATCAACAACAAATTGAGCCCCATTTTCTTTACAGATTTTAACTATTTCTTCATATGTGGTTTTTGGTAAGGATGAAGGGATGCTTCCAGCCAATACCAACAAATCTGTCGAATCCAGCTTTTCAATCTGGGACTTTAAAAGTTCGAAAGCATCTTCTGATATGTTTGGTCCTTTTGCATTAATTTCTGTTTCTTTTCCTGTTTTTAGCTTGATATTAATTCGAGTATCTTCTAACACCTCAACAAAATCCGTTTCAATTTCTTCTCTTTGAAGAAATTGTTCAATGTAGGTACCAGTAAATCCACCAATAAAACCAAGTGCTTTACTTTTAGTCTCAAATTGTTTTAAAACCCTAGAAACATTTATTCCCTTCCCACCTGGAAACTTAGCTTCACTTACTGTACGGTTCAATTCACCTAGTTGAAAGTTTTCAAGTTGAACAATATAGTCAACTGATGGATTTAAAGTTAATGTGTAAATCATGCTGTCACTACCTTTATTGATGTTTTATTTCGATATTGCTCCTGAGTTTCATCTTCTAAATCATTGGTTATAATGGCTGCTTCATGTATATCAGCAATTTTCGCAAACGATATCTCAGCAAACTTTGTATGATCTGCTAATATATAGGCCTCTCTTGAAAGTGATATTGCCTTTTGCTTTACCATTGCCTCTTCCTGGTCAGGAGTGGTAAAGCCAAGCTGTGGGTGTATACCATTAATCCCCATAAAGCATTTATCAAAACGATAGAGATCGAGACTCGCTAAAGCACCTCTTCCAATGAATGCATTCGTGTTCGGCTTTATTAATCCACCAATCAAGTAAGTAGAGATCCCTTTATTTAGTAACGGTGATAAGTGCATTAATCCATTTGTTACAACAACAATATTTTTATTAGGTAAAAATTCAATCATTTCCATTACCGTTGATCCTGCATCCAAATAAATAGTGTCCCCTTCTTCAACTAACCCAGCTGCATATTTTGCAATCTGTCGTTTTTCTTGAAGGTTTTTGGAAGATTTCTCAATCATGCTTGGCTCTTGAAGCTTGCCTTGTAATCTTGACGCTCCTCCATGGATTCTTTTTAGGAACCGTTGTTCTTCTAGCAGAGAAAAATCTCTTCGGATTGTTGATTCGGAGGACTTTGTCAGGTCCATTACCTCTTGAATTTTAACAATGCTTTTTTCTTTTAATAATTGAAGAATAATTCGATGCCGTTCTGGTGTTAACACTTAAATCACCTTCAACTTGTTTATTTGTTTTTATCATACTGAAAACGATTCCACAAATCAATCATTTTCTTTCAAAAACAATAATTTTTTGGACGTTTTTGAACGTTTTCAGAAAACTTCTGGCGTAATTAGTTTTTGAATCAGATGGTATTCTTCCCAATAGGCTCTTTTATATAAACGTCTCTGTTAAATTTGCCTGTTGATTTCCGCTCCAGGCACGAGCGGTTCGTGGGTGTTTCGGCGAGCCTCCTCGGCGCTCGCGCCTGCGGGGTCTCCCCTGAACCATACTCCCACAGGAGTCTTCGTGCCTTCCGCTCCAATAAACAGGGTGTATAAATCAACACTGTTCTTTAACACAGCAATATAAATAGAAAGTGAAATCACCATAAAAAAACGCCAGAACGAATATTCTGGCGTTTTTCATTGTATTATTGATATGGACTTAGCCATGAAGGGTCTCTATCCTTACACACATGACATTTCAAGGTTTCAGGGTGAAAAGTAACAAAAGACTGTCCGCAATTTAAACAGCTTTTTGAATAAAGCCCTACATACTCCACATTCATTTTCTTTACTTCTGTTCTAATGTGAATAGCATCCTCCGAACAAATATCACTACATGCCGTACATCCTACACATTTTTGATGGTTTATTTGCAGCGTTTGATTTACAATTTGGTATACTTCTTGGCTACAAAACGTAATACACGCTTGGCAAAGTGTACATTTTTTTCTATCCATCTGGATGGTGTAAAATTGATATTCAGGATAATAGATTGCAAGTTGCCACTGATTCACTTCAAATTTCCAAGATGCTGGCGCCATACTTTTTGCTAACTGTTTCCCTTCTCGTTGCAAAGAGGTAAAAAAAGACCTTCTCGAAAATTTCTCCTCTTCTTGTGCCTTTTGAACAACCTCTATTACAGGTTCACCCACAACTTCTAGAACCTTATTTGTTTCAGTTAGTACCCTTTTCCACGGGTCATTCAGTGGTAAATTTTGAGTCTGTATGCTCTTTACTCCCCTTTTTAAATATATTAATAATTCTTTTACGGTCGGGGTGTAGCTTTCGTTATATAGTAGTGATCCTTTAGAAAAATCTCTTGAATCGACAATTCCTTCGATTGCTGATAATGGACAAGCAATCACACACTCTCCACAGGAGTTACATCCTTCAAGATTTATTTCTATTGATTGTAGATTAAGAGATAGTGCCCCCTTTGTACATGCCTCTACACAAAAAGTGCAGGATGAGTGAAGATTCCTTTGCCTTGAACAGTTCTCCGTTATCTTCAAATCCATATGCATACTTTCCAGCAAATGAATGAATAGAGACATACTATCACCTACAATTTGGCATCCTTGTGAGGCGTAATCACAATATTTGGATGGGTAATTGAAGCTTTTGGCATGCCTTTTATTTGACTTATACTTCCATACTTTTTCCGTAGCTTTTCCACGGGACCAAATTCAATAGCTCTCATCGGACAAGTGGAAACACAAACCGGTTCCTCACCTTTTTCTTGAAGATTCATGCAAAAATCACATTTATCAGATTTAAATTCTTTTGGATTATATTGTGGAGCTCCATATGGGCATGCTTTCACACATAATTGAGCTCCTTGACAAACCTTTTGATCAATCGTTACAACACCATTATCTTTATTCTTCATAATGGCCCCCGTAGGGCAACTTGGGATGCACTTTGGATTTGTACAATGATTACAAGCAATAGAATAATAATAGGCTTGTACGTTTTGAACCAGCCCCTTGCTTTGCTGTTGTATAAAGCTACCGTTTTCATAGGAGTATACTCTTCGGAAGTTAATACCAACATCAAGATTGTTTTTATCCTTACAGGAGACACTACAGGCTTTACACCCCGTACAAAGACTTTGATTTATATAAAATCCTAATTGAGCCAAACTTCCTCACTCCTTATGCTTTCTTCACTTCAACAAGGTTGGTTTGTTGCGGGTTTGCTTTTGCAAGTGGTGTTGGCCTCTGAGATGTAAGAACATTTAATGCCCCCCGTTGATCCAATCCATCTTTATCAGGTGTGTACCATGCCCCTTGAGGAATTCCTATTACACCTGGAGTTATACGTGGAGTAACCTTTACATCAATTACCAAGGTCCCTCGCTCATTGAACACCTTTGCACGGTCTCCGTTTTTCATTCCACGTTTCTCCGCATCCAAAGGATTCATCCACATTTCCTGCTTTGCAGCTTCCTCTAGCCATGATTGGTTATCATAGGTGGAGTGGCATCTTCGTTTATAATGCCAGCCAATTAACTGTAAAGGATACTTTTCTGTTAATGGATCTTCTGGACCTTCCCATGAAGGAATATATTTTGCTATGGCAGGAATCTCATCATGCTGATTCATATCCCATAATGCCTTTGAAAATAATTCAATTTTTCCTGAAGGAGTTTCAAATGGCTGTTTTTCAATGTCATCAATTTGTTCTTTGAATCCAACAAGTGGTTCGTCAAACTTAAAGTGATGCACTCCTTTATCTCTAAACTCTTCAAAACTCGGGAAATTTGGATCTAGCTCTTTTTTTGTTCTTTCCACACTTTCCTTCACCAGATCAAAGGTGGTTTTTCCCTCGGTGAATTTATCTTTGATCCCTAACTTTTCTGCCACTTCAGCAAATACATCATATTCATCTCGACATTCATATAAAGGATCGATTGTCTTTTCACCAAGGACTACATAATCTCCAAAGCACCATGGGACCCCTATATCCCAACGTTCAAAAAAGGTGGTTCCAGGTAATAAAATATCAGCAAACTTCGCACTTGGAGTCATAAATAGATCACTTACAACAATAAATTCCACTTTGCTTTCATCTTCCAATAAAGCACTTGTTTTGTTAATATCTGAATGTTGATTGATTAACATATTTCCAGCCATGTTAAAGATACATTTGATATTGGACGTCAGCTGTTCAACACCTTCTAATCCATCCTCTGCTGTCATTTCAATTCCTTTTTCAACTGCCTTTGTCCATAAGAAACAGGGGATGGAGGCTTTTACTGGATTCTCAAACGAAAAGGGGTACACAATATCCGATCGACTCCAATACCCAGTTCCTGCAGCCCAACCACCTAACTTACCAACATTTCCAGTTAGACAAGCTAGCTGTGCTCCCCCCCTCATAAACTGTTCACCATATGCCTGACGTTGTGCTGCCCATCCTTGTATAAGCGCTGCAGGCTTTATGTTGGCATAGTTACGAGCAATTTCCCTGATTTTTTCGGCAGGCACGCGACAAATCTTTTCTGCCCACTCCGGTGTTTTAGGGACACCGTCTTTTATACCTAACAGGTAATTCTTTAATGATTCCTCTTTTGGTATACCATCTGGCATGTGACTGTCATCAAACCCAAGACAATATTTATCTAGGAATTCTTGATCATGTAGGTTTTCGGTTATAATTACATAACCCATTGCATCCATCATGGCATTATCAGTTGTAGGGAGAATGGGAATCCATTCATCCGCGAACGCTATAGCTGTATCTGTATATCTAGGATCAATAACAATAATTTTTGCCCCATTTTTTTTTGCCTGCATTAAATACTCCCTATAAGGGGTTGAAAATATCATTTCGGAAGGATTTTGTCCCCACAGAATAATATATTTGGAGTGTAAGAGTGAATCAAAACTGCTGCCGGAATTGTTTGTGCCATACGTGTAAGGGGTAGCTACATTTCCAGCCCCTGAACTATAATCATTACGGTAATTTAAAAAACCGCCAGTAAGTGATAAAAGCTTTCTGGCTGCATTTTTACCCCCATGTAGCCCCCAGCTCTGTCCGGATGCATAGTTTACATATCTTGACTCTGGACCGTAATGGTCGCCAATTCGTTTCACTTCTGTTGCAATGGTTTCGATCGCTTCCTCCCAGGAGATTCTTTCAAATTTTCCCTCTCCTCTTTTTCCAACTCGCTTCATCGGATATTTTAAGCGGTCTGGATGGTACAACAAACTCCGGTAATTTCTTCCCCTAACGCAAGCCCGTAATGGAGGGGTGGACAAGTCACCACTTTCCTGAGTGTCCGTGGTGACCCTAACAACTACGCCATCTTTCACATGCGCCTTAATGACGCAGCGTCCGCCGCAATTATTAATACTGCAGGTAGAAACAATCTTTTCTTCTACTTTTGCACTTGCTACTTCCTCTTTTTGTTGGCGCTCCACCAACAGCTTGGTACCTACTCCTCCAGCTATAACGGGAATTCCAATTGCACTAGACCATTTTAAAAATGTTCTTCTCTGCATTTTATTTTTTAGAAGTTTGCTAATATGGCCATTTTCAGACATCTGCTAATGCCTCCTTCATCTCATATAAAGTTGTTAAGTCATCATTGATAAAATCATCAAGGAGCATGGCTGCTCCTAAAAATAATTGACTATTAGTAGTTTGAATTACTCGTTTACAAAAGTATGGAATCCAAACTATTAAATGTTTTTCAAGAAACTGGTGTTGACTAGAAATTAATTCAATAAACCGATCAAGCTGGGTTTCCAACAAGCATAAATCAATAAGATTAATCATAAACTCCAATTCTAGTAATAAATGATCATCTGGCTCATTATTTTCTCTCACATATTTGAGTCCAAATTGATGATATTGTTCTCTAACTTGATAGGTCCATTCCTCAAATAGGAGTTGCTCTTTACTCCGATAATATGACTCCCATGGTGGCGCAGGTAATGGTCCCGGCCCAATGAAAAGGCGTTGATATTCTTCTCGCTCTTTCTCGAGATACTTGTTGGATAGTTGTTGAAAAAAATCACTTAATATTTTACCGCCCTCATGAATTTCTTCTAATTCTTGTAAATTGCCTTTATCGCGGATCTCAAAATATTCAATACCACTAGTAGGCATTTGAAATAATAAATGAAGCAGTTGATAAAAATTCTTTCTAGACCTTAATAGAGGCTGTAACAACTCCATATGTACTGATGCGGCCATGTTAGCCATTTTACCCTCTCCTCTTTGTGAAATTATTCACAATATAATTGAAAATTTTTTCACCTACTTTTTCCCATTATTCCTTATATGTTTTATCTTACCTTAAACTTTTTTAGTTTGATTAACTTTGTGCAATAATTCACAATAAATTCAAATTCCTTAAAGTAATTTTAATGTTACTTAAAATTTGATACACATCTTTTTCTGTTATGACAAAAATATGTGTATAATAATAAAGCCGAATAAAAAGAAAAGGATGATTACCTTGAATATTACAGGTCATGAAGTTGAAAAACTTGAAGATCCATTTGGTTTACTTTCAGGTGACCGATATGAATTTTTTATAGAACTTGATGTGGAAGAAGACGACGAGCTATATTCCGAGAAGGGAGTAGGGTTAAAAGTAATTTACGTTTCTGATGAAAATGGAGACAAGATTACTAACTATTATTTCTATGAGCGCGAAAGTGAAAAAATTCTTGATTTCGAACTGGAAGAAGACGAAGAAGAGCTTGTCTTAGCTTATTGTAGAGAAAACGCTGTAGAATAAAAAAACAGGGAGTCTAGCTCCCTGCTTTGAAAAATCACATAAAATTTTTACTATGGTTATGAATTACCTGTAGTTCTTTCGTCGTTTGTCTCATTTCACTTTTACAAATAGGACAAAGGGGTACTTCAGTACTTTTAAAATTGTCGCGAATCCAGCACTTACAAGTATCAGAAGTACATTCCCAAATTTTCGTTTCTTCTAATTTAATTTCTTCGTCATTTTTTCTACCAAATGCCAAAACGATCACCCCTTGTACTTAGTTAATAAATGGTATGAACACTTTGTTTGTTAGCTCTAAAGCTCTTTTTCTAGTGAAAAAATATAGATAAAAAGGTGATGCTTTAGTCGTATGCATCACCCTTTTATTTTCTAAAGATTAAGCTGTTTTTACGTTAGAAGCTTGTGGTCCGCGAGCGCCTTCCACGATTTCAAAAGAAACTGATTGGCCTTCTTCTAATGTTTTAAAGCCTTCTGATTGGATCGCTGAAAAGTGAACAAATACATCTTGACCGCCTTCTGCTTCAATAAATCCAAAACCTTTTTCTGCATTAAACCATTTTACTTTACCGTTACTCATCAATATAACCCCCAAGATTTTGTTCACTTTAAGTTAATCTGAACATTTAAAAATAATAAAAAAGACGTACTGACACGTTTGGGCAATAGACATCACCCACATTTCCGTGCAGTTACGGCTACTTAAACGAATAAATATTTAACGAACTTATAAGCGTAATTTTAGTTTATTACACTTTACACTAATAGTCAATTTATTTTAACTCTCATAAAATACTGAATTAATTCATCCAATAGCTCATATAAATCAGTAAATTGGTATCCTAAATGGTTCACCTTGTCAGTATTAATAGACCAAGAACCATCCATACCATATGGTGAGGAATTTTCCTTTGTTAATTCTGAAGTTATGTCTGCTGATTCCCCGGTTATGTCCTCTATTTTTCCGAGAAAACTCCTTAAGGAAATATCGGCCTTACACCCTGGATTAATAGGTCCTGTAAACACATCACGCCCCATATGTAAAAGGAATTTAGCTGCTTCATCTGATGTAATAAAACTGTATTTCGCATCCGGAAATTTAATCCCTATTGGCTTCTTGTTTAAGACCCTGTCTACATGAAACTTGAGTCTATTCGTATAATCGTCTTTACCTATGACAAGTGGAAAACGAACGGCCACTACATCAAATTCGGTCTCTTGAAATAAATAAGCTTCAGCAGCCCTTTTTGCCTCCTGGTATCCCAAATATCCTGGATAATCCCTTCTTGTTTTAAATTGAAAGTGAAAGCTGAATGGGTCAAAATCTTCTTCTACATGCTTATCCCCATACTCATAAACAGCCATAGTTGAGGTGAAAATATACCTCTTTACCTTCCCCTTCAGTGCATCCGCAGCATCTTTTGCTTCTTGCGGGGAAAGGCACGATTGGTCATAAACAACATCCCAATTCCTTTCACTAAATGCATGGATAAGTGAATCCCGATCCTCACGATCAATAATTAATCTTTCTACCTTCTCACCAAAAGGGTCTTTCGATTGCCCTCTTGTCGCAATTGTCACAGCAATGTTTTCGTTGAGCAGCTTTTCCACAAGCAACTTCCCGAAAAATTGTGTCCCCCCTAAAACCAGCACTCGTTCCATTTCACTTTTCCCCCTTTCCATTCTTTTTTAATATTCACCGTCCAATTGAAAAATTCCTTTTTTTAAATCCCAACATGAAAAACTACCGTTCACAATAAAGAAAATGAAACCCCATAAGAGTTTCATTCTTTTTGAAATTCACCACGCAAAAAAGTTTCCGTAAAATTCTGGGCGAATTTCTGAATATCTGCTTCCATTCCAATGTAGTCTAAACTTTCAATTGGTTCTTTGTCAGGTTTTGGGCGGAAATCTGCAATACTTTTTCCTTTTGCATTACCAAACTGCTCAACTCTTACACGCCTTGGGATATACTTTACTAGTTCAGGATTGGTCAAGGCCATAAGGGGGACAACATCATGAAGGGGGGCGCCTTTTATTCCAGGGACATTTGTTTGATAAGCATTAAAATAATAATCAAAGGCTGGTTTAATTAGTGGTTTAAAAGGAGTAGGACTATTCTTTGAGAGGTAATTAATGATTTCTGGTGTAATAATTGCTTTATTGGTGATATTCAATGGGTGCAGGTATATATTATGCGCTTTTTCCATGACTGTATAAGCCGCGATTGGGTCCACAAAAAAATTAGCTTCCGCTTCTGAAGTGATATTTCCTGGCACCAAAAAGGCCCCACCCATTATATAAAATGCAGCGACATCTTTTAAAACATTATCTCCATAGAGAATAAACATCAAGGACAATTCAGTCAATCTACCAACAGAGACAATAATAAGATTTCCTCTATATTGATTAACAATATCAAGAATCTTATTAAAGTCATAAACCTTTACATTTTTTAACGTATCAGGAGGTTTAATGGGGCCTAATCCTTCCTTCCCATGTATTTCTGGATAGTATTGCACGAGTTCTCCTGATAAGGGACCTGCCGCTCCGCCAATAATGGGGATATCTCCTCTACCACCTAGACTTAAAAGATACGCGGTATTTCTGATTGACTGCTCCTTTGGTGTATTACCATATCCGCTTACCACACCAACTAAATTAATTTTCGGATTAAGTAATGCGTACATTATTGCAAATGAATCATCTACTCCGGGATCTGCAAACAAAAGCACATTATAAGCCATTGCCTCTCCTCCATTTAGTTGCTAATATTTATAAACCTATGCTTAAAACAAAAATACAAGAACATGGATAGGCACAGAAAAAACTGACTCTTATATATAGAATCAGCCTATTGTGAATCATATATTTTATGCTTCCTTCTTTACTTTAGGCACTTTTGTTGCCTTGGTTGCTGCTTTTTTCTTAGGTGCCGCTACTTTGTTTGGCTTCGTACGGTCTATTGATGCTTGTAAAGCTGCCATTAAGTCTGTCACATTTGAAGGTACTTCTTTTGCAGCCGTAGTAACTGTCTCTTTACCAGTCCGCTTGGATTCAATTAATTCAAGAAGTGCGGTTCGATAATCATCCGTATATTTTTCAGGTTCGAAAACGGAAGTCAACTGATCAATTAATAAAATAGCTGTATCTAGTTCTTTATGTGTCACTTTATCCTCTGAAGGGACATTCGGCACATCACCAGCTTTACGAACTTCATCAGGATAATGAATTGTTTCCATCACTAATGTATTTTCATATACACGAATAACTGCAAGCTGTTCTTTTGAACGAATTATTATTTTGGCCAACCCTACTTTTTGTGATTCCTGCAATGCCTTTCGTAACAAGGAGTATGCCTTACCTCCTCCTTCATTAGGAGACATGTAATAACTTCTATCAAAATAAATCGGGTCAATTTCCTCTATTTTTACAAAATCAATAATTTCTACTGCCTTTTCCTCGTTTTCTTTTCTTAATTTTTCAAGTTCTTCTTGATCAAGAACAACAAATTTTCCCTTTGTGTATTCATATGCCTTTACGATATCCTCCGGTTTCACTTCTTCTTCACAAACGGAGCAAATTTTTTCATATTTAATTGGGGCATGACATTTGTTATGCAAGGTGCGAAGCTTTATGTCTTTATCTTCTGTTGCCGTATGGAGCTTGATGGGGATATTAACAAGTCCAAAACTGATACTTCCCTTCCACATCGTATGCATAAATCATTCTCCATTCTTTTTGTTTTTATTTTGTGTTTCTTCGTTTCTTACATTCATAAAAACAATTGGAAAAGGATGAAGAAACTAAAATTGTAACAAAATAATAAAAAAGAGAGGACGAACTGATATGAAGCCGATGCTGCCTAGTTTGACTTTTGAACTGCCCGTTCGTCCCGATTGGGTGTACGAGGTGAAATACGACGGTTTTCGTGCCATTTTAGACTGGACCTCCAAGGGGATTGAGCTAACAAGCAGAAATGGGAAGACCCTTTTACCTCAATTTCCTGAAATAAAGGAGTTTTTATTGAAACATGAAGAACAATTTAAACCATATCTCCCTCTTCGTTTAGATGGAGAACTTGTATCACTAGAAAATACGCACAAAGCAAATTTTTCGGCTATCCAAGTTCGTGGCCGATTAAAATCTGAAAAAAAAATCAATGACCAAGCTACACGCTTTCCTTGTCGCCTAATGGTCTTTGATTTATTGCTCCTTCGCGGAAATCCTATTTCTATTCAACCATTAGAAAAACGAAAAGAAGAATTAAGGAATTTATTTATCATCATGGGTTTTGACTTAGATTCCGACCCGTATAATGACCAATTACTTCAATTTGTAAATGCATATGAGAATTTTAATGAACTTTGGGAGAAAATTATCTTATATGATGGTGAAGGAATTATTGCTAAGTATAAAAAAAGCCAATGGGAGGAAGGAAAACGATCTATACAATGGTTGAAGTATAAAAACTGGAAATATGTCAACTGTTTCATCACAACTTTTGATAAAACAAATGGATATTTTTATGTTGGTGTATATAGGGATGAAAAGGTTTATAGTGTAGGGCAAGTCCTATTCGGATTTAAACCTGAGGAAAAAAAGGCACTGCAACAAACAATTAAGCAAAATATGATACGTGAAGATGCACAGTTTATTTATGTCGAACCTGCTATCTGTCTTGAAGTGAAGTATTTGGAACTATACGATAACCAGCTCCGTGAACCTCATTTTGACCGTTTTCGCTTTGAAATTGAACCATCTTCTTGCACATATGAACGATTTATTTTTGCACAAAAGAACTTACCAGCAGACCTTGAGATTACCCATCCAGATAAACCACTCTGGGAGAAACTGGCGATTCAAAAAGCAGATTATATCCTGTACTTACGGGAAATTTCCCCGTATATGCTGCCATTTTTAAAAAACCGGTTATTAACAGTCATTCGGTATCCTCACGGAATGTTCGGTGAAGCTTTTTATCAAAAGAACTGTCCTGAGTATGCACCTGAATTTGTACAAACCTTTACTTCAGAAGGAATTGACTACATACTTTGCAATAATTTAAAAACTCTCGTTTGGCTTGGTAACCAGCTTGCCATTGAATTCCATATCCCTTTTCAAACAACCAATAGCAAGGGCCCAAGTGAAATTGTTTTTGATTTAGATCCTCCTTCAAAGGACTACTTCCATTTAGCCATAAGAGCCGCCCTCTTTATAAAAGAAGTTCTTGATCAATTAAATTTAATTGGGTTTATTAAAACCTCTGGAAATAAGGGTTTACAAATTTATCTTCCCTTGCCGGAGAACACATACTCCTATGAGGATACGAGACTCTTTACCAGCTTTATTGCAGACTACTTGATTTCAAAGGATCCCGACTCCTTTACCATTGAAAGAATGAAGAAAAATCGGGGAAATCGCCTCTATGTAGACTATGTTCAGCATAGTGAGGGCAAGACCATTGTTGCTCCCTATTCTATGAGAGGGAATGAGCATGGTGGGGTAGCGACACCACTTTACTGGGAGGAAGTAGATGAAAGTCTACAGCTGATTTCCTTTAACATGGAAAATGCCCTAAAACGTATACGAGAGCAAGGAGACCCTTTTAATGATTACTTCCAAACCAAACAACTTCAACCGTTTGGACCGGTACTTGAGTTTTTAAAAAAAGGTATAGTAAAAAAAGGATAAGGAGAGCCCTTATCCTTTCATGTTATTCTCTATAAATTGTTGCGCTTGTTTTTGAAGCTTCTCATAGGTCCTTTGTTCGGAAAATTCATTCCTAATTTTGGTTGAAAATAATGCATTACCAAGATCAACTGTAACCTCAGTCTTGTATAGATAAGTTGCATTTCCTATTAAATCTATCGTGTATTTTCCTTCCTTTTCATGGACAACACACTGGACCTTACCTCCATTATTATAAACCTGTATGACCTCTTCTAATGTATTTAAACCTGTTAAACACGTCACAAGTGAGGACGCAGACATAGCCGTACCACAAGCATTAGTAAACCCTACACCTCGTTCGTATGTTCTAACATAAATGGAACCTGGTTCCAAGGATTTGACAAAACTGACATTTACTCCGTCTGGGAACAAATGATTCGGTCCATTTACTCTCTCACTTAGGTTCTTTTGCAGGTCCCCTTGTATTTGTTCTGTTTCTACAATTGTAATTAAATGTGGGTTAGGAACCGCAAGTGCAGTAAACCTCAACTCATCAGAAAGTTCTTCTATTCGCTCATTAAAAAGAGTTGGTTTTTCTAAATTTAACGGTAAAGCTGATAAATTGAACAATACAGGGGAAATTTCCACTTGATAGGTATTTATATTTGGAAATAAATCATTTTGTTTACAAACCCTTAAATTTGCTTTCATTGTTTCTATAACTGCTTCATTTAAGCCGAGTAATTCACATATATATCTCGCAACAAGACGTAATCCATTGCCGCACATAGATGCTTCCGAACCGTCCGCGTTAAATACACGCATTCTCCCATCAGCATGGTCGCTCTTCATAACAAAAAGTATTCCATCTGCACCTAAATCAGTATTTCTATTACAAAGCACCTGTGCCATTTTAGCCCGTTCACTTTCAGTAAATGAATATTCATTGGATATCTCATCGATAATCAGGAAATCATTGCCCGACCCATGACCTTTTATTAGTTCAATTTGCACTGTATATCCCCCACTTGAAGATGTAAATTTGTTTAATATATCATATCAAACATTAGTAATGAGGGAAACCATCTGACTCCTTTATCTCTCAATAAAGTATTCATTAATTAATAACGACATTTTTAACAGCTTGTCCTTTTCTGAAAGAACCTCTTTAAAGGAAAGTACAGGAGTATTGGGATCTGGGAATAATGGACTCCACGATACCGGCATCCAACCTCTTCGAAGTCTTCCTAGTTGATGATGACTATGATCTAAAACCTTTTCATCCATAAAAGTAGTAGCTCCTTGGATAAAGCCAATCGTTTTTCCTGCTTGATCCAAAAATTCTTTTTTATATTTTAGAAAACCGTTCTTTTCTCGTTTAAAGCATCCCAAATATGTCAGCTGTTCATCATATACTTCTATCTTTAGAACGCTTCCTCCCTTTACTTTATAGAATCCAATGGGTTCTTCCTCCGAATTGTAAAGTACATACATTTTTCTAAACTTAATCCTATCCAACCACTTTCCATCATGTTTTTTAAGAACACCTGCTAAGTGACCGTCAGGAAAATAAAGAGATAAACGTACTGTAGGTGTACTCATGTAAAATACTAAAAGATTCCTAGCAGAGGCTATAGAGTAAGATCTGTACTTAGACTTAGCTTCTCCCATATGTCTGCTAATTGAAATGGATTGCTTTAGTCTAAATAGACAGAATTGAAATGAGATCAAACTATAAATAAGAAATGGAATGGTTAATAACATAACTTCATTACTTTTAAAAAAAGAGAGATTGCCTGCCACGATTATGATGGCTGGTACTAGAGCTGCAATACTACCATTTAAGTTTATATTGGCTGTATCTCGGTAATATTCATGTATTTTCATTAAGATAACTCCTTATCAGTTCTCTTATACTAGTTTATTTACTAGACTGCAAAAAAATGATAGAAGTTTTCATATAAATGAGAAAAGAGAAGTGCCTTCTAGGGACACTTCTCTTACATTTCAATATATTGACGTATGGATGACATAGATGCTTTGGCGTCCTCATACCCTTGATGATACAACGCTTCTAACCTTGTTGGGTTTCTTTCCATTCTCCCTACCGTTAATGGTTGTAAAGGGCGAATGATAAGGACGTTTCCAGCTTTCTCTTCTTTTTCTAAAAAGGAGAGTGTTTCATTGTATATTTGATATCGATTTCTTAAGGACTGTTGTAAGCCTTTATATTCCGGATACTTACGGTCCACAAGAAAGTGAAACTTGGAAGGTTTCTTTAAATATCCTTCATTTCTTGTAAGGATGACAATATTCTTTTTAAAACCATCCTCTTGAGCTTTTTTAATAGGAATAGGGTCACTTATTCCCCCATCAAGCAGGACCTTGTCTTTAAACCGAACTTCAGGGGCTATAAATGGCAAGGAGCTCGATGCCCGTAATACGGTAAGAAGATCCTTATCATAATCTTGCTTCTTAAAATAGACAGGCTCTCCCGTTAGGCAGTCTGTCGTCCCTACAACAAATTCAGAAGGATTTTTGTAGAATTCATCATAATGGTATGGAACATGTTTATTGGGAATCTCATCAAAAATAAAATCCATTCCAAAAAACTGACGGTTTTTAAAATAATTTTGCCATGAAATATACCTTGGGTCCGCTGCATACTTTATCGTTACTGTTTTATTTCTCCCTTTTTGCTTTGACAAATAAGAGGCCGCATTACAAGCACCAGCTGATACACCAATAACATAAGGGAAAAATAATTCTTGTTCTAAGAAATATTCAAGGATCCCAGCGGTATAAACCCCACGCATCCCGCCACCTTCTAAAACCAAGCCGACTTGATTGAACATGGTTGCTTCGTCCTTTCTCTTTACCTTTGCAAATTCCAATAATAGTCATTATAGACCATGAAAGAATTTTTGCCTAACGAAAAGACTTCTAAATAAAATTGTTAGAATCAAATGCAACAAGAGCTTACCACTAGACGGCAAGCTCTTTTTTTCTGAAAACATATACACTTAAAAATAATAGAATAATGATACAAGAGATGGCAGTTAAACTTGCTGGTAAAGTATAATCTGAAAATCCTTTATGCATAAGTACTTCATTAGCATAACTTGTTAGTTGAGCTGGACTCCATTCCAAACGATTAGATAAGGTACTGCTAACTAGACTGATAACAATTACAACTGCCAATGAACTGAAAGCAGCAATCCCTGGCGTTAAGAGTAAAGCACTAAAGAACAACGTAATTGTTATGACAACTGTAAGCCATAAACCGTATAGTAAAAACGATTGGAAAAAGCTTGCAAACGATATCCAGTCAAATAAAATACCAGTGTAATACCAAGTAGCCAAGTAACCCATGAAGAAAGAAAACCATATTAAAAGTAGAGCACCCATCCATTTGGAAGTTATAAAGGAAAGATAGGAAACAGGTTTCACTAGAATCATAGCAGCGACTCCACTTTTTCTTTCAGCAGCAATAATCCCCATAGTAGTCAGAACAATAATTAATACACCGAGAGAGGTGTATTCTCCAAGACTTTGAATTAATACCTCAGCTGCAGAAGGTGTTGGAATTTCGACCTTAGCTCCCTCAGGAAGACCTCCAAATGAGTCAAGGATTTGCTCCATATAATAAGATGTTAAAGGTTTTTGAACGCCAAGTAGGATAAAAGTTATCGGTACCCAAATCCATTTAAAATTTCTCCACATTTCCAGCATTTCTTTTTGCAGCAAAATCATCCATTGGTTCATTTCCCCACCACCTTCATAAACACATCTTCGAGGGTCATACTACTAATCTCAAACTTTTCAAGGGGGAGATTATGATCAGAAATTAACTTTAAAAATGCCGACCTGGCAAGAACTAAATTTTCAACATAAATGCTCATCTTATTGCCTTCGTTCATAACAGAGTGTGTTACCACATGGGTTGAAAAAAATGAGGCATATTCCTCTGCTTTACCTTTAAAATACAAATCAATCTTAGCTTGCTGATAACGTTCACGTAATTCTGACATGGACCCAGCTTCAACAATTTCCCCTTTATGTAAAAACAGAACTTCGTCACACACTTCTTCAGCATCACTTAATATATGGGTAGAAAATAGAATAGTAGTTTCTTTTCTTAATCCCTCAATAAGATCTAATACCTCTCTCCTGCCAATTGGATCTAATGCAGAAACAGGTTCATCCAGCATGATGAGCTGAGGACGATGGATTAAAGCCTGAGCAATTCCGAGCCTTTGCTTCATCCCTCCAGAATATTTACCTACTCTTCTATTTTTCGCCTCTACTATTCCTACCAGCTCTAAAAGTTCATTTGACCGCTCCTTGGCCTCTTTACCTGTTAATCCTGCCAATTTCCCTGTATATGACAAAAATTCTAATCCAGTCATCCATTCGTAAAACACAGGAAATTGCGGTAGATAACCAATTAAATGACGTATGTCTTCTCCTTTTTTAGCGTCACTAAAGATAATTGATCCCTCTGTTGGCCTCATTAAACCTGAAAGCATCCTAAGTGTCGTGGTTTTCCCTGCCCCGTTTGGACCTAATAGGGCAATACATTTCCCTTTTTCTAGTGTAAAATTCAGCCCCTTAATTACTTTCGTCCCTTGGAAACTCTTTTTCAACCCACTTATTTGGACAAGAGACATCAGTTATTTCTCCTTCCAATCACAAAATAAAGAATCGGTCCAATTATATTTACGAACAAGATGATAATTACCCATAACCATTTCGGTCCCTTGGTTTGATCGATCCTAACCAGATCTATGATTGCAACAACAATTAAAATAAGCTGGATAATCAAGATTGGTGCAATAATCGGAAGATTACTTACGATAGAATCCATTCTTATTTCTCCCTTCCATAGTTTCTTCATTTCATAAGACTATTGTACTATAAACGCAATATAAACCCGACAAAAAATTTTGCCGGGCAGACCTTTTTATTTAATTAATCTGAATATTAGCGGGAATCGGTACTCATTTCCTTCATAAGCTTTTATAGCCGCAATAATTGTATATACAAGTAGCATTATTCCTAAGATCGGAGTGGTCACAAATCCTACAAGAATGATCATTAATAATCCACTAATGATAAAGTAAACTGTATAAGAAATTAAGAAGTTAAAATATTCTTTGCCATGATAATCAATAAATGAAGACTGATCCTTCTTTATCAACCAAATGATTAATGGAGCCAAAACTGGAAAAAATAAACTTAAAACATAGATACCAGCAGCCAATAACCTTTCTTCACTTTGAGCCATTTTCTTTTCCCCCAATTGGAAATATTTAATCTTACCTTATTATTTACGCTTCATCCTTCTAAATGTTTCAAAAATCATAAGAAATCGGAAAAATATAATAATACTAACAATTTCCTGCTTTTCCTTAGGCACATATGTTGCTAAAATAGATAAAATACATTATCACCTAGAAGAAAGGTTCTATTATGATGAAAATACTATTAAAAAACGCAACTATTCATCCAATTACCACCAATCCCATTCAATCAGGGGATGTGCTGATTGAAAACGGTAAAATTAAAAAAGTGGGTTTGAATATCAAAACAGATTCTAGTGTTAAAATTATTGATTGTCATCAGCACTTTCTTTTTCCTGGCTTTATTGATGTGCATACCCATTTAGGTCTATATGATGAAGGAACTGGCTGGGCTGGAAATGATGCTAATGAAACTGCTGAAGCTTTAACACCCCATATTAGGGCTATGGATGGGGTATATCCATTAGACCAGGCGTTTACCGATGCAGTTAAAAGCGGAATAACAACCGTACATGTCATGCCAGGAAGTGCAAACGTCATTGGCGGGACTACCTCTGTAATTAAAACAACAGGTAAAAATATTAAGAAAATGATTGTACAGGAAGTGGCAGGATTAAAAATTGCTTTAGGAGAAAATCCAAAGCGGATACACAGTCAAGGAAATAATGATTCCATAACTAGAATGGGGATTATGGGGATGCTAAGAGAGGCTTTTTATAAAGCTTTTCATTCTGATACCCCAGAGGATCTTAGAACGGCTCCAATTGTTATGGCACTTAAAAGGGAGATTCCTGTAAGAATTCATGCTCACCGTGCCGATGATATTATTTCTGCCCTTCGCTTTGCTGAGGAGTTTAATTTGGATTTACGAATAGAACATTGCACAGAAGGTCATTTAATTGCTAATGAGCTATCCGATTTAAATCTAAAAGTTTCTGTGGGTCCAACTTTAACTCGTAGGTCTAAGGTTGAATTAAAGAACAAAACATGGAAAACATATCAAGAGTTAACCAACCATGGTGTAGAAGTATCCATTACAACAGACCATCCCTATACACCTATACAATATTTAAATATTTGTGCAGGGATTGCTGTACGGGAAGGATTATCTGAACAAAAGGCCCTTGAAGGTATCACTATTCTTCCAGCAAAGAACTTAAAAATAGACCAAAGTGTAGGAAGTATTGAAGTAGGGAAGGATGCCGATTTAGTCCTTTGGAGCCATCATCCTTTCCATTACTTAGCAAAGCCGAAATGGACGATGATTGGTGGAGAAATAGTGTATTCAGAAACGTAGAATTTTGTTGAAAATTGGTAAAAAATATTATCGAAATTCCACCAAAAAAACTATTCCTTTTTTTCTTTTTTTCTTGTATCATACTCTAAGTGAGTCCATTTAGGACTGAAGAATTTTGGGGGTTTTTTCATAAATCCATTAACAAAAAAAATGATATAGGGAAGGCAAATGGTGCGCCACCAGTTTTACTGGTTCTAGTGGGTTCGATTCCCACCCCGAAATTTTTTAAGTAACTTTATAAAAAATTTCGAGGGTGGGCCGCTTCTTCTTCTGACATGGGATCGGTATGCCCTAATGGAGGGATATTCATGCTTAAAAAACGTGATCTTCATGACAGCCACACATTATACGAATTAATGACGCACCCAGATGTCTTCCCTTTTGTACGTCATAAAGCTGATTCATATGAAGAATTCTTATTTATTACAAAACAAACGATTGAAGCTGAAGAGCGCGGTGAATTAATCTCAAGAACGATTCTTGATGAATGGGGTACGCCGATTGGTACCATTAATTTATTTGATATTGAAGATAACGCTGGGTTTTTAGGCACATGGCTTGGGAAACCTTACCATGGAAAAGGATACAATAGCCCAGCTAAAGACGCCTTTTTCAACGAGCTTTTTTACGAAGTAGGAATTGAAACTGTTTTTATGCGTATTCGAAAGGTAAATGTTCGCTCATTAAAAGCAGCAGAAAAACTACCTTATGTAGTGAAAGCTAACGAGACAAGAAAAACAATTTATGAACAATTAAATGCTAGTGGCGATATATACGATTTATACGAGATACCAAAAGATTTATACACTTTATATCATTTGCGCAATGGCCTATCACAAACAGACGACCAACAATTATTGGAAGCATAAAAGCAATCGGTTCAATCCCGATTGCTTTTTTTTTTACTTATTTTAGTAATGATATTAGTCCGTCACGTTTTGCTCTATCGTTTCATTCACATCAGTTAAACCCATTTGGAGCATAAAGTCTTCTAATTCCTCATTTGTTAATGTTTCAAAGCGGCCATCATGAAAAAATACTTGTGTTTGATTTGGATTAATTCTATTTATATTAAAACTCATATTCTGTGCTCCTTTCATGGATGATTACTTTCTATTATCCACAAAAGGAATTGTTTTCATTCCCGAAAATCAAATTGTTCTAAAAATTTGGTTATCAGAAATTTATGATTTTGATACCTTTCCTAATACATCCACCCCACCTGTGACTGGAATAATACTCCCTGTAATAAAATCAGACTTTTCATCTGTTAAAAAGGCAATGACTCTTGCAACGTCCTCCCCAGTTCCCTGCCTGCCAATTAATCCATTATTAGCTTCATAAGACTCTTTAATATTGCTTACTTTCCACTCATTTGTAATATCTCCAGGACAAACCATATTAGCAGTTATTCCGAATTCTGCTTCTTCGATTGCAATTGTCCTAGTTAAAGAGGCCAATCCTGCCTTTGCTGCCGCAAAAGCTGAACGATAAATCCAACCAGGTGTTGTTTCAACTCGATCATAACCTAAGGTAACAATTCTTCCCCATTTTTGTTTACGCATGGAAGGAATAACTAATTTCGACAAACAGAAAACTGACGTTAAGTTCCCACTTAATAGATAATTCCATTCTTCAGATGAATATTCAGTCAACTTTTTTCTTTCATGTATGTAGGGTCCAGCATTATGTATTAAGACATCAATGGAAGTAAAGAAGGAAAAAGCTTCACTTACTATACGATGACAATCCTCTTCTTTAGCTACATCCCCCTGAACAACTATATTTTTTGTCCCATAGTTTTCGTTCAGATGCTTTACTAATGATAGAGCCTCTGATTCACTATTTCGGTAGTTGATCACAAGCTGATATCCATTTTCCGCAAGATGCTCTGCCGTTTTTTTGCCAATACCAGATGCTCCTCCTGTAATCAAAGCCGTTTTCTTTTTCACGAACATTACCTCTCTATTTTAGAATCCTTCTCTATACTATATGTTAAAAAGATTCAATTATATATGCAAATAATAAACTTTGGAGAATGTAACCCGATTCGATATGGGATTATCATAAGAAGTAATAACGGATGGGCAATCAATTGCATAGTATGAGGTAACAACCAAAGCGGAGCCCCGAGATTGTGCTCCAATGGAAAACTAAAAAAGGATGTGACAGGATGCAGACTGTAATAAATATTTTTAGTCTCAAAATAAACAGTGTATCTAACAACGGGTCTGTCAACATCGGTGAAGCCCTTCATAATGCGCATACTGCCAATCAGAAATCACAAGGACAAAATGCATCCTTTGGAGATTTTGCCCCTCCTACTGCAGCCATGGAAAATGTATTTATTGATCCGGATGTAAATGATATGGGGGATATTGCAAATCCAGCAAACGTTGTTTCTAATCAAATGTAAAAGGACTGAAAATCCATGCCTTTTCAAATAAATATTTTTAATATCAAAACGAATTCCTTAAATAACAATGCCAATATCTCTTTAGGGCCCGCAGTCCATAATAGCCATACTGCAAATACAAAATGGGTAGGAACAAACATGGCACTTGGAGATTTTTCTCCAAGCACTTCTTTTTCAACAAATGGAGTTGCGGATACAGATATAAGTGATCAGGACCAAATTCTGAACCCATCCTCACCGATTACTAATCAATTTTAACAAACTGAAAGGATGAAATGTGATGTTCCCTTGGAATATTTTCCCCTTCAATAAGGATATGAAAGACAAAATGCAGAAAATGAAGCCTGAGGAAATTGATAACTATGTACAGGATTTATTGGGGAAAATCATGCCTTCAAATATGCGCGGAATGAATCCTCAAGACTTTTTTAGTGGGGTTCAATCATCCGTTCAACAACCGGCAGCAACAGGAGGATTGAATTCTACAGCCTTCGAAACACATGATTTTGTCTTCGTTCGTATACCGATCAAACATGATGAATGGATAAAAAATCTTCGTATTTACCATACAACAAATCAGCTGATTGTTGAACATATCCCACAGCATGACGATAAACATGTCATTACCCTGCCAGCCATTGTGAGAAAAAAGGGAGCAGCTGCCAACTATAAAGATAATATGCTTGAGGTAAAAATCCCTAAAAATATTGATATGCAATATTCCCAAATCGACGTCACAGAAATTTTGTAAACGTCTTTTTTTTTGCATGTTTCTTATAAAGTTAAATATGATGAAAGTAGGTCCCCTTCATCTTACCTTTCATATTCCAATTCTGAATAGAGGGTTTATATGCGATTCTTCTTTCGCTTATTTAAAGTAAATAAAAAATTGACACTGAGAATAACAGAATTGGAAAAAAAGCTCTCTTTCTTAGAAGCGTCTATAAATGAATTTCAGCATACGGCAGAACCAGAAAGCAATAGTCCACCTACAAACTCAAAGGAAAGAGAAAGCCCTCCAACCATTTTAATTGAGCAATTAAAAGTAGATCAAATAGTTATTCACAATGTAGATTACGCCAACAACTTCGGACAATTAGGAATTAAGGAATTATCAGGGCGATTAAATATTGGAACCAACTATGAAGGAGAACTTTTAGATAAAATTAGCCAAAAGGTAAATGAAAAACTAAATGATAAGCTTGGGAGCAAAGCTAAAGTGAATTTAAGAGCAAAAAAAGAGGAAGATTCATAAAAAACAGCCCCAAGAGGCTGTTTTTTAATTATGATTTTCTTGTTCCTTTTGATCCATTTCCATTCCATCCATCGAATCTTTTACATCTGCATCTTCTGGTTCACTCGGTGTTCCAACGATGAATTCCTTTTTAGGCATATTATGCATATCTCTTGCGGTGACATGAGAGATAATATAGTATGTCCCTTCTTGCTGGAAGGCCTTTTCCAGACTATAGACACCATCCTTTGGGTTTTTAATTTCTACTTTTTCATGTTTTTCATCTTTTGAACGCCAAATCTCAAATATGACATCATCCGCGTCATTAACCATTTCCTTACCTTGTGTAACTTTTGCATTGAATGTTATTGGTTCATTAATCTCTCCCTTTTCGGGATTAACAGTCAAGTCTACATCTAGCATTTGAGGCTGTACTGAATGATTTTCATGTTGATTACTACAGGCTGCCATAAGGCTTAAAATTAAAACTGAAATAAAAACCAATACAAGTTTTTTCATCTTTCTCCCCCTAACTGATCGTTTCCATAATTTCCATGTGAATTTTTATTAATGCTACTTTTGTTGAATCGGAGACTGAAGAATTTATTATCCTTTTTATCGCAAAAAAGTATTTTTCGTACTTATTTTTTCTGATTCTTGGATGTGAGTTTTCATCTAGCAGCTCTCGTTTAATTGCTTCGGTTAATAATTCTTCGCTACTGCATTCTCCTTTATGTAATAATCGGTTATTCCAAATAGAACGGTACTCCTCTAATAATTGATCGAAATTTTCCAACTCTTGCTGCAACTCTATTCCTCCTTTAGCCTTCAATTGCATTGTTACATATTTACTAACATTATTGCAAAAAATAGATTTTAACAATTTATAGAAAGGAGAAAAGCAATGACAACCCCATTTAAATGCCCAAGTTGCAAAACGAATCGAAGTCGTTTTAATATCATTCAGCAAGTATCCCATTCGGTAAAGCTAGATCCTCAGTCTGGAGAAGTGGTTCGTGAATACGAGGAAAGCACTCTAGAACCATTTCATCTCCCCTACAATGGACCAGACTACCGAGTTCAATGCGGAGCCTGCGGGTTAATTGAAGATGAGCGAACGTTCATTAAGTTTGGTGAACAACCTAGATAATTTTCACATAATAAAAACACCTTTATTTGAGGCAATCCTCATATAAAGGTGTTTTTTTATCTATGGGAGATTGTTCTTAGTTAAAAAATGCTCTGAATCCACTTTCCAGGCATCTGATGGTGAAAAGCGAACTAAATGAATCGTTTCTCTATAGGTTTGTCTTCCCCTATTTTTTATGTACCAATCAACTTCAACTGGAACATCCAAACTTATTTCGCTTACTAAATCCTCTGCTGGTAGACGTTCCATTCGAGCTAATCTAATATTTTCGACTAATTTAAATACTGATCTCCACTTATTCTTTTGCAAAGAAATTTGTGAGGTAATTCTTGTATCATGTTGTTTTATACCTGCAATATAGGCGTCAATTACGTCATAAGGATTTGCTTTCCCCAAGTATTCATTTAATTTTCCAGATGCTTTTAAGATCATCAGCATATGTGATAAATCCATGGAATTTGTTCGATGAGTCGTACTACCATAAAAGTGAATGCAAAAATGACCAGGAAAATTATTTTTAAGCGCACCTGCTCCATGGGGCATTCCATGCATCGATGCTCCAATCCACTGATTCTTATGGATAACAATTATAGCCCGTCGTTTCCAGCTCCATTTACCCCCATATATTTTTTTCATTATTTTCGTATCCCTTGGGGTTAACGGCTGTACATCCGCATGGTGACTACCTGCTCGCCTTTGCACATGAAATTGTTTTCCGGTCTCTACATCGAGGACAATAAATTTTGAGTACTTTGGTAAGATTTGATTGACTTCATCCCAATTTAACATTTCAATTTTATAGTCAATATCAGATTGAGCAAGAACCCTTTGTCCATTAAAGAGGATATAGAGTAATATTAAAATACTAGCTGCCTTCTTCAATTGAAATCCCCCTTTTAATGGTTTTGACTACATTAAAAGAGTTACCTGAAGAGACTTTTATCATTCACTCTAGTTTCATTATTCTTTATTTTTTTCAAGAACGTTGAGCTGTTGTTGAAGCTTATTCCAATCGATATTCTCACCAATAAACACAAGGTTTAAGGGTAAATTCATGTTTTCCTTCATGTATAAAGGCATACCATATGAAAATTGAAATAAAGTTGGAAAGTCAGATGAACTAAATTTCACATAACCTTTTATTCGGTAAATTGTTTCAGGGAGTTGTTTTAAAAACACTTCAAAATCAGAGTGACTGACTGCGCTTTTAAACTGATAAACAAATGTTGTCAGGTTTAGTGGTATTCGTTGGGATTTTTTGTTTTTAGCTTCCTCAAATGAAACGGAGAGCTTTCGAATATCCCCTATTGCTACCTGTGAATAGTTTGTAAGAAGACATCTTGCATTTGAATTAATGGATTGAATTTCAAAGGTAATACTTGCATGGTCCTTCTCTTCTAATTCATTTATTTTATTTACAATAATAAAATCCGCATGCCTTACTTGCTCTAAAATTAACTGTTGTAACTGTGGACTTAATGCCTTTCGATCTTTCCACCTCGTACCATCTATCGTCGTAATAATACCCTTAACAAATAACTTATCTGCAAATAATGGAGAAAGGATGGCATCTAATACTTCCACAGGATGGGCCGCTCCCGTTGTTTCTATGTAAATGACATCCGGTTTCTCTTCTACTAATAAACCTTGAAGCTGGGATTCAAGTTTATCTTGAATGGAGCAGCAGATACATCCCCCAAGTAACTCTTTCAACTCGACGTCATCGTCTATCGCATCGGAGTCAATCGAGACTTGTCCTAATTCATTCATCATGACAGCTACTTTTCTACCTAGGCTCCGTTCATCCTCTAGTAATCGTTTTAGTAAGGTCGTTTTTCCGCTTCCCAAAAATCCTGATAAAATATAAATCTCTGCTTTTTTCATCTTTCTATCCCTTCTTCTATCTTGTTCCCTTTATTATATATGAATAAGTGGATAAGAATCCAAAAAAGCGAATGATTCCATTCGCTTTTTTAGTCGTTAATTAATCATTGGTTTTTGATCTTTGTCCTCGAAAACACCATTGACTGCTTTTGACTGTTCTTCATTCATGTGAATCAGTTCGAATTTAGTTATAGGATTCATGATGGCTGAGAGACCTATCTCCAATAATTCTCCCTTAGCAATATCCGTTTTTACGCTATGTCGCGCTTCATTAAGGAGTGCTGGAACCATTGAAAACCATTGATTTGCAGCTTGATTCTTATTCACTTCATTTCTTATCGCTGAAATTACCCCCACAAGGTAGTCCTCACTATTAGGTAGTTCACGCAGTTGATTTATAAGGTCAACAATTTCTTTTCCTTTCAGGACTTCTGGGTCTGACACATCATGGTCTGTTGCAAGTGGACTCGGAATTCCATTTGGAGCTAGTAAATCAAGAATTCTAGCTGCACCAGAAGAATCAATAATAAAACAATAGTCAATTGGTATGTGATAATTTTTTTCAACCGTTTCTTTTAGGGTGCCAAAGTCCCCTTCATCATTAATAGGAGGAATTTGAGCAGTTCCATAAGATAATTTTTTGTTAGCAGCATCACGACTAATAATAATAGCTAGATTCGGTCTTGAAGAATTATTATTAATCTCATTTTCCGTTATTAAAAATGTTTCTACTTTTGAGTTTTCTCCACTTAAGGGAAGAAATTGGGTTGTCTCTTTCAATTTTTGCATAAACGAATCTTCACCAATTTGATTACCATCTGTTTTTACATCATTTTGAAAAAATGATTTCAAGGGACCAAAACCTAAAAATGAAAATGCAATAACAGCAATACAAAGCTTTCTCAATTTACTTAACCACCCATCCCATTTATTTATTGTCCATTCTCGGAAAGATGGTTAATAAATATACACAATAAATTCTTTTCATTTAAAAAAATGGCTTTGTTAAACTTGTCTGTTGATTTCCGCTCCAGACTCGAGCGGTTCGTGGGCGTTTCGGCGAGCCTCCTCGGCGCTTGCGCCTGCGGGGTCTCCCCTGAACCGTACTCCCACAGGAGTCTTCGAGACTTCCGCTCCAATCAACAGGGTGTAAAAATCAACACTGTTCTTTAACATAGCCCAAAAAATAAACCCGGCTCTTGTATGAGCCGAGTTTATCTTATTTTTATTTCATTCTTCCTTTTAAAACCTCAACAGCCTTTTGCATTTGTGTATCACTTGTTTTAATTTTTTCTCGTAATAGCTCCATCAATTTCAAGGTCGATTCACCTTTTAATACTCCATTTGCAGGAAGCTTTTGTGCCGTTTGTAATGCAATGACAGCCTGTTTTGTTTTTTCATCAAAGAAACCATCTTCACGACCCGGATCATAGCCAATCGCTTTTAACATCTTCTGTGCTGTTTGAATTTCTGTTGAAGAGTTAGAAATGGCCAGCTCTTTTTCTGGATCAATAATCGGTAATGTAGCAAATTCGGGAAGTGCTACTGCTACGTCTGGTTCAATTCCTTTTTTGTGAATCCAGTTGCCATTTGGTGTTAACCATTTGGCGATTGTGTATTTTAGGTTAGAACCATCTTTAAAATCTTCTGCCGTTTGTACAGTACCTTTACCAAAGGATTTCTCACCTATAAGCGGGATTCCTGCTGATTCCTTTACAGCAGCAGCAAAAATTTCAGATGCACTGGCACTACCCTTATCAATCAATACAACTAACGGTAAGTCAGGATTACCTTGACTCTGAGAACCAATTTCCTTAATCTTTCCGTTTCTATCTTCTTCTTTGACGATAATTTTCCCTTTAGGAACAAACATACTTGTGATACTTACTGCCTGATCTAGTAATCCACCAGGGTTTTGTCGCAGGTCTAATACTAAACCTTTCATACCCTTCTTTTGTAAATCATTTAAAGTAGTAACTAATTCTTTTGAAGTGTTACTTGAAAAACTTGTGATTTGTACCTTTGCAATAGAGTCATCAACCATTTCTCCGTAGACAGTCTCGATTGGTATCGTATCACGAACAATAGGAACGGTCATTGGAGCTTCTGTTCCTGGTCGTTGGATAGTTAATTCTACCTTCGTTCCCTTTTTACCTCTGATTAAGGTAACTGCCTCAGTAGAGTTCATTCCCTGAAGGCTTTTTCCATCTACTGATATAATCATGTCATTTGGCTTTAACCCTGCTTTTTCAGCAGGAGAACCTTTGATTGGAGAAACAATAACAATATGTCCATCCTTTTCTTGGATTTCTGCCCCAATTCCTTCAAAAGATGAAGAAATACTACTATGAAAGCTTTTTGCTTCCTCATTACTCATATAATCAGAATAGGGATCGTCAAGCGATTCCACCATTCCATTAATTGCCCCATTAATAAGCTTTTTCTGATCTACTTCTTTAAAATAACCATTTTTCAAGGTATCAAATGCTTCATAAAGTTTATTGAATTCTGTTCTTTCTGCTCCAACTGTTACCACTTTTTCTTTACCAAATGCAAAGGCAATTGTTGTAATTCCAGCTGATAAAAACACCATTAAAAATAACAGCATAATAAAGTGAAACTTCTTTAATCGGATATATCCGGATCTGTTCTCAGTCACTTGCTCCTGTTCAACTTTCTCTCCTTCAAGCTTTTCTTGCTCAACGTTCTTACCTTCCAAAGCTTTCACCACTTTCGTTTACCATAAAAATAAGATATGTACTAGCTAGTCTTAACAATTGTCTTAAGCAAAAAGCAAACCCTTAGTGATTAGAATAACATCTTTTTATTAAAATTAACAAAGAAAAGTTAATGAAATTGATAAGAAATAAATAATAGAGAAATTTCAGATACGATAAAAGAGGCTGATTGGTCAGCCTCTTCAAAAATTCATCATTTTTTTTTAAATCTTGACTCGTTTCAAACGAAGTGAGTTAGTCACGACAGATACAGAACTAAATGCCATTGCCGCTCCAGCTACCCACGGGGCTAATAATCCTAGAGCAGCGATTGGAATGCCTGCAGAGTTGTAGATCAAAGCCCAAAATAAGTTTTGACGAATGTTTTTCATTGTTTTTTTACTTAAAGATATAGCTTTAGGAATCAATGACAGTTCTCCACCTAGTATGGTGATATCTGCTGCTTCAATAGCGACATCTGTACCTGAACCAATGGCAATACCTATATCAGCAACTGCAAGAGCGGGTGCATCATTTATTCCATCCCCTACCATTGCAACCTTCATTCCTTTATGCTGAAGTTCTTTTATATGATTTGCCTTTTCTTCCGGAAGAACCTCAGCAATAACATTCGTAATTCCTACCTGAGAAGCAATGGCTTTTGCTGTCCGTTCATTATCCCCTGTAAGCATATAAACTTCGATGCCTAATTCGCATAGTTGAGTAACTGCCAGCATAGCTGTCTCTTTTACTGTATCAGCAACTGCAACAAGTCCCATGATGGTTGAATTAATTGCAATGTACATCGCTGTCTTACCTTCGGTTTCAAATTGAAGTAATTCTTTTTCTTTCTCTGTATAAGAAATACCTTTTAAATCCATTAGCTTCCCAGTTCCCACATATATTTCATCATCGCCTATTTTTGCCTCAATTCCATAACCTGGAATAGCCTTAAAGCGTTTGACCGGGAGAGTACTAGATCGTCTTTCCATACCATATTTAACAATAGCTTCAGCAAGCGGATGTTCTGATGATTTCTCAGCAGAGACTAAATATTGAAGGACCTTTTTCTCCTCTTTATATGCGATGAAATCAGTAACAACTGGTTGACCTTTTGTTATCGTTCCCGTTTTATCAAGGACTATGGCGTTTATCCTATGCGCAATTTCTAAATGCTCTCCACCCTTGAAAAGGATGCCCATCTCTGCACCTTTTCCTGTTCCCACCATTATAGATGTGGGGGTTGCCAGCCCTAGAGCACATGGACAGGCGATCACAAGAACAGCGATAGCCGTTTCCAAAGAGGTTGGAAAATCACCGGGATTCACTATAAAATACCAAATCAAGAAAGTAACGAATGAAATACAAACAACAACGGGTACAAAGTAGCCAGAAATGATATCAGCAATTCGTTGAATGGGTGCTTTCGATCCTTGAGCTTCTTCTACAATCTTTATAATTCCCGCAAGAGCTGTGTCTTTTCCCACCTTTGTTGCTTTCATTGTTATCGTTCCATTTTTATTAATAGTCGAACCTATTAAATGATCCCCCACTGATTTCTCCACTGGGATCGATTCGCCTGTAATCATGGATTCATCGACGGAGGATTGCCCTAATAAAACTTGTCCATCTACTGGAATTTTTTCTCCTGGCTTCACTAGTATTCGATCTGATACCTGCACTTCATTTATTGGGATTTGAAATTCCTTACCATCTCTTATGACTGTTGCTTCCTTTGCTTGAAGACTTAGTAATTTAGAAATGGCGATAGTTGTTCTCCCTTTTGCTAAAGTTTCAAATAATTTTCCTAGTAAAATTAAAGTAATAAGAACAGCACTTGTTTCAAAATATAGATGCGGCATATAAACAGGATTGCTAATGGTTTTAATGCCCTCTGCAAGACTGTAGAAATAGGCTGCGGATGTACCTAAAGCTACAAGAACATCCATGTTTGCACTCTTATTTTTAAGTGCTTTATAAGCACCCATATAAAAAGGTCCACCAATATAAAATTGCACAGGTGTGGCTAACAACAATTGAAACCACGGATTCATCATCACTTCAGGCATTGGGAAGCCAATATCCATTGGTATATGGGCAAGCATAGTGTACAAAAGTGGCAAAGACAAGAGCACAGAAAGGGAAAACATGCGTTTCTTATGCTTTATCTCCTCTTCTTTATATTGCTGTTTTGTTTCTCTTTGATCCTCTTCTAAACGAGCACCATATCCAAGGTTTTCAATTTTCGTAATGATTTCATTACTTGAAACTAAATCTTTATCATATGAAATGGATGCGGTTTCCAAAGCCAAGTTGACATTTGCTTCAACACCATTTACCTTATTTAAAACCTTTTCAATCCTGGCTGAACAGGCTGCACATGTCATTCCCGTAATATCAACTTTGAGTTGCTCTTTCATCTCGTTCACCTCATTTGCACTATACCCCTGCACCCTATTTATATCAATATAATCATTTAATTAGTCACATTTTTGCCTTTTTATTTTACATTTTGTCTCTGTTAAACTGGTCTGTTGATTTCCGCTCCAGATGCTTCGCTTTCCGTGGGGCGTTTCGGCGAGCCTCCTCGGCGCAAGCGCCTGCGGGGTCTCCCCTGAACCATACTCCCACAGGAGTCTTCGTGCCTTCCGCTCCAATCAACAGGGTGTAAAAATCAACAATGTTCTTTAACACAACCTACATTTTAATTCTCCATCATGGCCCTAAGTTCCTTTTTATAAAAGAAAATACCTCATCCTATTTGGAAGAGGCATTTTCTTCTTTATTACTTAGTGGCAGCCTCTAAAGCTACCTCAATCATATCATTAAAAGTTAATTGTCTTTCTTCTGCTGTAGTCTCTTCTCCTGTTAGAATATGATCACTAACAGTTAGAACAGAAAGAGCTTTACGATTAAATTTGGCTGCTAATGTATATAATGCTGTCGTTTCCATTTCAATGGCCAAAATCTGATACTTGGCCCATTTTTCAAGTTCCGCATTATCATTATAGAAAGAATCTGCAGTAAAGATATTCCCAACTTTTAAATTAAGACCCTTTTCGACTCCTGCATCATACGCCTTTTTAAGTAAGTCAAAATCGGCACAAGGTGCAAAATCAACATGTCCAAAAGTTAGACGATTCATGTTCGAGTCTGTAGAACTTGTCATAGCAAGGATAACATCACGTACTTTTACATCCTTTTGGATCGCCCCGCACGTACCTACTCTTATTAAGTTCTGCACATTATAGCTTTGCATGAGCTCGTTTACATAAATAGAAATCGACGGAACACCCATCCCAGTTCCTTGAACTGAAATCCTTTTCCCTTTGTAGGTTCCTGTGTAACCAAACATATTTCTTACTTCGTTATAACATTTAGCATCCTCTAAAAAGGTTTCTGCAATATATTTTGCTCTCAGCGGATCCCCGGGCAACAAGACCGTTTCTGCAATTTCATTTTCTTTTGCACCAATATGTACACTCATTAAATTTAACCTCCAATCAAAATAAGTACGTTTCACTCCGTACCATAGACAATATATCATAAACCGTTTTTATTGAAAAACACTTCTGAGAAATAGTTATGTTTTTTCTGATTTGTGGGAAGCTATCTTTAGATGTAAAAGGAGGTATGATAATGGGAAAAAAACATAGAAGTCGCATAAATGGTCAAAAGAAAAATAATCACATTCCAGCCGAGGCTATTGTGGCAGAGCACGAAGCGCATGCAAAAGAGAACCGCGCAGATGGTGGAAGAAAGCGATAATATAAAAATAAACCTAAGGCTGTTCCCTTAGGTTTTTAACGTATCATTATTCTATTAATTGGGGTCCATCCGCCAGTTTGTAACTGATAATAGTGCTGACCGCCGCGCCCCTCATCAATTAATATAATGTCACCGGTTGAGAGAAATCTCCCTTTATAATTTGAAGGTATTCTGTCAGTCACATTAAAGCGGCTAAAGGTTTCTTCCAAGCAGTGTTCGCGGCCGGCAGCAGGAATGGTGGTTCTATAGACCTGTTTATAGCCTTTATTTTCACGGTACTTTGGAGTTTGAAAGATCGTCACATCATATTTGATACAGGGCTTTCTCGTTAATACTCTGATCATCTTATACCTCCAATTATTAGAATTTATTTTCTATTCTAATAATTAGATGTAGACCTTGTCGAATCCTCTGTAGAATACTAACTTTTTTTGTCGAGAACCCATTTTTTTGTTTATTATGAGTATCTTTGTATTACACTCTGGATTTTTTGTTGTAAATTAGGAAGATCTGCATTAGATACAGTAAATCTTACGTTCGTTTCATCCATTCCCATCGCTTCTGAGAATAATCCTGAAAGTCCCTTTGCACGTCGATCCACTTGGAACATCAAATCTAGTGTGCCATTACCTGAAGATAAAAACACCACTTCTAACTCATCTAATTTACCACGAAATAGACCTGATGTTGGGACAAATTCAAATTCTTGAACGAAGGGTAACCTGCCGCGTAAGCGTCGTGGTGCTTCTTCACAGTCCGCTTCTCTAATTCTAAAGCCTAAATTATCTACCGCGTTAAAAACAGCAGTCATTAATTGATTAGGAATTACTTTTAAAAAATCCTTATCACTTGGGTCCACCCCACCTTTTATTTCCAGTCCTGTTGTTACCCACACTTTAGACTTGCCAATAGATAATGGTGTATCATACGGCAACTGGAAGGTAAACGGAATTTCTTTTCTTTCGTTGGACCTGATTGTGAAAGGTGTAGTTAGACGAAATCGGTCGATAGTAGCAGTTACGTTATATTTTCGATCATCTGACTCTTTTAAATAAGTTGTATTGAGTGAAAGATAAATCTCATCAATTTGCTGTTCAACCTTTCCACCCTTAATTTCAACAACCCCTTGTACGGTTTCTCCAGGCATATAAGTGTCTTTTTCTAGTTTTGTGTCCACTGATGCAGCACCAATACCTACGCTAGCAAATACTTTGTCAAAGAAAGACATAAAATTCTCCTCCTAAATTAAGTGAAATTTTTTATATCAGCTCTTATTTGTGCGCATTGATCATACGCGGATTCTATCTGCAAGAGCCTTCTAATGATTTGTTTGGCTTCAACTGTAATATCTAGTTCTTCTTCCCAGCTTTTTTCCTTCCTGTCATCTTCGAAAGTAAAGTTGGAATAAAGGAGAAACAAAAGAAAATGGCCAAGTCCGTAAAAATCTGCTTGGTAGTTAATTTGCTTTCTTACATCTTCTATTTTTTGTAGATCTCCGTCTCTCGGTTTAAGATACCTTCCTAATCCTAAATCTATCAGGCGAATTCTCGTTCCATCAAAAATTACATTCGGAATGCGAATGTCTCTATGAATGATGTTATGGCCATGCAAGAATTCGATGTACTGTAGTAATTCATCTGCAAACTTAAAAGCTTCTGTTTCAGTGAATTTCTTACCTTCGTGAAAAATAAGCTGTTCAAAATTCTTCCCATTAATATATTCCATTGTATAATAGGGAATGTTTTTAAAGGTGCCATCCTCAAAATATCTAGGAAATCCTGGATGATTAATCGAGCCTAATAATTCTTTTTCTAGTTCAAATTCCTTTCTTCCAGAATGGGTTATTCTCTTATGATACCGAAGGGATTTTAATACTTTAATATGTTTGCTTAAGAAATCAAAAACTAAATAACTATGTCCGTAGCTTCCGCTTCCGAGATACTCCACTACCCTATAACGGTCAGCAATAACCTCATCAATAGGTAGTGGCTTCTCCATCATCTTGGAAATAAATAATGTAAATTTCCTAAGCATATTCACACACCTTGCTAGCTGCTAAAAAAACTAGATATAGAACTTCTGCTCTTATATTTCTTTTTATAATGATGATGTCCTAAATGACTGTGCTTATGATGTTTGTGCTTCTTCCATGCATCGCTTGAGGAACTGTACTTGTGAGTCATCTTACTTTTTAAAATTGATTTAAGGATTTTTTTAAACATAAAGTCCTCCTCCTTTTATTCACACTCCTTAATACGATGAAACTCCAACAAGGTTTCACGATGGTAAAAATATTTCAAATAGTCTATAAAAAACAAAAAGCGAGCAACTTATGCTCGGCTTTCGTGTTCTTTTATCATAAAGGTAGAAACATTTCATTTCTCCCTAAAATATTCATTTACTAATCCTCCTGTACTTCCTCATCGATAATACTCTTTTCAATTAAATATTCAAAAGTAATATCGGCTAATTCCTCTAATTCCTCTTCACTAGGAACGTATCCCCTTTTTACAAGCTCATGAAAGAAAAATTCGGCAATTTCTTCTGTATCAATAAATACTTCAATTTCTCTCATAGCATCGCCCCCTTTTTACAGAATGTATGATGTACATGGCCTTTTCATGCTATTTACTTTGGTAAGCAGTTGCCTATAAACCAGTTCTCTTTACTGAAATTGAATAAAGAGGTTTCAATGAAAAAAACATGTCTTTTATCGCTTGGACAAGCATAGGATTAGTAAAAAGAAAACGATGGGGTGAAAACAATGTCTAAATTACAATTGATGTTAGAGGCCTGGGTTGAAGATGTGAATCAGGAGGATAGTTTTACCCTCCAACTATTTGAGAAAATATTAGCAACGATGTTTCTCCTAATTAAATGGGGTGGAATTCCTTTTGTTTTGTATTTATTATTTGAAATAGCTAGGTGGTAGAATTATACAGGGCTTTTGCCATCATTATTTACAAGACTTTCTAACTTCCTAAGAATGACCCGCATAACTTGGAAGTATTCCTGATCATGAAACAATTCATATAGGATCCGATAATCATTAAATATATCTAAGAGATTATCGATGAGTTCTTTCTTTTCTTTTTTTCTTTCTATTTCTTCAAACTCTGATTTTCTAATTAAATTTTTTAAGTTTGTATTTTTCACTGCTTGATCCTGTTTATTTACTAAGTATAAAAGACCTAATTTTTGTATAAATGTATCTGCACTTTCAGCGTCCGCTACTAGTGTTAATTCTTCTTCGCCTGCCTCCAGCCATTCTCCGTCACTTACCCTTGAAAGCTCGTAAATAACATCTTCCCAGGCGTCCTCTTTGTAGCGCCAAATTTCTGTCCGAAAGCCGACAACTTTAAATAAATCAGCACCATAACCACTTACCTGAACTAAATCACCGAAAAAAAACTTATATTCAATATCAATTTGCTCCTGTTCCACAACAGTACCTTCATATTCTGATAGCATTTGTAAGGCAGATTCCAAAAATAAACCATCACTTTTATTCACTTCATAAACATATTTCCCATCTAGCCATTTGACATCTGTTATTCTTCTAAATTTACAGGATACCTAAACGTTTGTTAATTAAAGATATGCTCTGTTAAACTTGCCTGTTGATTTCCGCTCCAGGCTCTTCGCTTTCCGTGGGCGTTTCGGCGAGCCTCCTCGGCGCTTGCGCCTGCGGGGTCTCCCCTGAACCGTACTCCCACAGGAGTCTTCGCGCCTTCCGCTCCAATCAACAGAGTATAAATATCAACACTGTTCTTTAACACAGCCTAAAGATAAAAAGTGCTTCAAAAAAAAGCACATATACCATAATTGGTACATGAGCTTAGATTAATTTTTCATTTTTTTGACAATTTTGTTTTTTAATTTTATTTGTCAACTCAATCAGCCCTCTAGCTGCTTTTTCCGCGTCAAAAGTTCCTCTTTCTGCATATTTCACCTTCATGATGAAATCACCTCATAGTAAAATATGCTTTCAAGAAATATTTGGTATCTTGTCTGTAATATATTTCTGAATAATGGTTATTAACTATATTCAATTTATATAAAAAGATAATTATTCCAAAGCACTTCCAATAATCCGATTATTTTAACTTAAAAAGTAAATAATACAATCAATGTATTTTAATAAAAAAATTCTTTAGAGCGTTTATAGGAGAGGTTTTAATGTTCAAGAAAATTCTTTCTCTAATACCGGACTATATCATCTTCGTACAAGCATTTATTACATTTTTAGTTCCATTTGGATTTTTTAAATTTTTCAAATGGATTCATTCATTAGAGAAAGAGTGATGGTTAGTGAAATGGCGGAAGCTAAACAAAAACCAGATGAAGATTGAAGAATCTGAAAAAAAAGCAAAACAGGATAACCAGTCATTTCAAGAATCTATTAATGAAATGACCGGAAATCTTACGGCAGATTTGAATTTAATTCGCAAAGAGATTGGGCATAATTCAGATGTGAAATTTCGTGAGTTTCAAATGGGAACAACGGGTATTCGTATTGCCGTTATTTTTATAGATGGGTTTGCAGATGAGGATGTAATTAGTAATCATATTTTGGTTGATTTCATGTCGGCTTCACCAAAAGAAACAGGCCATCCTCTAAAAAACTCCTCCTTAAAAGAGTATATTAAAAACCAAGCCCTTTCTGTCTCCGGCTTAAATGAAGTTCGTACTCTTAAAGATATAACCTCCGGAGTAATGTTTGGGTCAATTGCGATTTTAGTCGATGGTCTAGAAGACGTTTTCCTGGTTGGCGGTGCTAAAGCTAAAACAAGAAATATTGATGAGCCGCCTACTGAGGCTTTGGTACGTGGGCCCAGGGTAGGCTTTATTGAAAATTTAAAGGATAATACAGCTCTTCTTCGGCGGCATGGAAAAGATCAAAACTTATCAATAATCAGTTTTCAGGTAGGAGAGAGGTCCAAAAAAGAACTAGTCATTACCTATATGAAGGATATTGTGGACCCTCATTTATTAGAAGAGGTTAAGCAACGGATTAATAATATAAAAATTGATGATGTACAGGACTCTAGTTATATTGAACAATTAATCGAAGATAATTTTTTAAGTCCATTCCCGCAAGTGCAAAGTACAGAACGACCTGATCGTGTGATGAGTGCATTGTTGGAAGGAAGGATAGCTTTATTATTGGACGGCTCACCTTTTTCCTTAATTGTTCCTGTTACCTTCCATATGCTGTTGCAGTCACCTGAGGACTATTACGAAAGGTGGATGGGTGCGACATTAATTCGTATATTACGATATTTTGCAGCCTTTATTGCTTTATTTGTTCCTTCTTTATATATTGCTTTTATTTCCTTTCATCCGGGATTAATTCCAACCAAGCTCGTTTTTTCCATTGCAGCCACCAGAGAGGGGGTTCCTTTTCCCCCTCTAATTGAGGCACTAATAATGGAAGTATCTATAGAAGTTTTAAGAGAAGCCGGACTTCGTCTACCAAAACCAATTGGACAATCGCTAGGGATCGTGGGCGGTTTAATCATTGGAGAAGCAGCAGTTCAAGCAGGAATAGTTAGTCCAATCATGGTCATCGTAGTTGCTGTCACGGCCATATCTTCATTCACACTCCCACAATATAATGTAGGGATTGCATTAAGAATTCTTCGCTTTGCCTCCATGCTATTTGCTAGTGTGTTTGGATTATATGGAGTTGTTCTGTTCTTCCTGTTGCTTAGCAGCCATTTAGTCAGGCTTAAAAGTTTTGGCATTCCATATGTGAGCCCTGCTGTATCATTTCGATTGAGAGATTGGAAGGACTTCATGATTCGGCTCCCTCTTTTTCTGATGAAACGCCGTCCTAAATTGTTGCATCCAAAAGATTCAGTAAGAAAAAGATAACGTTTCGAAAGGAGTGACTAATTATGACTTCCAGTCCTTTAGATCGAATAACTTCTCATCAAGCAGTAATGTTTATCACAAATTTTATTCTCGGTGCAGGGATTTTAACGCTACCCAGAACCACGACAGAGAAAATCAAAACCCCCGATTCTTGGATCGCAGTAATTGTTAGTGGATTAATTATTATTCTTGTAGCAGTAATAATTTTAAAACTATGCCAAAGATACCCGACCGAAACTTTTTTCCAATTTAATCAAAGACTTCTTGGGAAATGGATAGGATCGATGCTAAGTTTAACAGTTGTCTGCTATTATATTGCTTTGTCTGCATATGAGCTTCGAACAATGGCTGAAACTACACGATTATTCTTACTTCAGGGAACTCCACCATGGGCTATCATGATGCCATTTTTATGGATTGGTCTATACTTAGTTCAAGGCGGGGTGAATGCCATTGCTCGTTTATTAGAAATTATTTTTCCAATTACGGTTCTTTTTTTTCTTTTGGTCATGTTTTTAGGCATTGAATTATTTGAGGTTGATAATTTACGTCCGGTGTTAGGATCGGGGGTTAAGCCTGTCTTAAATGGGTTAACAACCTCCTCTCTTTCCTTTGCAGGCTTCGAAATTCTCCTCTTTATTTATATGTTTATGAAAGAAAAAAACAAGGTAATAAAAGTTCCATTACTTGGAGTTGGAATACCCTTTGTCTTTTATACCATTACAGTGGTAATCGTAATAGGTTCCCTTTCAGTAGACTCAGTGGTGTCACAAACATGGCCTGTACTTACATTTATTCGAAGCTTTGAAATCACAGGCCTTCTATTTGAACGGTTCGATTCCCTTATTCTTGTCATTTGGATTATGCAAATATTCGCTACGTATGTCATTGCTTTATTTATTGCTAATCTAGGTTTACATCAGATTTTTTCGAAAAATACTCACGTATTTATTTATAGTTTATTACCTCTCATTTATTTAGTTTCTATGATTCCTAAAAATATAAATGAGGTATTTAAGATGGCAGATATGATTGGTAATTTCGCTTTTTATTTATTTTTTATTATTCCGATGGTCCTTTTCATTATTTCAAAGGTGAAGGAAAGAATATATGAAAAAATGTAAATCTATACTTAGAAACTGTTTTGGCTCATTGCTTTCACTTTTACTGCTGTCAGGTTGCTGGAGCAGCAAGTCTATTGAAGAACTAAATATTGCGGTTGGCACAGCTGTTGATAAAGCAAAAGATGGAAAAATACGATCAACTCTTCAATATGTAATACCAAGTGCAATCGGTAATTCAAGTAACAAGTCACCACAACAAAAACCTTATCTTAATGTCTCTGCTTCAGGAACCTCATTAGAACCAATCGGTTGGGAAACGACCTTACGAAGAGAGGGTCCAATATCAGGGGCACATGAAAAAGTAGTGATTATTGGACAAGATCTTGCCCGTAAAGAGCCAATTAGAGAAATAACAGATTTGTTTTTTCGGGATATCGATATTAGAGGAAGCACCTTAATCTTTATTTCTAAAGGAGAGGCTGCACGAACTCTCGAATCAAAGGAAGCAGGTGTCATTCCTGCATTACGCTTAGTAGAAATTGCAGAACAGGAACTTACAACTAGAACATTAAGGCACCTCTCCTTAATGAAGATTTGGGGAAAATCGAACTCTCAGACCAGCTTCCTATTACAGCTGATTGATTTAAAAAAGGGAGAAATTGACTTTGATGGAGCGGCCGTAATAAAAGGAAGAACAAACAAGATGATTGGGATTCTTAATAAGGAAGAGATTGAAGGCATAAATTGGATAACAGGAGAAGGTAAAAGCGGGGCGGTAAAAGCCTTCCAAAATGAGTCGGATAAACCCACATATTATCAGATTCAGTCAATGAAAAGCAAAATTAAGCCCCATGTAACCGGTGATAGAATTTCGTTTGATGTAAAAATTGAGTCAGAGGGAAGAATTGCTGAATACTGGAATCCTCACTTTAAACCTGCTTTTAAGAATACAACTATTAATCACTTTGAAAATGCGGTTGAGAAAGAAGTAATGCATTTAGTAGAAAATACAACAAAAAAAACGCAAAAGGAATTAGGAGTAGATGTTGGAGGTTTTGGTAACCAATTGCGAATACATTATCCTAATGTTTGGAAAAATGTGAAGGACGATTGGGAAGAAAAATTTAGTGAGGTTCCCATCACCTATGATGTATCGATTACGATACAGGATTACGGAATGATTGGAGCAAAGAAAAATAAATAACTTTTGTTAGCGTTCAAGCCTCGCAGTTTAAATGGATATATTTGTAAATATTAAAAATATAAAGAAAGGTCCAAATGCCATTAAAATGGCTGGACCTTTCTGGAAATTATAAATTTAATCCCTTCATTGATGCTTCAGGGTAACGCAGACCCGCAGCTGCTCCAATCGGCGCAGCTTCATTTATTCGGGCCAGGTCCTCTGTTGTCAGTTTTATATCTACAGCTTTTACATTTTCTTCTAAATATTTTCGTTTCTTTGTTCCTGGAATCGGCACTATATCTTCTCCCTGTGCAAGCAGCCATGCCAACGCCAGTTGTGATGCCTGATACCCTTTTTCCTGTGCGATTTCCTTAATTTTTTTAACCAATTCAATGTTGCGTTCAAAGTTCTCTCCCTGGAAACGCGGGGAGAACCTCCGATAATCGTCTTCAGCTAGGTCCTCAAATTTTTGAATTTGTCCGGTTAAAAAACCTCTTCCAAGAGGACTGTAAGGGACAAATCCTATTCCAAGTTCTCTAACAGTTGGAAGAATTTCATCCTCTACATTACGGCTCCAGAGTGAGTATTCTGTCTGGAGAGCGGTAATTGGATGGACCTTATGGGCTGCGCGAATAGTCTGTGGTGCGGCCTCCGACATACCAATGTAGCGGATTTTTCCTTCTTTAACTAGTTCAGCCATTGCACCAATTGTCTCCTCAATTGGTGTATTAGGGTCTACACGGTGCTGGTAATACAAATCAATGTATTCAACACCTAATCGGCGAAGACTCGCATCACAAGCACTTTTTACATAGTCGGGACGGCCATTGACACCTAAAAAGGTGCCGTCTTCTGCACGGACATTCCCAAATTTTGTAGCTACGATTACGTTTTCCCGACGGCCTTTAATTGCTTGCCCTACCAATTCTTCATTTTTGCCGACTCCATACATATCTGCTGTATCCAGAAAATTTACTCCAAGGTCAAGTGCATGTTGAATCGTTCTAATTGATTCTTCATCATCACGCCCCGCATAGAAATCAGACATTCCCATACATCCAAGCCCGATGGCAGATACCTCAAGTCCTGTTGATCCGAGTTTTCTTTTATTCATGGTTTCCTTCTCCTTCCTTCATTCAACTCTTCAATTTCATTTTGCACAATTCGTACCATTTTAGCAATTGACTCCCAAAATCCCTTTTTAGGATACCATTTTCATTATAGGGAATTCTTGTAAAAAATTCTTTTAATTTGCCTAATATTACTTAAACCTGAATTATTCACCGAATTTCTAAAATAAGCAATATCCGCCTATCTAATCAGCTTTCTGGTTCAGTTTTAATGCATGAAATAAATGAAATAAGAAAAGTGAACCTCCATCATTGGAAAGTTTAATCTGATACAGGTGAATTTATTTTTCGTGAATTTTTCCATTAATTGAATTAACTTAAAAAATATGGGCCTGAACCTATTGTTCAGACCCTCGTATTGTTATTCCCCTAAATCCACATTTTTGTATATCTAAAATTTCCTCTCATAAATCATTTTTAAAGCCATTCAATTTCAATTGTAACTTCAACATCTTCTTTTTTTGTATTATGATCTGCTATGGTATTGGATGAGAACCAGATTTTTTTAATAAATGTTTTAAGGAAAGTATTACAATCTTCAGGTTCAAGTATATCTATCGTACCCAAGGTTTCAATGCTTTGTTTTAAACGTTGTTGCTCTTCATCGGTATTATTCAGATTTTCCAATTGGATATTTATTAATTCTATTTGCTGCTTTACTTGTTTAATTTGCTTATCGTTTTCTTCACTCAATTCATGAAAGTCAGTTTTAGTGATTTCCCCATCCATTCTCATAATTTTCAGATTATTTTGTCTGTTACCAAACTTTTCCAATTGCTTCTCGAGAGATTCCCTTTGAATAATAAATTTTTTTTTCTCATCAGAGGTGTCAAGGGCTTTCAATTTTTCTAATGCTTCTTCAAAATCTGTCTTTCTCTCCTTTACTTTTTGTAATACATATACTTCAACAGGCAGATATTTGTGGCCTCTATCGTTGCAAGTATTATTACTGATCTTGTAAGAACAAGACTTAATAAAATCTGTTCCATAACCATCCATTTGAATATATCTTTTTCTTCCGCAACAATTACAATAAAGTAGGTTTTGAAGTCTCCTTGTTGCTTTCTTTTTATTAAAATAACTGCCTTTTTTGTTTTCATCTAATATTTTTTGAACCTCCAAAAAGGTTTGTTTACTAACAATAGGTTCATGTGCCTTTTCAACGAATACCTCATCGACCACTCTTCCATTAACTCTCCTGCAAGCTTTTACTACTCCATAATAAACAACATTCTTTCTTGCGGAAGAAATATGAGAAGTGGTTAATACCTTACCGTTCCTACTCCTCCAACCCAGTGTATCCAATTGTTTAGCTATTTCATTTGCACTACATCTTTCTAATGTTTTTTCGAAAATATGTCTTATTATTTTTGCTTCTTCTTCAATAACCACTAACTTTTGATTTTTATCCTTTTCATACCCTAATGGTGCTTTATTACTCATCACCCATCTACCCTGCTCTGCAGCTGCCAATCGACCTCTGCCTAAACGTTTACGGATCTGTTTATATTCAAAATTAGCCAACATTGCTTGAAATGAGAAAAGCATTTCATTACTTTCTTGTGTTAAATCAATTGCGCCATGAGGAGTTAAAATTTTAATATCATGAGCAATCAGCAATGTTTTGATTTGTTCAGCGTATGCATTATCACGAGAAATACGATCTATGTCCATAACCAGTAGATAATCATATTCGTCTAACTTGCTCAATAGCAAATTCAACTGTGGCCTCTCAGTATTCACCCCACTAGAGATTTCTTGATATATGTCGTATGTTAAATTATGTTGATTCGCGAGTTTGATTAAAGCATTTCGATGACTTGTTAATATTTCCTCAATATCTAATTGTTCCTCATTCCTTGATAAGCGTAAGTAAATAGCTGATATTGACATTTTGTTTTTTTATCACTCCTTTACTATGTATAAAAATCATCATATTTTTTATCGAATAAAATTAGAAAATCAATATCTGTTACTCTGCCAACAGTACCATAAATGGTAATCACGACCGTATCACCGATCTTATACTTCGGTTTTCTCCGTTTTGCCATGTCCTCCCATCCCCTCAAATGCTAAGTCGTGAATTTTAATTACAATAGTATATGCATCGGAATTGATATCGCGCATACCATTTGTAAAATGAAAAAATCGCCTCCATATAAAGAAGCGATTTCTTCCAACTGTTTAATTTTTGCTTTCAGCATTAACATATAACTGCCATGCCTCATCAAAAATAGACATTGACTCTAGATATTGACCATTTAGTTCTAAGTAGGAACTGAGTTCGTGGTAATCCTTTGAGGATTTCGGAAAGCTATGGTCCATATAGGCATGGTTTGCAAATAAACTAATACGATCTTTTGGTGCCGGATGTCTATATTTCATTAAAAAATGATAAAAGGATTTACTCATCACACAAACGCCTTTCCATGGAAATTCACTTATGTGATATATGATAACGAATACTCACAGTATCGTCCAGTTTATATATTTATGAGGAAAAATCAAAATAATTCCTTTTCAACAACCTTGGTATTTTCATTAAATCCTCAAAGGTAATTACTTTAGAAACTTGTTTACAATCAATTAAGAATAAGTGATTTTCTATTTCCTTTACTATTACCTCACTTTGGTAAGTCATAGAACAATCTCGACAGAAATAGGTAGGAGTTTCTGAAATCTCGATTGCTCTCGTCCCATCAGGTAATTCCCAGTATACCGAGTCTACCATTCTATCTACGTTTGGACTTGCACACCATTCACATTCCATTTTCATGCTCCCACCTCTTATTCTTTCATAACATCTACACTAGGTTGTGTTTCAGCGCTTCCCTTTTCCTTTTGGGTAACCGCTTTGAATTTTTTTTCTTTTAATTCATCCCGTTTACTCCGCTTATCCTTTAATGAAGTATGCGAAGGATCTTGATTGTAATCTTTACGGCGGTTTAATCTTGTTAGGCCTTCTGGAACAAGATTAAAATGCTGATCATTCATAATACCAGCAATACCCGCAACAGATCTTTTTGCTTCCATCTCAGGATAAATTTCTTTAAAATAGCCTTCCGCTCTCCCAGGGATGTAGTTTTCCGGCTCAGGATAAGAAGTAATTACACCCTCAAAATTACGTAGGACGACCTTTTCAGGACTTTGAGAAATTAAATAATTGGGCTGTAACGCAATTTTCCCGCCTCCACCGGGTGCATCAACCACGAATGTTGGTACTGCGTATCCTGACGTATGCCCACGGAGTCCCTCGATAATTTCAAGTCCTTTAGAGACTGGTGCCCGGAAGTGTCCAATGCCCTCAGAAAGATCACATTGATAAATATAGTATGGACGTACTCGGATTTTCACAAGGTCATGCATGAGTCTCTTCATGATTGGAACACTGTCATTAATGCCTGCTAAAATAACAGACTGGTTACCTACAGGTACACCTGCATTGGCAAGCATTTCACAAGCTCTCTTAGAATCCTCAGTAATCTCAATAGATGTATTAAAATGGGTATTCAACCAAATTGGATGATACTTCTTTAGAATGTTGCAAAGGTTCTCTGTAATTCGTTGTGGGAAGACAACAGGTGCACGAGTCCCTATTCTAATTATTTCAACATGGTCAATTTCTCGTAAATTTTTAAGGATATACTCTAAAATATTATCATTTATTAATAACCCATCACCACCGGATATTAATACATCACGTACCTCCGGATTTTGCCTAATATAGTTAATTGCTGCATCCAGCTGTTTTTTTGGAACACCCATTCCAATTTGTCCTGAAAAGCGCCTCCTAGTACAATAGCGGCAATACATCGAACATTGATTGGTGACAAGAAAGAGAACACGATCGGGATAGCGGTGAGTTAATCCAGGGACAGGAGAATCTTCATCTTCATACAAAGGGTCTTCAAGATCATATTTTGTTTTATAAATCTCTTTTGATATAGGTACTGATTGCATTCTGATTGGACAACGTGGATCATCTGGGTTCATTAATGATGCATAGTAAGGTGTAATATTTAAAGGGATTGTTTTGGTTGAAATTCGTACCCCTTCTTCTTCTTCTGGAGTTAAATTGATTACTTTCTTAAGGTCATCTAAAGTACGAATCGTATTTGTTAGTTGCCAGAGCCAATCATTCCATTGCTCTTCTGTTACATCTTTCCAAAGTTCTATATCCTTCCAGTATCTGCTTGGTTTATATAAGAATTGCTTCATATTCATTTCCCCCTATCTGGCTTTACTAAATAATATGCAAGTTTCGTGCCAACGTTATAAAACAGGAGGAGAAGTACATTTTTCTAAAATTTCTTAAATTTCAGTTTTTAAAACATAAAAAAGTGCCAAAAATTCGGCACTTTTCAATCCATCCACTTCTTAATTTTGTATTGCAGTGTTTGTCTAGGAATCTCCAAAAGCTTCGCCGCTTGATTCACATTACCTTCACTCAATTCAAGAGCATTCATAATAAGTTCTCTTTCTAATACCTCCATATTTTTTCTTAACGACAAACTTTCAAACGGGTGATTACTCTTACCTTTTAAAGAGGGAGCATGATGTTTTAGCATCATCGGCAATTCTTCAACGCATAACTGTGTCCCTTCGCAAACATTCATCATGTATTCAAGCGTATGTTTTAGTTCTCTTACATTTCCTGGCCACTGATATTCAATAAAAAACAACTCCAGTTTCTTTTCCAAACCATAGATATTTTTCCCAAGTTTACGGTTAAATTCCTTCATAAAATAGTTTGTTAAAAATAAGATATCATCTTTTCTCTCTCTCAAGGGGAGAAGAGAAAAAGTGAACACATTTAACCGGTAATAGAGATCCGATCGAAGTTTTTGGTCTTGTAGTGCAATACTCGGATGCACATTCATTGCTGCAATTACGCGTACATCTACAGAAATGTTTTGCGAACTTCCAACCCTTCTAACAATTCCGTCCTCTAACACCCTTAACAGCTTTGCTTGAAGTTCAATGGGCATCGTATGTAATTCATCTAGAAATAAAGTTCCCCCATCCGCGAGTTCAAATAAGCCTTTACGGTCCACAGCACCAGTATAGCTTCCTTTAGCTGTACCAAAAAGAATACTTTCTAATAAAGTTTCTGGAATAGCTGCACAATTTTGAGCTATAAATGCCCCCCCAGAACGGATGGATTCATGATGAATCCCCTGGACAAATAACTCCTTACCTGTCCCGGATTCCCCATAAACAAGGATAGGAGAATCTGATTTTGCAAGTTTCTTCCCTTCCTCTTTCGTGCTGATAAAAACGGGGTTTACCGTTTTTAAATCCGCAAATGTATAATTTACTTGTTTTATTACCTTTTTCTTGGTAGTCCTATTGACACCTTTTTGTAAATCTAATAGCCTTTCTGCAAGGAGCTTCATCCGTGAATAGTCTTTAGCAATTTCAACTGCACCGATAATTTCTTTTCCTAAAAAAATTGGTAAAGTGGTATTAATGGTATCAATTCTTGTACCATGGACATTAAGGTAAACCTGTGTTTGGTTGTAGATAGGCTTACCCGTTTGAATCACTTTTAATAGAGTACTAGATTCCTCTGTCAGGGAGGGAAATGCATCAATTAAATGCTTCCCTTGTACTTCCTTCACTTCCATGCCATCATGCTTAGCTGCCACTTCATTATAAAAGATGGTCTTTCCTTCTGTATTAACAACATGAATACCTTCATCTATACTTTTTAGAATAGCTGATAACACTTCTTCTGTTAAAGCTGTTAATTGAACCATTACATCACCTGCCCTTCTTGCCATTTTTAAGGTGCCAAAAATTCGGCATGAGCAGCCGAATTTTTAGCAGGTTGCCAGATTTTTCACCCACATATTCATATTTTCTAACTTATCATAAATATAACAATTATTCATTAACCTGCCACGATAGGAATATCCTAGCTGAAATAAAACGGCATTCATACCGAACGATAACGACCTCGCAATTGAATAAGAACAAAAGATTCCCTTTTTTTTCAATTCACCCTCAAGCTCTTGAAGAATCATCTTCATTAATCCATACTTCCTGTGTTCGGATATGGTGGCACAATCGGTTAATTCTGCATTCTTATAAAAAGAATTTATTTCTGCAGAGGCTGCACTGACAATTTTGCCTTGATGGAAATAAACGTAGTAAATCGTCCCATCTTCCATCGTCTTTTTTACATATTCAGGATCATGCAACGGTGTTGGGTATACCTGAAAGACTTGACGATACAATGTGGATAACTCAGCAGCACAATTTTCATCTGCCTTCTTTAGCTCATATTCCTTAGGAGGAAAGTTTTTTTCCATGGTGGGGTCTAATTGATAGATACTATGAATCATGCCATCCTCGGTTATCCAATGATCGTTTTTTTTACGGTCCTGTGAATAAAATTTTGAAAAGAAAAAAGCATCTGAACCTAAAAAAAATCGATCAACCACTGCTTCAGGCTGTAGTCCATTTTCCATTAATATCATAAAATCATTGCTGCGTCCCTTCACAATGAGCTTTTCTGCATGTTGATCCTGCACTAGTTCCTCTACTCTTTTAAGAACCAATTGTATATTCCCGCGATAATCATCAACCCGAATCCTTTTGTTAAAAGGATCAAGGTAGACTTCGATAAAAAAGTTGCTTTCCTCAATATAAGTAGTGGATGCAGTCTGATTCATTTTTCTCACTCCTTCACTACTTCATCTTTTGAAAAAATGCCTGGCTTTGGAAATAGCCAGACATTTTTTATTTACTCCATCTTGAAGCTAATTAACTTTAATTCTGTCATTTCTTCAACCGCATACTTGATTCCTTCCCTGCCCATTCCACTAAGCTTTACCCCACCATATGGCATTTGATCCACACGGAAGGTCGGGATATCGTTTATCATAACCCCGCCTACTTCGAGTTTTTTAGCTGCCCTCAACCCATAATGTATATCATTTGTAAAGATTCCTGCCTGTAGACCGTATTTTGAATCATTTACAAAGTTAATTGCTTCCTCCATTGAACTGAAGCGGTTAATATGAACCACAGGAGCAAAGACTTCTTCGCAAGAAATCTTCTCCCTAACAGGAACATCTACTAGAACAGTAGGTTGAAAGATTCCATCATTAAAATTTCCACCTATTTTAAGATCTGCCCCATTGGCAATTGCCTCATCAACCCATTCTTTTGTACGCTCTACATCCGCTCTAGTTATAAGTGCGGATACATCTGTTTGTTCGTCAAGTGGATTACCCGCTTTTAATTTTTTCGTTTCTTCAATAAACTGTTCGACAAACTGATCTATCATTTTTTCATGAACAAAGACACGTTGAATACTTATACATACTTGACCTTGATAAGAAAATGCCCCCGTAACGATTCTTGGAATGATTTTTTCCAAACTTACCCCATCATCGACAATAACAGCGGAGTTGGAACCTAATTCAAGGGTTACTTTCTTTAACCCTGAATTTTCACGAATATATTTCCCCACCTTGGGACTTCCCGTAAAGGTAATCATCTTAATTCTTTCGTCTTTCATCAATATATCACCGAGCACACTGCCGCTTCCTGTGACCACATTTAATGCACCCGATGGCAATCCAGCACGATGAAAATATTCAGCAATTTTATAAGCGGATAATGGTGTCTGGCTCGCTGGTTTTAAGACAACTGTATTTCCTGCAGCAATGGCCGGGCCAACCTTATGTGCGACAAGATTCATAGGAAAGTTAAATGGAGTAATGGCTGCGATTACTCCAAGGGGTTCCCTAATCGTAAAAGCAAGTCTGCCTTCTCCGCCAGGTGCTGCATCCATCGGAACTGTTTCTCCATGTATTCTTCTAGCCTCATGGGCAGCGAACGTGTAAGTCATGATGGTCCGGTCGACCTCAGCTCTGGCAGCTTTAAGAGGTTTTGCTGCTTCCTCGGAAATCAGCTTTGCACACTCTTCTCTTTCATTTTTTAGAAAACTGGCTACTTTTTCTAAAATCTCGGCACGTTTAAAGGCAGGGATTTCTTGCATATCCACAGTAGCTTGATGCGCTGCCGTAATGGCTGCCACAACATCTTCCTGTTCCGCAACGGCGATATCAGCAATATGCTTCAGGTTATATGGATTTTTTAATTTTATATAAGATAGGGTTGGTCGATATTCACCGCCAATCCACAGTGACTGTTTCAAAAGACATCCTCCAATCTTTTTGCATGTAAATCAAATAGCTAATCTCGACAACATACACCGATGGCATTTTCCAGAACATCCAAACCTTCCTCTAATTGGTCATCTGTGATGACGAGAGGAGTTAGTAGTCGGATGATGTTTCCGAACAATCCTGCTGTCATAATAATAAGTCCATTTTGATGTGAGGTATGAATAATTTGTTGAACTAGTTCTTTATTTGGTGTTTTTGATTTTGAGTCTTTTACAAATTCGATAGCACACATAGCACCAATATTCCGAACATCACCGATCTGAGGATATTGTTTCTTAAGAGCAGAAAATCGTTTTTGAAAAACCTCTCCTATATGTTCGGCCCGATCTAATAAATTTCCTTCCTCAATCGCTTTTATCACCTCAAGTGCAGCCACACAACCGAGCGGACTGCCCCCATATGTTCCTCCAATTTCTCCTACATTCGGTGAGTCCATAATTTCCGCTCTACCTGTTACGGCACTAATCGGAAGACCTGCCCCCAATGACTTTGACATAGTCATTAAGTCAGGCACAACATCAAAATGTTCTATAGCAAACATTTTACCCGTTCTGCCAAAGCCAGTTTGAACCTCATCAGCGATAAATAAGATTCCATGTTTTTCACATAGCTCCTTAACCCCTTTTACAAACTGCTTTGACGGGATAACAAAACCGCCTTCCCCTTGAATCGGTTCCATGATTACTGCAGCAATTTCTTCAGGTGGAACCTCACTTTGGAAGAAGGTTTCAAAGCGCTGTAAAAGAATTGTATCTAATTGTTCAGGCGTATCGAATTCAGAACGATAATAATAAGGATAAGCCCATTTATACGTTTCCGGTACGAATGGTCCAAATTCATATTTGTAGGGTTTCACCTTGCTCGTTAACGACATTGCCATGTAGGTACGTCCGTGAAAGCCTCTTTCAAAAGAAATGATTGCTTTCCTCCCCGTATACTTTCTTGCAATTTTCACGGCATTCTCGACAGCTTCGGCACCACTATTTAAGAAGAACGTTTTCTTTTGATGATTACCCGGAGAAATCCGATTAAGTGTTTCCGCTAACTTAACATATGGTTCATACATCATGACATGGAAGCAGGGATGAAGGTAGGCATCAATTTGCTGATGCAGTGCTGCAACCACACCCGGGGGACAGTGACCCACATTTAAGGAACCAATAGCACCTGCAAAATCAATAAAGGTATTACCATCAACATCCGTAATGAGTGCCCCTTCTCCCTTACTAGCAAACGTATGAATTGTATTAAACGGGCCTTTCGGTACATTCTGCGCTTTCCTGGTGAGTAATTCTACCGCTTTTGGACCAGGAATCTTGGTTCTAAGTTGGATCGATCCCATTGGCTTCCCCCTCTTTTATTCACAAACTTCACACCACTTCATCAAGGTTAGAGCAATAATTTCGCTAGCCGCAAACAAATCCTCCAAATCAATGTGCTCATTCGCATCATGTGCTGTTTCGGTAATTCCCGGTCCGAATACCACAACGGGGGTATCACCAACAGTCGAAAGAATTCCACCATCTGTTCCCCATGGACTTGCTTCAACGATTGGTGGATCCCCTTTCACCTCTATAAAACTCTTAGATAGTTCATTCATTAACGGGTGATCACTTTCTAAACTTCCCGGCAGCCACCTGCCTCCAAACCACTCAATTTTAAGGGGATTTTCCTGAAACCATTCATCCGCTTCATTCAATTCCTGTAGGCTTGCCTCCATTTCTAACTTGGCGGCTTGAATCGTTTCTTCTGGTGACACACCCATTCTCCCCTCAATAATGGCGGTGTCAGGCACCGAAGAAGGCCATTCTCCGCTGTTAATCTTTCCAATATTGATAGGGATGGGAATAGGTGTTTTTTCAAAGAGAGGGTCAGTAATCTTAGCATTTCTATCTTTCTCTAATTGTTGTAATCTTTGAATGACCCACATTGATTTTTCAATCGCACTTACCCCTTCGTATCTAGTTCCACCATGTGCCGCCCTTCCCTTAACCGTGATTCTGAACCACATTGAACCCTGTTGTTTTGGGAATAATTTCATATTCGTAGGCTCAGGTATAATGGCTCCATCTGCCCTGTATCCTCGCAAGACGGCAGCTAGCGTTCCTGCTCCACCACTTTCTTCTTCTATGACACTTTGAAAAATTACATCTCCTTTTAATTTAATTCCGTTTGCAATTAAGGATTCAATGGCTAGTAAAAGAGCCACATTCCCCCCTTTCATATCTGTAGCTCCTCTTCCATAAAGCTTACCGCACTCAATTACTCCACTAAATGGATCATGTCTCCAGTTTGATTCATCCCCAACAGGTACAACATCAATATGACCGTTTAAAATAATTGATTTCCCACCTCCTGCTCCTTTTAGAACGGCAACTAGATTAGGATTCCCTTCAAAGCTCTGACGGTCACAGCAATAGGCTGGATGGTTCTTTAGTTCTTCTCCGCCAATTTCCCATATATCAAGAATCAAACCCATCTGACGGCATTTTTCAATAACAATGGCCTGTGTACTACTTTCATTTCCCCTCGTGCTATTCTCCTGTACTAGGATTTGTAACAGTCTGGCCCCTCTCGCTCGATTCTCCTTTAACCAATGCTTGATACGGCTTTCATTGTTTTGCAAATCATTCACTCCTTCGACCTGCATCCGGATTAGTACGGAATTTTGCGGATTTGTTCTTCAATTTTGAACTGACATCCAGTTTTGCTTTTCACATCAGCTAAACTGTACGGCGCAAACAGTTCTGTCAAAAGTAACCCCTCTTCATTAACCTTGAATACAGCTAATTCTGTAATAATCAGATTCACACATCCTGCTGAGGTTAATGGTAAGGAGCAAGTTTCAACAATTTTTGGTTTTCCATTTTTATCACAATGATTCATAACAACAATGACTTTTCTTGCCTTCTGAGCAAGTTCCATTGCCCCTCCCATCCCTGGAACCTTCTTTCCGGGGACAATCCAGTTTGCTAAATCTCCTTTTTGACTTACCTGAAGTGAACCAAGAATGGTAATGTCCACTCTCCCTCTTCGGATCATCCCAAAAGCAATAGCACTATCGCAATAGGAACCGCCCTTGTTTAAGGTAACGGGAAATCCCCCTGCATTACATAGGTTTTCATCCTCTTCTCCTTTGGTCGGGCTTGGTCCCATTCCGGTAATCCCGTTTTCGGCATGGAACATAACCATTGTTTCCTCTGTTAAGTGGTTCGGTACTAACGAGGGAATACCAATACCTAGGTTAACGACCATCCCATTTTGAATTTCCTCGGCAGCTCTTTTTGCAAGTTTATCTCTAAGGTCTATTCCCATGCCCATTTCCAATTCACCCCCTTCGTTGGAATGACATAATCAACAAATACTCCCGGGGTAATAATTTCGTCAGGGTTAAGACTTCCCATTGGAACAATTTCTTCTACTTCGGCTATCGTTAAATCCCCTGCCATTGCGACCAGTGGATTCGTATTGCGCGCGCTTTTGTCATAAACTAAATTTCCGTACTCATCAGCCTTCTTGGCATAAACAATAGAAACCTCTGCAGTTAAGGCCGTCTCTATCAGATATTCACTGCCATTTAGATGAATACGTGGTTTATTTTTCGAAACCATTTCATTATCCATCCCAATATCAGATAAAATGGCTGCTAATCCAACACCCCCTGCGCGGATTCTTTCTGCCAAAATACCCTGAGGGGAAAACTCCACTTCAAGCTTTCCTGCATGCATAAGGTCTCCTGCAATGGGATTAGAACCAATATGGGATGCAATGACCTTTTTAGCTCTGCCACGACTAACTATTTTTCCTATTCCTATATGTGGGAAACCTGTATCATTTCCAATTAAGGTGAGTTCTCGGATTTCCTTTTCCAGAATACCGTCAATTAATGTCGGGGGGGTTCCGACCCCGCCGAATCCCCCAAACATGATGGTCATTTCATCATGAAAAAATTTCAAAACGGCCTCTAATGTTGTAATTTTTCCGAATGAATTCTCCATTTAAGCATCACCAACCATTTCAGCATTTCTTTCATTTAAAAAGGCGGTAAATGTTTCTTTAAGTAAACCCACTAACTCTTCAATCTCTCTTTTTGTAATGATTAATGGCGGTGAAATAATAATGGAGTCACCGTTCATCCCATCAATTCCAGCACCTGCAGGGTACACGATCAGACCTTTTTCCTTAGCTGAAGCTACCATCTTTTGTGTAATTAATGCTTTTCTTGGATATGGTGTTTTATCAATTTGATTCTCGACAAATTCTATACCAAGTAGTAGCCCCTTCCCTCGAACATCCCCGATAAATGGAAATTGACCTTTTAGCTTTTCAATTTGATTTTTTAAATAAATCCCCTTATTTTCTACTTCACTAATAATCTTGTATTTTTCCAAGTAATCCAGAACGGCTAAGGACACAGCACATGATTGGGGATTTGCACTTAATGTATGTCCACTCATCACTGATTTTGATCCGGCCAATATAGGTTCCATCACCTTTTCACTCGCTACAGCTGCTGCAATAGGGGCATATCCAGCCCCCATCCCTTTGCCGAAAGCTACAATATCGGGGATTACACCCCAATACTCACAAGCAAGCATGGTTCCTGTCCGTCCAAAGCCTGTCATCACTTCATCAGCAATAAATAGAATGTCATGTTTTTCGCATATCTCTTTAATCTTTTTAAAATAATCCTTTGGTGGTGCAATAGCTCCCCCCGCGGCACCAATAACTGGTTCGGCAATAAAAGCAGCTATTTGTTCGGCTCCTATTCTCAAGATGGCTGTTTCGAGTTCTTGAGCACAAAGAAAATGACAGGATGGAGCCTCAAGATTATAAGGACAACGATAGCAATAAGGAGGATTAATCACTGGGAATTCTTCTAGCAGTGGAACAAATCTAGCTCTTCTCCCCGTGTGTCCAGACATAGAAAGCGCGCCAAGGGTAATCCCGTGATAACTAACCCATCTTGATAACACTTTGTTTTTGGTTTGAATCCCTTTTTCTTGCCAGTATTGAATGGCCATTTTCATTGCTGTCTCAGTGGCCTCTGATCCGCTATTTACAAAGAAGCTCCAGTTCAGGTCACCTGGGGTTAACTCGGCAATTTTTTTGGCAAGCTTCTCCGCTGGTTCACTTGTAAATTGAGATCGATAGACAAAGGAAACTTTTTTAGCTTGTTCATTCATGGCTGCAATAATTTCCTCTGTCCCGTGACCAATATTGGCAGTTACTGCCCCTGAGGCAGCATCCAAATACTTTTTTCCGTCCATATCAAATAGATATATGCCCTTGCCATAATCAATAACAGGGTATATTTCATCCAACATTGGTTTGATTAGAAATGAGTTTTCCACTTTGACACCACTTTCTTTTACGAAATAAGTAAACCACTTATATAATTGTATGAAGTGATTTTTCATTCTATCTCCATGTGTTGAAATGACAGAAAAAAAACAGGCTTTTGAGCCTGTCTTTTACTTTTTATGGGTAATATTATAGAATTACACTTAGATTGCTGAAGGAAATGATGATATGAACCCAATTAAAAAAATACAAACAAAATCCAAAGAGATCTCTACTATTCAATTAATTGTTATCTTTTATTTCTCTGCGTTAATTATTTCTACATTATTATTAAAAATCCCATTTGCACATCGTGAAAATGTATCATTAAGTTTTATTGATGCCATGTTCACCTCTGCAAGTGCGATTAGTGTGACTGGACTAAGTGTGATTTCAATAAAAGATACATTTAATAACTTCGGAATATTTCTCTTATGCGTCATTTTACAGCTGGGTGGACTAGGGGTTATGTCTTTAAGTACATTTTTATGGATCATGTTGGGGAAAAAAGTGGGCCTAAAAGAAAGGCAACTAATCATGATTGATCAAAACCAATCTAACTTGGCTGGTTTGGTTCAGCTTGCCAAAAGAATATTCATTATCATTATTTCTTTTGAAATTATAGGTGGGATTATTTTAGGAATCCGGTTTTTAAATTATTTTGAAAGCCCGTTGGCTGCATTTAAACACGGATTTTTCGCATCTATCAGCGCAACCACCAATGCAGGCTTTGATATCACAGGTGAGTCTCTAAATCCATTTAATAATGATTATTTTATTCAAAGCACGATCATTTTATTGATGGTTGTAGGAGCGATAGGTTTTCCGGTTATTGTAGAAGTTTTAGAATTCTTTTTAAGTCGAAAGGAAAAGAAGAAGTTTCATTTTACTCTGTTCACTAAATTAACAACGGTCACCTTTATCAGCCTTACCGTTGTGGGAGCTTTATTCATTTACCTATTTGATAGTCGCCATTTTTTTGTGAACAAAGAGTGGCATGAAGCCTTTTTTTATTCACTTTTCCATTCAGCTACAACAAAAAGTGCGGGATTGGCTACTCTAGATATCAACGAATTTACTCCAAGCAACCAACTTTTCCTATCTATCCTAATGTTTATTGGGGGATCACCTAGCAGTGCAAGCGGGGGAATTCGGACGACGACATTTGCCATTGTTATTCTAGCCATCGTCTTCTACGCCCAAGGGAAAAGTACAGTTAAAATATTCAGACGAGAATTACTTAGCGAGGACATTCTTAAATCCTTTATCGTTATTACAACGGGTGCCTTCCTTTGCTTAATTTCTATTTTAATTTTAACTATTACAGAGGAAGGTACCGTCATTGAGGTTATTTTTGAAGTTTCTTCTGCTTTTGGTACTAATGGTTTATCAATGGGCTTAACACCACGGTTAACCACATTTGGCGAAATTATGATCATAATATTAATGTTTATTGGGAGAGTTGGAATCGTTACATGCTTGCTTATTTTACGTGGTAAAAGCAGCAAAGAAAAGTTCAATTATCCGAAGGAAAAAGTAACGATAGGTTAATTGTAAGAAAAGCGCAAGAGCCTTGGTCAGCCCCGACAGGCAAATGTTCTTCGGCAATAAAAGTCCGCCTTTTGACTTTTATTGCCGAAGGTTATTTGACCCGAGGGGCTAGGCGTTGGAGCTGGACAATTCTCAAAGTCGAATTTTAAAACATTCTTATATTCTGAAAAAAGAGGAGGTTTAATGGATAACCTCCTCTTTCCAATAAAAAACTATTCGTAAGCTGCGGCTTAAGCCATAATCGTTACGCGTTTTTGTTCCATTGGTGTTTTTTCAATAATATCCCTTGCGATCCAAACACCACAGGCACTTGCCTGAGCCAGACCTCGAGTAACTCCTGCTCCATCACCACCAACATACAGACCGCTAATTTCCGTTTCAAATCGGTCGTTTAACTTTGGTCTAGCTGAATAAAATTTTGCTTCCACACCGTAGAATAACGTGTGTTCTGACGCAAGACCAGGGGTAACTTGATTCAGCGCCTCTGTCATTTCTACTAAACTTTTTAATGTATTATACGGAAGTACTAAACCAAGGTCTCCAGGGACTGCTTCTTTTAAGGTTGGCTCTAAGAAACCTTCCTTAATTCTTTTTTCTGTCGATCTTCTTCCTTTTAAGATGTCCCCGTACTTTTGAACAATTAATCCACCATTAGAAAGGGTATTAGCAAGACGCGAAATTTCGTGGGCATATTCATTCGGCTTATCAAATGGTTCAGAGAACGTATGGGAGACTAATAAAGCAAAATTGGTGTTCGGACTTCCAAGTTTGGGATCTTTATAAGCATGCCCATTTGCTAACATAATTCCCGAATGATTTTCCACAACCACATGTCCCGAAGGATTGCTACAAAAAGTTCGAACCCTAGTTCCCACCGATGTGTTAAATACAAACTTCCCTTCATACAAATGCTCATTAATTTCTTGCATGACAATGTTGGAAGTTTCCACTCTAACACCGATATCCACTTGGTTACTGATCATCCGAAGTCTACGAGATTTTAATAGATCAGAAAGCCACTTCGAACCATCTCTTCCTGGGGTAATAACCACTTTATCTGCATAAATATTTTTGTCCGCTTTCAGTTTTATACCTTTTACAATATGACCATTTGCTGTTTTCTCTGTAATTAAATCCTCAACTTCAGTTTTAAATGACATCTCAATCTTTGTTGCTAAGTACTCAAAAATACTTTTTAAGATTTCTAGATTTTGCTCCGTACCAAGGTGACGAACTTGGGCACGCAACAGTTTTAGCCCCGCAGCATAGCCACGACGTTCAATATCCCTTACCTCATCTGTTAATGGGTCTGTAATGCTTTCTGTCGCACCATGTTTTAAATTAATTTCATCGACGTAACGAATTAAATCAACCACTTGAGAATCTGAGAGGTAATCTGTCATCCATCCACCAAATTCACTAGTTATATTAAACTTCCCATCAGAATAAGCGCCTGCACCACCAAACCCATTGGTAATGGAGCAAGCGGGCAGGCAGCCTGCAAACTCTTTTCTTCCCGAAGCAGGCGGGCATTTTTCAATTTTTTTCTGTAAGATTGGGCAATTTCTCCGATAAATATCATGTCCTTTATCCACTAATAGCACCTTTGCGTTCGGCATTTTTAGTGTAAGTTCATAGCAGGTAAAAATCCCTGCGGGGCCAGCACCCACTACAATCACATCATATTTAGCATTCATTGTCCAATACCTCCAAAGTCATTTTACTCATCCACTGGTAAATATATCAGACGATAGTGGTACCGTCAACATTAAAAACGAACTATTTTTTATTAATTTTAATTAATGTTCGTATTTTGGTTTGTTTTCAGAAAAATACGCATATAAAAAAAGTGACTCATGGAGAACATCCATGAGTCAGTCCTTATCTATTTAGCAAAAGTTCCAGCTTGCTCCGATGATAATTAACAAGATGAACAATACAACGATTAACGCGAATCCTCCAAAACCAAAGCCAACTCCACAACCAGCTGCTGGGTATGCAGGACCACAGCACCCATCAAAACCACCATATCCGTATCCATGATACATAAACATTCACTCCTCGATAATTTGTTTCTTTTCACTGTTACTTTATGAACTAGATACTTGACCTGTATGTGCATTCGCCTATATTATGAAAGACAATGATAAAAATTGCAGGTGAAACCATGAAATCAATGATTAAAAGTTTTATTAATGGGATCTTAACGATTGTTCCAATTATTCTGGTGTTCTATGTTATTTATAAGACCTTTCTCTTTTTAGACGGATTACTTGGCAATAGCTTGAAACCTTTTTTAAAGGAAGATTATATTCCTGGATTCGGATTACTAACCACCATCATCTTAATTACCTTTTTAGGCTGGCTGTCAACCAAATTTATAACGAGCAAGATCATCAAACTGATTGATCATCTACTGGAAAGAATCCCAATTGTGAAAACCATTTATTCAGTTATCAAAGATACCGTCCAATCCTTTCTTGGTGACAAGAAAGCTTTCTCCAAGGTTGCGCTTGTGGTCATTCCCGGAACTGACATGCGGAGTATGGGTTTTATAACTTCCGAACAGGTAGAGGAGTTTTATAGTCCTTTAAAGGATCATGTAGCAGTCTATATCCCACAAACCTTTCAGGTAGCTGGATTTACCTTCCTTATCCCAAAGGACCAGGTGGAGATTATCGATGTTAAGCCTGAGGATGCAATGAAATTTATCCTTTCTGGTGGAATGACCTCTACATCGAAACAAAAGGGAAAAGAATAAATAATAAAAGCCGCTCAGCTGAGCGGCTTTTATTATTTTTCTTCAAATAGTTCTACAAATTCTCCGTACCCTTCCTCTTCAAGTTTTTCCTTTGGAATAAACCTTAAAGCGGCCGAGTTAATACAGTACCGTAAGCCTGTTGGATGGGGGCCGTCGTCAAACACATGGCCTAAATGGGAGTCAGCAGTTTTGCTTCTGACTTCCGTCCGAACCATAAAATGGCTGAAATCAGATTTTTCTACGACTTCTTCTTCTTGGATCGGCTTCGTAAAACTTGGCCATCCACATCCAGCATCAAACTTATCTAACGAGCTAAATAAAGGCTTCCCAGAAACCAGATCCACATAAATTCCGTCTCTAGTTTCATTCCAATACTCATTTCTGAAAGGAGGCTCTGTCCCATTATTTTGTGTTACTTCATATTGAATTGGTGTTAATTCCTGTTTTAGCTTATCCTTATTTATCACTTTCATCTCCCCAATGCTTTTGGATAAAACCTGCCCTACCCGAGCCAATATGATAGGACTCATAATGTGCGCGATTTTTCTTATAATACTGCTGATGGTATTCTTCAGCCGGATAAAAGGTCTTGGCGGGCAATAGTGGAGTAACAATTGGTTTACTAAACTTACCACTTTCCTCCAACACTTTCTTGGATTCTTCAGCCAGTTTTTTTTGCATTTCGTTATGGTAAAAAATCGCCGTTTGATACGATTGTCCGCGGTCATAAAATTGACCTCCAGGATCTGTTGGATCAATTTGCTGCCAAAATAATTCGAGTAATTTTTCATATGGAAAAACCTCGGGATCGTAGGTTATTTGTACAGCTTCATAATGACCGGTTGTATCCGTACATACCTGCTGATATGTAGGATTCTCTACAGAACCTCCCGTATATCCGGAAATAGCACTTTTAATTCCAGGCTGTTCATCAAAGGGTTTGACCATACACCAAAAACAGCCTCCGGCAAAAGTAGCGACTTCGTAGTTTTTCTCCAAATACCCCACCCTTTCTGTTGGTTATTGTCTGTATTAAAAGTATACAGAATGTTGATACAAAAATAAAATCTGCTGTTTATACAAAAAAAGTCGAAGCAGCATACACTGGTTCGACTTAATTTTATCTAATGACTCTTCCTTTTTTTAATTTGATTATTAATACTCTTCCATTGTTTTCGAACTTCTGCCTGAGCTCGTTTATCCGTTTTTCTCTCAATATATGCGAGCTCTTTTTGCAACTTATTATAGCTAGTTAACCTTTCAATCGAAACGTCCCCATCTTCAATGGCCCTTACTACAGCACAGCATGGTTCATCCTTATGTTGACAATCACGGAAGCGGCATTGTCCGGCCAATTCCTCAATTTCCGAAAAGGTTTCAGATAAGCCCTCAGCACTTTCCCACAACTGTAATTCTCTCATTCCAGGGGTATCAATGAGTACACAGCCGTTCGGTAAAAGGATCATTTCTCTATGGGTTGTCGTATGTCTTCCTTTATCATCACCAAGCCTTATTTCCTGTACCAATTGCTTTTCTTTCCCTAGTAACCTGTTAGTTAACGTCGATTTCCCTACACCTGATGACCCAAGCAGGGCAATTGTTTTTCCTGGTTTCAGGTAAGGCTCTAAGCTATCAAGTCCAAGACTCGTTTCCGAGCTGATTAGAATAACAGGTACAGCGCCCAAGGCAATAGCCTCCACTTCATTTAGTTTCGAATGGATGTCTGAACAAAGGTCTGCTTTGCTTAAAACAATTACTGGTGATGCCCCACTTTCCCATGATAACAATAAATAACGTTCGATTCTTCTTAGATTTAGATCCTCATTTAATGAATTAACTAAAAAGACCGTATCCACATTTGTAGCAACGATCTGCTCTTCTGCTGTGTCACCTGCAGATTTTCTTGAAAATTTACTTTTTCGTGGCAATACGGCCATAATTGTGCCCTTTTCTTCTGAATATCTAGGCTTCAAACAGACCCAATCTCCTACAGCAGGGAAATCCTCACGGTTCTGAGCTTGAAAGCTAAATTTCCCTGATACTTCACAAAGCAGCTCACCTTGCTCCGTCCATACTCGGTACAAGTGTTTATGCTCAAGTGCTACACGTCCAAGAACTAATTCTTCACTTGTTTTAACATGATCAAAATCATTTTTTACTTTATCTGTTACTCCCATTGTTACTAAATTCATCTTAATTCCTCCAGCGAGAATGTATTTTTTACATAATAAAAAACCATAGGCACACACAGCCCATGGTTTTACTCGCATAGTGGAATAAAGGGTAGAAATCTCCCTAAATTGAACCTCTTTGGGCTGTGCAAACAATATTCACATCATGAGTTCTACGAATATTTCCAATTAACATTGCACTTCACCCGCTTTCAATCGTAATTATTTTAAGTATATGTTTAACTTATCCATTTGTAAACAAATAATGAAAAATTTTCAACATTCAGCAAGAGATGGTAGACACCTACCTAAATAAGCATGAATAAATTATCATGTAAACCAATAGATAGGAGTTGAAAAGAATGTCTGATAAAAGAACCTCTACCGATTATCTACAAAGAGCGGCAATGTATGATTTGTTGGCACAATACTATAAATATTCACTCCCAAATCTGCACATGCACTATTATGGTAAACATCTAAAATACATGAATAAAGCCCTGCAGTTTATGCGAACCCCTCTCCCAATATCTCAAACTGAGGCGAAAATACGCATCCTTCATACTTCTCCAGATGCACCCAATGTTGATATCTATATTAACGGGAAGCGAGTAATCAGAGACTTATCATTTAAACAGATAAGTAATGAACTTTCTTTAAAGGCGGGGAAATATCATATTGATATTTATCCAGCAGGGAACATGGTAGATAGTGTTTTAAATAAAAAAATAACAGTAGAGCCAGGAAAGTCCTATACCTTAACGGCTATAGACTCTGTAAAAAAATTACGCCTGCTGGTATTTCAAAATGAGCCTTCCACACCATTAAATGAAGCAAAGGTGCGTTTTATCCATTTATCACCAGATGCTCCTCCACTAGATATTGCCGTAAAGGACCGAGATGTAATCTTTCCTAAAGTCTCTTATAAACAAGCAACAGAATATTTAGGTTTAACCCCCATGACAGTTGACCTTGAAGCAAGGGAGGCGGGTAGTAAAGAAGTAGTTCTTTCTTTGCCAAGTGTTTCTTTTAAACCCAATGAAAGCTACACCATCATTTTTCTAGGGTTAGTAAAAGAGAAACCTGAAATCCATTATATTAGCCTGAAGGATTAAAAAAAGAGAGAGGCTGACTATAAGTCAGCCCCCCTATTTCACCGGAACTAAAATGGTAAATGCGATATCATCTTTCTTTAAATCAAATTTATCTGCTTGGATTTTCAAATCACTTTTCAACTTTAATTGCTGCATATGAACGTAAACCAAGTGATCATCTGGACGAATATCCACTCCCCTAGGGAGCTTGTAATTGTCACTTATGAATGATAAAACGTAAGCAATTGGTAGATGTAATCGGCCAATCGCCATTGATTTTTGTTTAAGAACCAAATCGCCATTTTTTAACGCTTCAGGTACAAAAGTAAGTTTCATATTTAGTTCTTCACTAAAAAAAGGTATTGTTCCATATAGTTCCACTTCATCCCCAAGTACGACTTGGTACTCTATTGGTGAATCAGCAGCTTCTTCCTTCAAGTAATGATTGATTAGCTGATTAAGATCATTCTTATTTGATTTTACATGGAAGGATACATGATCATCCTCCTTTAAATCTTTTTGTTTGCTACTCTCCTTATTACTCGTTGGCATCATTATTAAAGATAACATGATAATAGCGATTAATACGTTGATTCCTAACAAGAGAAGGAACCCAATCTTCCACTTGTTTTTCATAAATGTCTAATTCTCCTCTGTACTGACTGTATAAGATTTTCTCTCCATATCAGGTAATACACTTTCTCCAAGTGTCTGATTCAACCTTTGTGCAATCAGTTCATATCCTTTGTTATTTGGATGGAAATTATCTGTGTAGAAAAGGTCTTCGGCTGCATTTAAGAACACATCCTCAATTGGGACAAAATATGCACGAGGATAATTGGCAATAACCATTTGACCAGTTTGGTTCCAATCGGCAACAATTTGATCCATCTCTTTAATATCTGAAAACCATTTGGCGAATGGATTATATAGGCCAACTAAAACGATAGATGCATCCGGATTTTCTTGTGCAATAGCCTCCATTATTTGAGTTAAATGGTCTTTATAATTTTCTCTTTCCTTCATAAAGTCAGAAACCTGAAGATTAGAGAAATGATCCTTTACAACTTTCATAATATCATTGCCGCCAATTGTCAGAATGACTAAATCAGCCTTCTTTATTGCTAATTTCATTTTTGGTGATTGTAGTCTTTTTAAAAGTTGAGTGGTTCGATTACCCTTTACACCAAAATTATAAAACTCAACTTCTTGAATCCCTTTTTCTTTTTCTAGCATAGACTCTAAATATGGTAAGTATCCACCTTTACCAGTACTATCCCCAATGCCCTTCGTTAAGGAATCACCTACAGAAACAATCGTTAGTTTACGCGGATAAAAATCAGCAGGAATTGGTTCAAAAACCTGTGCTGCTACCTTCTTTTCTTGATGAAATTCTAAAGGGTTAGATTGAATACATGAACATAAAAATAATATCGAGAGAATTAGAGCGGTGAAAAACTTTTTCATCTTTATTCACCTGCTTTCTAAACTAATTTTATTATACCACGACCCAAATCATTCAAAACAAATATACACTATATCCTATTCTTGGTAAAAAAAATAGACCATTTCATTGGTCTATTGTAACGATTTTATATCAGAAATTATTTCTTCAAACGGGACATCCTTGTAGCCATTATAGGACTTTTTAATATTCCCTTTCTGGTCGACTAAATAGATTGAGGTTCCATGAATCACTTGATTTCCTTCTTCCGGTTTTTTTACAAGTGCCTTATAGTTCTTCAAAGCAAATTCTTCAATAAACTCTTGAGAATAACCCGTTAGTAACGTCCAGTTTTTAAGATCGGCACCGAACTGCGTAGCATAGTTCTTTAATGCTTCTGGAGTATCCACTGAAGGATCGACACTGAAGGAAACAAACTCTATGTTTTCTAACCCTTTGTCGTTTACCATTTTTTGTAATTTCGCCATATTAGCAGTCATTGGTGGGCAGACATCGGCACAGCTTGTAAAAATAAAATCTGAAATCCAAACCTTACCTTTTAAATCTTTTAATCCAACCGTCTTATGCTCCTGACTAGTTGCTGTAAAATCTTTAATAGGCCAATTAACGGCATTTTCTATTTCTTTTTTTCCACATCCGGATAATAAAAGCATACCAACGATCACACAATACAACAAAAACCGAATCTTCATCTAATCACCTGCAACCTTTTCTATTCATTTCGTGAATAGTTTAACAAAGAAAGACAAAAGTGAAAAGAGAAAGAGTTTATTCAATCAATTACACCTGTTTTCTCAATCCTATTCTTTACTTGTACATCAAACTCAGCCTTTTTATATAGTTCTCTCCATTTCTCTTTGGATATTTGCTGGCCTCTGTAATGTACTTCATACTCGTTTCCAAAGCCTATAGGATCAATATCTAGTTCCCTTAGATGATAGAGTAGCTCCTCTACTTGCTTTTCCATTGCTTTGCTCATTTTTTTCTCTAGTAGTTTTACCGTAGCCGGTTTCGCCAAATCTAGTGGCTCTGTCATCTCTAATAACCTTGAATCTAATTTTATTTCCACTTTGAATTTGAGGTTCTGCTTGTCAATCAGTCTTATTTTAGACTTGCTCCTTATATTATCAATGGTGAGGTAGATTTTATTATACAAGGGGGTTTGTACTAAACCTTTTAGCATAATATCTTGAAGTTCCTCTTTTTTAAACCCTAATTCCAGTGTTCCGGCTTTATATTTATCAACTAGAATCTTCAAAAAGAATAGCTGCGATTGTTTCAGCTCATCAACCAATCGATCCTCTCTGAATAGTCCGACGCCTGAAATAACCACGTCCCCACCTTGTATTTTTAAAATGGGTAGAACGGGATCTTTTCCAATATCATAGTAATTATGATTAAATTCTTGTAAGGTGGGTGAGATAATCTGCTCTCCCTCGACATTCTGTTTGATTAAGTTATAGATGTATGTGCCAAGGTTAATATTTGTTTTACTCTGGTCAATTTTCATAATCTCCTCAGCTGTTTGGTCTGCAATTGTTAAATAAACCATGTTGCCAATAGCAGCATCACGGTTTAACGTATCAACTAATTGAATAATACCTCTTTCAGCAAGTTCTCTACTATAAACAACTGACCGAAGCTGTCCTGAGACCAGTTTTTGGTTGGATTTTAGATTTTCTGCTTGCCTTAATCCCTTGCTTGTTTTCGAAATCGCACTTATAACCTTTGTTGCTGATTTAGCCATAGGATCAAACTTTTGTACGACTACAATTCCTTTAATTTGCTTCTTACCTATTAAATCGTATCCGGCAGTAGTAATGAGGCCCAACTTTTCAAGCGGCTTTTGTTCCACACATCCTGTCATGATTGTCATGCAACAAGCAAGTAATAATAGTAATTTACTTCTGCTACACTTCTGCATTTGATTTCTTCCTCCTTTGAAGCCACTTTTTCACAGAAACAATCACTGAAAGGAGTATTGGATAACAGAACGCTGCAACAAATCCAAGCCTAGCCGTGTAATCAGTTACAACATTCATTTGGTACCGTGCTTTTATAAAAAAAGTCCCTATCCAAACTAAAAGCCCAAGAATCCAAATCCCTTTTTTCTGTTTCAATTGAAAGATTCTGTTAAGCCCTTTAGAAGCGGCCCATAAATAACCGCACATATTTGGTAAAATAATTAACATCCAAAAGGAAACGGCAATAAATTCAAATCGTTCTAAGTTGGGCAGTTTCACAATCTTGAACATCGATAAAACCGGCCAAATGGTTCGTGCTAAACCATTTTCTGAGAAAAACGCAATACATACTAGAGTAATCAAAGTAAATATTGCAGTGGTATAAAGATTTCCTATCTGTGTGTACAGCATGACTTTCTTTTTGTCTTTTACATAAGGATAAAAGAACATAATTAATTCAAACCCCATGAGCGATAGAGTAGTTTTGTACATACCCTTCACTAGCTGCATCATATTAATGTTCATAATGGGAAGAAGATGTTTGAAATCGGAATACCTAATAGGTACAATGATGAAAAAGTTTAGCCAAAAGGTCCCCAATACGGATAGGAAGGCCACTCCTACAATTACACGAACACCACCAGTTACAGCATAAATAGTCAGAAGGATTAAAACTAAAGAAATTTGCCAGGTAGGAAGATCTGGAAAAATCCAAACTTGGACAATTTCTATATAATTCATAAGGATAATAAAAAAGCTAAGACTTAAATACAGCATATAGAAAATACTTAATGCATGACCTATCCATTTACCAAAAACATCAACATGGATACCGTACAAATCAGCACTGTCATATTTTCCAAGCATACGCACCATCATGACTAATACAAATGCAGTAAAAATCCCTCCAAGAAGGACAGCAATCCATGCATCATGCTTGGCTTCCATATAGACAACCCTCGGAAGTCCTACTAAACCTACTCCCGTTTGGATGGCATGGACAATAAACACGACAAGAAATGCTTCAAATAGCAGTCCCTCTTTTGGATGTAAATTCACTTTCATCTTGACCGCTCCTATTCATCTACATCCTTCTTTTTATTCGCCTTTTTCTCTTTAAATCGACTACTATCTACTGGATGATTAGTAACTGGTCTAAAAGGCAAGTATTGAACGGGAAATTTAATGATACTGTATCCTAAGTCCTTCCAACGAAACGGGTAGACTGGCATAAAATATGGACTCCCTAAGGAAGTTAGTTTCAACAAATGAATAAGAAAAAAGCAAAATGACAGCATGATACCAATACCACCCCATATACCCGCTAACAGAATAATCGGGAACCGAATCATTCGAATCGCGGTACCCATGATATAACTTGGAGAAGTAAAAGACCCTAGTGCACTCAGGGCAATAATAATAATTAATATATTACTCGTAAACCCAGCCTGAACAGCAGCTTGTCCGATGACTATACCACCAACGATACCCATGGTTTGACCCACTTTTGTTGGTAGTCTAGCACCAGCTTCTCTTAAGAGTTCAATAACAAATTCTAATAGCAAAGCTTCAAATACAGGAGGAAACGGAACATTCGCTCTGGATTGACCTAATGAAACAAGCAGGGGAGATGGAATAACCTCATAATGATAGGTCAAAACCGCTACATATGCTGGCGTTAATAAAACCGATAAAAAAATCGCTATAATTCGCAGCATTCTTAAAAATAACCCCATGTTCCAGCGCATATAAACGTCTTCAGTGGATTCAAAAAAGCTTAAAAATGGGGTTGGTCCATAGATCGCCGCAGGTGACCGGTCCATTAAGACCGCAACTTTACCTCTCATTAATGATAGGGATACCCGGTCTGGAAGCTCTGAGGACATAATTTGTGGAAATACAGTCCAACTATTATCCTCAATCAACTGCCCTAATACGGTTGTATCTGGAATATAATCAAACTCTAAGTCATTAATTCTTTGTTTAAAGGTATTTACATTTTCTTCATCTGCAATATCCCTTATATATACAATCTTTCCGGGTGTTTTTACTCTGCTCCCAATACTTATATCTTCCATACATAATTCTTTATCCTTAAGATTACTTCTAATGATATTTAAATTCCCAATTAGCGACTCGGTAAAAGAAATCTTCGGTCCATATACTAACGATTCTGTTTCCGCTTTTTCTAAGGATCTCTCTACTGTTGTACCGATATTCGCGAGGATTCCGAACGGCTCACCATCAATATAAATATAGGCATATCCTTCAATTAAAGATGAAACGACCTCGTTCAATTGATTGGCTGCTTGCATTTCAGCAATAGGTAAAATTTGTGCTAGATTTTCTGTAGTCCAGTCCATCGAATCTTTTTGCTGTTGAACAGGTAACAAAATATACTCATCTAAACTCGTTTTATCAATCAAGCTACTTAGGAAACAAAAAAGAATCTTTTTTCCATCTTTTTTTAAGGTTCGAAAGTTAATATCTGAACATGCTCCCAGTTCATTGTTTAACTGCTCTTTCAATTCATCTACATCAAAACTATGCTTTTTAAATTCATCGGACTGATTATTTTTGGATTTTCGCTTAAACATTGTCAGCACCTTTATAAATACTATTTTTTTTAGGTTTACCAAAAATCCTATTTTTACCCATTATAAGGAAACCTTTATTTGCATAGTGGTTTCTTTACAAATGACAATGTGATACAATGAATGAGTGTTCATTCATTGTATTTATTTGACCAAGGATACTGTTTTCTATTTTGAGAGGTGATTATAATGGAGCGAATTGGTCCGATTATGATACTGGAAGGTCCAAATTATAGCAAGGTCCCTTTTTCGAGAAGTCTTTTTATAGATTGTCCTGAAAAAGTGTTAATCGATAGTGGGGCCGATGCCAATCAACTGCTAGAACTTGATAGGGAATATGGTGTGGAGCTAATCATAAACACCCACTACCACCCTGACCATACTCTCCATAATCATTTGTTTAGGGATGCTACAAAACTAATTAATCCCATTGAGTACGAGACCTCATTAACGATTGAGGGGGTAGCAAGAGTCAATGGAGTCTATCAGGAATGGGGCTCTGCAGGCGTCGAGCAGTGGAAAAAGACCCTTCCACAGGAATGGGTTAAAAACCTTGGCGAGATTTCGGGAACCTATGAATATGAAACAACCTATTTATTTGGAGACGTAAAAGTACAATTTCTACATACCCCTGGGCATACGATGGGCTTATCTTGCCCTTATTTTCCTGAATTGGGTGTGGTTTTCGCTGGGGATTATGACATGACGTCTTTTGGTCCTTGGTATAACGGCAGTGATGGAAATATTGAAGATTTTATTGCCTCTGGTAAACGATTACTTTCCCTTGATGCCGATACATATATAACCGGTCATCAAAAAGGGATTTTCAATAAACAAGAGTTTTATCAAGCCATGGAAACATTCCTTGCCATCATCGACAAAAGAGACCAGGTAATTGATCATTATATAAAACAGGGCATGAACTTTGAGGAACTAACGAATATTGGTATCTTTTATCCAAAGAAAATGCTGCAAAACTCGATCCTTAAAACTTGGGAACGCGGAGGAATTCGAAAGCATCTGCACCGCCTAGGCTATACAGTTGTGGAGTCTTCTCTCGAGCTAGTCTGTAAAAAATAACAGGATGGTGTCAGACACCATCCTGTTATTCAATCCTCTATTCAAAATAATACATTAGAGCTATTGTACCAGGACCGGTGTGTGTACTAATAGTTGGACCGGTATAATCAATTTCAACATCCTGGAATCCAGTTAAATCGAAGATGCTCTCTTTTACTTTTACTGCAAGTTCATGGGCACCAGAATGGACTAGACCAACACCACGAATCGTTTTCCCCTTCACATCTTCCGCAAACTGCTTGGCCAAAAATTTAACGACCTGAGAATGGCTGCGAACCTTAGTAACCGGAGTATATTCTGCCCCTTCAAGTGAGGCAATCGGTTTGATATTTAATAGAGAGCCAATGAATGCCTTTCCTTTTCCGATTCTACCACCCTTAACGAGGTTTTCTAACGTATCCACCATGATATATAGTTTGGTATGTTCCTGGATTGTTTCTAATCGGGATAAGATTTCATTCATTTCTTTCCCTTGCTCTGCCATAAGAGCAGCTTCCTTTACTTGAAAAGCTAGAGCGGTAGAAATAAACTTTGAGTCGACTACTGTTACCTTGGTATCTGTCATTTGTGCTGCACTTTCAGCTGACCGCACTGTACCGCTCATTTTCCCTGTCATATGTATGGATAATACTTCATAGCCTTCATTTCCAAGCTCATCGTAAACCTCTAGAAAAACACCAGCCGCAGGTTGGGAACTTTTAGGTAATTCTTTTGCCTTGCTCATCTTTTCAATAAATTCAGCCGGCTCTATATCCACCCGGTCTAAATAGGTTTCATCGTTTATCGTAACGGATAAAGGTACAACAATAATACCTAGTTGTTTAGCCATTTCTTGTGAGATATCTAATGTTGAATCGGTTACAATTTTAATTTTACTCATTCAGTCACATCCCTACACTTACTGTTTAGTATTATACAGGTTTCAACAATTGAAAGAAACCACAACTGGACCTTATTAACTATTAATCATTGTTTTCATAAATTTCTGTAAAAATAAAAGAGCACCGTTTCCGATGCTCGAATGGAACTATGCATTATTCTTTAATTCTCGAACTTTGAATAGTTGTTCATAATCGGGCCACTTCATGACCTTTTTCAAGTAATCTTTAAAGGAGTAGCATCTCTTAGGTTTGCTTTCCTGATTAATGGACGTTAAAAACGTCTGTAAACGGACTTGGATCATAAATTTATAAGTACTATCTTCCTCCAATACAGGAATTTCCATGACTTTAACCTTCTGTCCAACAACATTTTTGAACTCTAGGCTTTTGAATAACAAAATATCAATCCTCTTTTTCACCCGTTTGACTATATTATACACCTTTTCCGCCTCGAAAAGTGTCTAATTCTGCTTACAAAAAAAATAATTGTGAATGATTTGCAACAAAAAACAGGACTATTTTTGTGTCCTGTTTTTAGTCGAATGATTTGAAAGTGTAAGGTTTTATTTGGGCGTTTAATTGTGGGTTTTCTTGTAGATTACTGTTTTTAATAAGAAATAATCGCGCTTTGCTTTGTTTACGCGTCTCGGAGTCTTGGAGAGTGATATATGTAAGATCATTGTTGCAAGTTGGGCAGATCCATGTTCCGGAATCACAACTACTGAAGGATGATTTGTGGCATTTTGGACAGTTTTTTTTATACATATTATAGGCTCCTGTTAGTTTGTTGTTCATTATAAAGAACTTATATTTAAATTATACAACTTAATAAAGAACAATAAAAGATATTAATATTATTTTTTCATTTATTTTAAATATGAACTATTTCTTTAACTTTTTATTAATTAGTTATATAAAAAATCCCCCATACTATAGTGTATGGGGGCATCTTTTAGCATATTCTCGGAAACATCGTTCCTGATAATCTTGTTAATAATCTTTTGGAGCCTAAAGGGGTTTCTAATAATAACTGCCCTTTTTCTTTTCCCAAAATCGAACCGATGACTACAGCATCTCGTCCCTGAGGGAATTCTCGTAAAATATCTAACACCATTTCCTTTTCCTTATCGCCAACAATAAGAATGGCTTTTCCTTCATTGGCCAGATACAGCGGATCGAAGCCTAGTAAATCACAAACCCCGTGCACTTCTTCTTTTACGGGAAGGTCAAGTTCATTAATTTTCATCGTTAAATGAAAGTCTTCTGCAATCTCAACGAGTGTGGTGGCTAGACCACCTCTAGTTGGATCCCGCATGATTCGTACATCTGAAGTAGAGTTAAGAACTTCCGCTAACATTGTATTTAAGCTAGCACAGTCACTATTTACAGGTGAAGATATACCTAACTCTCCTCTTGCTGCCAATACAGCGATGCCATGATCTCCAATCGTGCCTGACACAATAATGGCATCGCCTTCTTCAAATTCAAGGCTGCATCCTTTGTTAGGCTCATAGATTCCAATCCCTGTAGTATTTATGTACACTCCATCCGCACTGCCACGTTCCACTACTTTTGTATCACCAGCTACAATGGTAACGCCTGTCTTAAGCGCTTCATTAGCCATGTCACTGACTATTTTTTTTAAATCAGGAATAGGGAACCCTTCCTCAATCACAAATCCGCAGGTTAGATATACAGGTTTTGCCCCACTAACAGCTAAATCATTAACCGTACCTGCTACCGCTAATTTACCGATAGAACCACCCGGAAAGAAAATGGGCTTAATAACAAACGAGTCTGTTGTCACAGCAATTTTGCCGATTGGTATGTCTACTGAAGCAGAATCAAATAAAGCGGAGTTCCCATCACCAAAAGCTTCGATGAAAACATCTTTGATTAATCGGTGGCTTAACTCACCACCGTCACCATGTGCTAGGCTAATAAAATGATCCATTAAAAGCTCTCCCTCATGTATTGATAAAAAGCCGCACAACTTCCTTCTGCAGAAACCATACACGGACCGATTGGATTCATCGGGTTACAGGCTTTACCAAAAAGTAGACACTCATTTGGCGTAATTAAACCACGAATGACTTCACCGCAGCGACATTTCGTTTTTCTTGGTTCGCCAACCTCTACCGTAAACCTCTTTTTCGCGTTATATTTATCGTATTCAGGTTTTAAGTCCAGCCCGCTGTTAGGAATAACCCCTATTCCACGCCAGGCCTCGTCACACTTGATTAAGTATTGATCCATCCACTGTTGAATCACTCGATTTCCCGTTTTACTAACAATAGAAGGGTGGTTATTGAATATGGCTGTTTCTTCTTTTAATGCCAAATCAATGCTTTTGTAAATTCCAGACAGCAATTCTGCCGTTTCAAAACCAGTAATCACACCTGAAATATGATATTCATCAACTAAATACTGATAGGAAGCTTCACCTAATACAATCGAAACATGCCCTGGCAGCAAAAATCCATCCAAATGAACTTCACCTGCATCAAGCAAGTAGCGGAGAACTGGTTCTACTAGTTTAGTAGTCATCCAAATCGAAAAATTCTCAATTCCGCGTTTTTCCGCTTCTCCCACCATTAATGTGAGGATAGGAATCGTTGTTTCAAAGCCTACTCCAAGAAAAATAACTTGTTTATCCGGATTGTCTTCGGCTACCTTCACCGCATCTACGGGCGAATAAAGAACACGAATATCCTTACCGGCAATCTTCGAATCCAATAATGTTTTATTTGAGCCAGGAACTCTCATCATGTCACCGAAGGTACAGATGATACGGTTTTCGCCTTCTGCTAGAGCGATCATGGCATCAATGGAACGTTGATCCGTAACACACACAGGACAGCCTGGTCCGGAAATAAGGTTGACTTCATCCTTTAGACATGGCTTCACTCCTGTTCTTGCTAGAGACATGGTGTGCGAGCCGCATACCTCCATAAAAGCAGGCTTGCGTCCAAATTTCCGCTGAAATTCCTTAGCTTTTTCGATAACGGCCTCCACAAGTGGCTTACAGACCTCCGGATTATTGGACTGTTTCAGAATTTCGAGCATTGACAAGTTTCCTCCACTCCTCCACACTCTGTCTTGCATACGTTTCATCGACAATACTCATGGCCTGACCAGCATGTACGATGACATAATCTCCAAGCTCCAATTCGGGAACAAATATCGTTCCAACGGTTGTCTGCGAACCCATGACATCTACGACTGCACTGTATTCCATTTTCTTCACTACTCTAGCCGGTACACCTACACACATTGCAAAGCACTCCTTTTTGCCTTGGCAATTGCTAATTGCCCATATGATAAACCACCGTCATTGCACGGAACCTGCTCTGGTACGAATACAGCAAACCCTCTTTCTATCAATTCTGAAGTCAATCTCTTCCTTAAGAACCGATTATGGAAGCTGCCACCTGAAATGACAACTTGTTTATTAGCATTGGAGGTTGTAACAAGTAGCTTCTCCATCACTTCTACCGTCGCCTGTACGACTGTTTCATGAAATCTTCCACTAATGAGCGAAACGTCTCTTTCTGCTAAAATTTCCAGTGCTATCTCTTTCAACATTTTAGAAAAATCGATGGTTAGTACATCCTGTTCGACGAAGTCAAATAAATAAGGCTCAAAACTGTTGTTTTCATCAGCTAATTCTGCTAATTGAATGGCTGCTTCCCCGTCATAACTTGATATTTTAGCCACTCCACATAAGGCACTAACAGCATCAAAGAGTCTACCGCACGTGCCAGCGTAAACCGTATTTATATTACGATCAATCATCTTTTTTAAGGTATCAATCTCTGTTTTTTTATCAGTGAAGATCGTTTTTGCCAACGTTTCCCCCTCCGCACCAAGCAGTGAAATAAGCATGGCCGCTGCATTCCTCCACGGCTCACGAATACACTTTTCACCTCCAGGAAGGGGGGTATAGTGTAAATGGGCCACACGTTGAAAACTTTGAGCATCACCATAGAGAACCTCAAAGCCCCAAATGTTTCCGTCGAGACCAAAACCGGTTCCATCTAAAATGATTCCATACGCCTCACCCTTAACTTGGTGCTCTTCCATACATGCTGCCATATGCGCGTGATGATGTTGAACCTCCATTACTTCTTCAAATGGATATTCTTTTACTAGCTTCTGAATGTGATAGCCAGGATGGGCATCGATCACAGCCAGTTTTTTAGGAATTTCAATCCACTTTAGAAGATGATCTAATTCTTGTTTGTAATGATTGATTGTTTCAATGTTTTCTAATTCACCAATATGCGGACCGACAAAAATTTGCTCATTTCGACCTATCGTAAAAGTGGTCTTTTGTTGACCGCCAAAAGTGACGATTCCAGTCACATCTTGGTTTGTCGTAAAAGGATCTGGCACGTAGCCTCTTGACCTGCGCAGAAAGTCGAGCTTACCATCATTAAATTGGACTACTGAATCATCGACCGGATGAAGTATTTCCCGATTATGCACAAGATAATAATCAGCTATTCCCTCCAAGTATCGAAAGGCTTCCTCATCTTTGTATAGGATGGGCATTCCAGATGGATTGGCACTAGTCATTACGAGACAAGAGAGTTCAGAATCAGTAAATAACAAGTGATGAAGTGGTGTATATGGAAGCATCACTCCAATCGTACTCATGCGTGGTGCGACACTTTCAGCCAACTGGTACCGTTCATTTTTCTTCAACACGACAATAGGTGCTTCTGGGCTTTTCAAAAGATCACATTCACCCTCATTCAACTTTGCCAGATGTTCTACTTCTGACATCGATGCAACCATAATCGCCAGCGGACGTAAAGGACGTTTTTTCCGTCTTCGCAATTCGGCTACCGCCTTCTCGTTACTTGCATCACAGCAAAGATGATAGCCTCCTATCCCTTTAATGGCTACTATCCTTCCTTCTTTTAAATACGTCACTGTTTCTACCAATGGATTCTCTACCTCTACTTGCTTTCCACTATGGTCAAGTAACCATACTCTAGGGCCGCACTTTGGACAAGCAATCGGCTGAGCATGATGCCTCCGGTTTGTTGGGTCTTCATATTCCCTCCGACAATCCTCACACATAGGAAAGTCCTTCATAGAAGTATAGGGCCGGTCATATGGTAACTCGTTAATGATCGTGTAACGAGGGCCGCATTGGGTGCAGTTAATGAACAGATATTGGTAGCGAAAATCATTCGGATCATTCATTTCTTTGAGACAATCGTCACAAACTGCTGAATCAATTGGAATAACAAGCATAGATGTCCCACTGCGTTCACTTGGGATAATCGTAAAGTCTGCTATGTTTTGCGCTACTATTTCTTCTACTAAAATCTCATTTATTATTGATAGTCGTGGTGCGTTATTATTTAATGCAAATAGAAATGCCTTAATATGACCGGCGTCTCCTTCAAGATAAATTTTCACCCCATCCATATTATTTTGGACGGTCCCACTCAACTGATATTTCTCGGCTAGCTGAAAAACGAACGGTCTAAAACCAACTCCCTGCACTCTGCCACGGACGGCAATTTTTACTGCAGTACGCATCGCTCGTATGCTCCTTCAATCCAAGAAAACCATTCATGCAGTCCTTCTTTTGTCCGGGCTGAGAGAGAAATTAATATTGATTCCGGGTTTATTTCCGATAAATCTTTTCTTGCTTCCTCCACACTAAAGTCCAAATAAGGGAGTAAATCAATTTTATTTAAAAGCACAAGTTCTGTTCTCATAAACATTTGTGGGTACTTGGGTATTTTGTCGTTACCTTCTGGTACACTTAAAACCGCCACTTTATGATGCTGTCCTAAGTCGTAGCCTGAAGGGCAAACGAGATTACCAACATTTTCAATAAAGAGAATATCAATTTCATCTAAATCAAATTCACCTAGTGTTGCCGCAACCATACGTGCGTCTAAGTGACAGCCACCATAGGTGTTAATTTGAACAGCTTTTGCACCCAGCGCACGAATTCGGTCCGCATCTCTTTCCGTTGCCAAATCGCCTTCGATCACGGCAATCCGAAAGTTTTTAGATAATGCTCTGACTGTTTCCTCTAGTAATGTGGTCTTTCCTGCCCCAGGAGAACTCATTAAATTAATGACCAAGGTTTTGGTATTGTGGAATAACTCTCGGTTGAATTCAGCAGCCTTATTGTTATTGGTTAATACGTCCGTCCTTAAAGTAACCTTCATTGTGCATTACTCCCTTCGTATGATAATACCTGAAACGTTTCCCCACTTAGTACCTTTCCAGAAGGTACTAGGCAATTTGGACAAAGAGCAATTTTTTGGTCTGGTTTATATTCCATGCCACAAATGACACAACTGGCTTGTGCCTCTTCAAAATGTATAACAAGCTCAGCGGTATCCGAGAAAAGATGAAGATTTTGATCTCTAAGGATATCAAAAGCCATCTGTAAGGCATCGGGCATGGCATTTGTGATTTCACCGACAATCAATTCCACCTTTTCAATTTTTTGAATCCCCTTATCGAATGCATCCTCCTGCACCAGCTGAAGAATATCTCCCATCAATGACAATTCATGCATGACTACCACCCGATTTCTTTTCATACTTCTGAAACCCAATATAATATATATCTTCCTTCCTTTTTATTGGAAAGGAAGCAAGCTGCAACTCACCTGACTGTGTCTTAAAATTGTATTCTTTTTGACAATTCAAACATTTTCCACTTGAATATAGTGTTGTTAGAATAATAATATTCGAACATACAGGACACACTCCATCCATTGCCTGCATGTTCGTACCATTCCGAAGTACTATTACCGGTTTCCCACCTATAAACTTCAATTCTAGCTCCGAAAAAAGTTCACTTTCTTTAATAAATGGAACCCATCTAATCCCAAGAGCGCGATCTGCTGCTGACTCTACTTTTTCCAAATCCTCACTAATAAAAGGCTCATAAACAGATTTCACCGTTTGGAAAAGACTGCTGCCCATTTCCTTTATGAAATCCCCCCGTCTCATGAGACATTTCTCCAGTTATGCACCTGCTCTATTACGGCATTTGCCAGTTCACCCAGTTTCTGTCGGTTGGTTTCCGTTAACTCTACTCCTAATTCAAGTGACGTTGGCTGCATGCCCAACATAACAACTTGCTTAGGATAACGATCCCTCATTTTGGCCGCTAACAATACCTCTTGGAAGCCTAATTGGTGAATGGACATCTTGATACCAAAATAAGCCGGAATTTCCTCCCCAACAAGTGAGATAATTGTGCCACCCCCTTTCCCGGCATTGATGGCATCAATAATGATAAGATTTTCGGCTTCCTCCACTGGACCCAGAAGTCTCATGCCATCAGTTAAACCCTCTATAATTTCGACCTGATCAACTTCCTTTAGTGCTTCCTCTAATAAAGGCAAAAGGTGGATGCCAACACCCTCGTCAGAAAAGAGGGTGTTGCCAATTCCTAGAATTGTAATCTTTGATTCTACCTTTCTATTTGTCATCCTTTTCACCTACTGATTTCTTCGTCGTTGTTTTGTAGCCTGTAATCATAGATGAGATGGAACCATTTCGCTCAAGATAGTCATCGCGGAAAGCCATATATACATGTATAAGGGTAAATAACATAAAGCCCCATGCTGCTAGATGATGCCACGAGCGAAGCGTATAACTCTCGCCACCAAATAAATACGGCACCCAGACAAACACTTTTGCCCAAAATGACTCTTGCTGCGGTTCAAAGTACATATAAAATCCTGTCAGCATGACAATCCAGGAACCAAGTCCAATAAAGATCCAATAACTTAATTGTGCCAGCGGGTTATGCCCAACATAATGGGGCTTTTTATTTTTTAAAAATAAATAGAATTTAATAGTTTCAAAAACTTCCTTCCAAAATATCCATCTAAGTGGATTAGAGGTGGCAAACTTATTCCCTACAGCAACCCAATACAAACGGAATAGAAGATTCACTACGAATAAGAAGGCAGCAAAAAAGTGAATATAGCGCATCCAGCCCATCAAATTTGAAAAGTAGGCCTCTTCCGGGATTCCAGCCGATGCAAACGGTTTACCAATGTAAATCCCCGTTCCCATTAATACAATGATGGCGAACATATTTAACCAGTGGAAAATCCTCACCGGTAATTCCCAAACATAGGCTCTGACTTCATTTTTTACTTCTTTATAGACAATTGATCTTTCTGTGTGAAACGAATTCTCGCTGTTGATCACCGGTTTATCAGGGAACGGCCCCGGCGTTTGAGTCGGTAAGTTTGGCGCGGCCATTTGTTTCACTCCTAACCTAATCGAATTTCGGTCGTATTATTAGTTTCCAAATCGGTTAAGTGGACAGCACATGCAAGACAAGGGTCAAACGAATGGATTATCCTCATAATTTCTAATGGCTGTTCCTTATTCAACATCGGTGTTCCTTTAAGCGCTGCCTCATATGCCCCAATATTGTTTTTATGATCACGAGGTGAGGCATTCCATGTAGAAGGAACAACGGCCTGGTAGTTATGTGTTTTTCCATCCTTGATATCAATCCAATGGCCAAGTGCGCCGCGTGGTGCTTCCATCCAGCCTACGCCTTTGGCACGTTCCGGCCACGTACTTGGTTCCCATTTAGTCCGATCAAAGGTCGTTTGGTTTCCGCTTTTCACATTTTTTAATAATTCATCCATGTCATTACGCAACCATCCGGAAATTAACACCGTTTCAAGTCCCCTGGCAACGGTACGTCCTAATGCTGATTGTAAGGCTGTGATTGGTAAATCCAGCTTTTTCAATGTTTCATCTACGATATTTACAATCTCTTCTTTTCCAGCTGCATAACCTACGATCATCCTTGCAAGTGGTCCTGTTTCCATTGGATGCTCTTTCCAGCGCGGTGCCTTTAGCCAGCTATACTGTTTGTCAGTATCCAATGTTTTAAACGGTGCTTTCGGTCCTGTGTAATTAAAAGTTGTTTCTCCTTCGAATGGATGCTTACCTTTTCCGCCTTCATTTCCATCGTAGGTATACCAGGAGTGGTCAATAAACTCCTGAACATGTTTAGGATCCTTTAAATCAACATCCAACACTTCATTCAAATTGCCATTTAAAACAATTCCTCTTGGCATGCGATATAGCTTTGTATCATAGATGTCTCCTGTAGAGAAATCTCCATAGCAAAGATAATTATTTAAGCCGCCGCCATACGTCCAATCCTTATAAAAGGAACCGATAGCGAGTAAGTCAGGAATATATACTTGATTCACAAATTCCCGGGCTTGATCAATTAATTGTGATACATGCATGAGTCGTTCAGCATGGACTCCATTATCGCTATCAATATCGAGAGGAGTCGCCATTCCACCAACGACATAATGCGGATGAGGATTTTTGCCGCCAAAAATGGTATGAATTTTAACGATTTCCTTCTGCCAATCTAATGCTTCCAGGTAGTGAGCAACAGCCAATAGATTTACTTCAGGTGGAAGTTTATAGGCTTTGTGCCCCCAATAACCGTTTGCAAAAATACCTAGTTGACCACTTTCAACCAGTTTTTTTACTTTGTTTTGCACATCTGTGAAGTATCCTGGCGATGACTTTGGCCAGCTTGAAATGGATTGAGCCAGCTTAGATGTCTCTGCGGGATTGGCACTGATTGCACTTACAACATCTACCCAATCCAATGCATGAAGGTGATAGAAATGGACGATATGGTCATGAACAAATAACGCTTCATTCATTATGTCTCTTATTAAATGGGCATTTCTCGGAATCTTTATTTTTAAGGCATCTTCAACAGAACGAATGGATGCTAATGCATGTACTGTCGTACAAACACCACAAATACGCTGCACATATGCCCAGACATCCCTTGGGTCTCGTTCCTTTACAATCAACTCAAGACCACGGACAGCTGTTCCTGAACTATACGCTTCCTTAATTACACCTTTTTCATCTACATCTACTTCTACACGAAGGTGACCTTCTATTCTTGTTATTGGGTCTACTACTATTCGTTCACTCATTCTTCCTCACCCCGTTTGTCGTCTCTCTTCTTCTTTATTACCGTTCCAGTTGCATGAACAGCAATACCAGCTGCTGTTAATCCAATGGCTGCTAACCCGACCTCATCAGGTTCAATTGTTGTTTGCGTTCCTGGTATTTTCGCTCTTCTTGTATAGAATGGACCATTATCCCAGAAATCTTTTTCTGAACATCCAAAGCAAGGATTACCGGATTGAATCGGATAGCTAACCCCACCATTCCAGCGCATTTCTGCACAAGAGTTATAGGTGGTTGGACCTTTACACCCCACTTTATATAAGCAATAACCTTGTTTAGCCCCTTCATCGTCGAACGATTCCACAAATAATCCCGCATCGAAAAAGGCTCGTCTATTGCATTTATCATGTATACGGTGACGATAGAAAGCTTTTGGGCGTCCGAACTGATCCAATTCTGGTAATTTTCCAAATGTAATAAAGTGAGCAATTACACCCGTCATTACTTCTGAAATAGGCGGACATCCCGGTACAAGAATAGTTGGAGTATCTTTTACAAAGCTTGTAACTGGCTTGGCACCCGTTGGATTTGGATATGCAGCAGCGATGCCTCCCCATGACGAACATGAACCATAAGCGACAATAGCCTTTGCCCCTGCTGCCATTTCTAGGAAGGTTTCTTTTGCCGATTGTCCTGCAACAGTTAAGAACGCATCATCATCAGGTATACTTCCTTCAACAGCTAGAATGTACTCCCCTTTATAATCCTTTAATACTTGTTTCATGGAAGCTTCAACCTGATGCCCTGAAGCTGCGGAAAGCACTTCTGAATATTCCAGTGAGATCATTTCGAGTAAAACGCTTTCAGTCTTTGGTTGTGATGATCGTATGAAAGATTCGGAACAACCCGTGCAATCTTGGAACTGCAGCCATACAACTGGTACTCTTGATTTTGTTTCCATGGCATTCACCACTTGATCAGACTGCGTGAATTCTAGACCTAATGTAGCAGCAAGTGCAGTACACATTTTTAGAAAGTCTCGCCTGCTAAAGCCATGGTCGATCGCGGCTTCGTATACTGTTTTCTGTCTCTTCATCCGCTTTCCCCTCCACTTATCATGAAAATAAAAAATACTTGATTTCAAGGAAATTGTAGTATAACACTAGGCCATTCGTCTTGAATTTTCAAAAAAGTACACAAAGTATCCTTAACTGCATTTTTACAATATTTTCTTTTAATAAGTTGAAAATAATGGAAAATACATCCAATAAAAAAAGACCTTAAGAGAATTGATCCCTTAAGGTCTTTACATATTCCTATGCTTCTATTAATTCATCTTCCTTTTGTTTCTTTAACCGTTTTCGGTAAACAAATTTAGAAAGGTTAATACTAATTTCATAAAGCATTAACAGTGGCAGGGTTACAACAAAATCGGACATAAAGTCAGGAGGTGTAATTACCACAGCTATAATAATAAGAACAAAGTAGGCATACTTCCGTATCTTTGCCAATACAAACGGATTAATAATTCCAAGTGAGGTTAAAAACATTACAACAACCGGGAGTTCAAACAACACCCCAAATGGTAATGTCATATTCATAATAAAACTAAAATAGCGATCCGCCGTGAAATTGGTTACAAACATATCACCGCCAATATTCACTAAGAATTTAAGAACCATTGGAAAAATAACAAAATACCCAAATGAAAGACCAATTAAAAATAAAAAGAATAAGGCTGGTACGTATGAAAGAGTGATTCTTCTTTCTACTGGTCTTAAAGCTGGTTTTACAAACAACCAGATTTGCAATGCTAGAACCGGTATCGTCCCAGCAACTGCTACAACAGTCGCTAACATAAAATAAATCCAAATAATGTCACTTGGTCCAAGTACCATTAATTTCACTTCAAGGTCGCGAACGAACCATTTATAAATATCATCCACATAAATAAAACCTATGGCAAAAAAGGCGATAAAAGCGAGTGCGCAAATAATAATCCGCTTACGTAGTTCTTCCAAGTGGTCAACTAAATTTAATTCTTTATCTTCCATGTACTTCCCCTACCAATTTCAAAGGTTGAAAATGTTTCTTGTTCTGCATTTTATTTACAAGCTTTTTCATGTTTTTATAGTTAAAATTCCGAGAAGAAAAGGTGCAAGACAAGAAATCTTACACCTTATTTTGTCAAGTTTTTCTTTTCTTCGTCAATATCCTTCATTACATCGTCTGTAAGTTCACGTGTCGACTTTTTAAATTCCTTTAATGTTTGCCCAAACGCACGTCCAATTTCTGGAAGCTTCTTTGGTCCAAAAATGATTAGAGCAAGAGTTAAAATCAAAATTAGTCCGGGTACTCCGATATTTGAAAACATGGATTTACATCCCCTTCAAGTGTTGTATATTTCTACTATGATTATAGTATTGAAAAACCAATTTGCGTTAAATATCCAACAAAATTCATAGTAAATTCACAAAATCGTGTAAAACTAACAGCAGAGTGATTTTTAGCATTTCCAACTTTGTTTTATAACACTATAGACAATTTAACAATTACCTCTATTTAAGTCAATGACCATTTTTATGATAGAATTTTTAAAATATTTTGACAACTATACTTTTTTTGCATATAATTTGAACCATAAGGACATATACTAAAGGAAATTATAAGGAATGGATGTGATGAGGATGGAATTTTCACTATGCAGTTTTGATGGAGCTCTCCCTGTTGAGGTAACTATTGATGATGACAATGGCAGATACACCATTCGAAAAAGTGATCGAAGTGGGGAATATTTTAATAGCTCAAATGAGTTAATTGCTTGGGTGAAAAAGCACTTTCATGAAGAAGAGTTTTGCCATCCACATGAATTTAGAGGTATGCTTGCGAAATTAACCGATTACGAAGTGAATGGTTCCTATTTTTAATAGAGAAAAGAAAGCACCAGCAAAAATTGCTGATGCTTATTTTTTATTATGGCTTTGTTAAACTTGTCTGTTGATTTACGCTCCAGGCACTTCGCTTTCCGTGGGCGTTTCGGCGAGCCTCCTCGGCGCTTGCGCCTGCGGGGTCTCCCCTGAACCGTACTCCCACAGGAGTCTTCGCGCCTTCCGCTCCAATCAACAGGGTAGACAATTCAACACTGTTCCTTAACACAGCCTTTATTATTGAAGCCTTGGATGCTCTTATTTATCTAAATCTTCCTTTTATAGATTCTAAATTCATAATCATATGGGTTTTTTTCGTTTTTTGGCCCTTTTTCGCAGGATGTAAGCTCCCACTGACTTAGGTCAAATGGAGGAAAGTATGTATCTCCTTCAAATGTCTCATGTATTAGCGTTAGATACAAGCAGTCAACATAGGGAAATGCCTCACGGAAAATTTCCGCTCCTCCAATGACAAATATTTCATCGTCCACATCTCGGCAATAGTTCACAAACTCCTCAACCGAGTAAAACATCGTACAGCCTGCGCTTTGGTAGCCTTCCTGACGGGTAATTACAATATTCTCCCTGCCTGGTAGGACACGACCTATACTCTCGTGCGTTTTTCTCCCCATTGCAATTGGGTGACCCATCGTCACCTTCTTAAAAAATTTTAAGTCTTCCGGTAAATGCCAGGGTAACTGATTTTCTCTTCCAATCGTTCTATTTTCGTCCATTGCAACGATAAAAGAAATCATACACTGACAACCCCTTTGATGTGTGGGTGAGCTTCATATCCCTCTAAAGTAAAATCTTCAAATTCAAAAGAAAAAATATCCTTTACATTAGGATTGATTTTCAGAGTTGGCAGCCTCTTTGGCTCTCTTCCTAATTGGAGCTTGATTTGTTCTAGATGATTTTGATAAATATGAACATCTCCAAAGGTATGAATAAATTCACCAGGCTTTAAATCACACACTTGAGCAATCATATATGTTAAAAGTGCGTAGGAAGCAATATTGAATGGAACTCCAAGAAATACATCCGCTGAGCGTTGGTATAACTGACAGGATAACTTTCCATCAGCAACATAAAATTGGAACATACAATGACACGGAGGTAATGCCATATGGTCAATTTCTGCGACATTCCAGGCATTGACCAATAGTCTTCTTGAGTTTGGATTTGTTTTTATCTGATGGATTAGCTCACTAATCTGATCCACTGTTTTTCCGTCTGCGCCTGTCCATGACCTCCATTGGTGTCCATATACAGGTCCTAGCTCCCCAAATTCATCTGCCCATTCATTCCATATTCGTACCCCATTTTCCTGAAGGTAACGAACATTGGTATCGCCTTTTAAAAACCATAGCAATTCATAAATAATAGATTTTAGATGTAGTTTTTTTGTAGTTACTAGTGGAAATCCGTCCTCTAAATTAAATCTCATTTGATACCCAAACGTACTAACCGTTCCAGTCCCCGTTCGGTCCCCTTTAACGGTACCATTCTTTAATACATGCTCACATAACTCTAAATATTGCTTCACTTCGTACACTCCCCTTCCTGACATTCATATTTTTTCATTTTAACATAAAAATTTTCCGGAAGTTTAATGAAGTTGGTCATTAAATAGAAATGTTTTCGGTGCATTCCAAAGAAAAGAGGCTTGCACAATGCCCGCCTCTAGTTTTTATATTTATACTTCTAATCCAAAGTTTCTACAGAGGGCAGCCAAGCCTCCTGCAAAACCACTACCTACTGCATTGAATTTCCAATCACCATTGTGACGATAAAGCTCACAAATCACAACAGCAGTTTCAACAGAAAAGTCTTCACCCAGGTCAAATCTTAGAATTTCACGATTTGTTTCTTCGTCGACTACCCGAGCAAAGGCATTACTGACTTGGCCAAAATTCTGGTTTCTCGCTTCAGCATCATGGATGGTTACAGTAATGGCAATCCGACTAATATGGGATGGAACCTTACTAAAATCAATCTTAATTTGCTCATCATCCCCGTCACCCTCACCCGTGCGGTTGTCGCCAGTATGTTCAACGGCACCTGAGGTATGCACCAAGTTATTGTAAAAAATAAAGTCCAGATCTTCCGTCACCCTGCTGTTGGCATCTGCTAAAAATGCCGATGCATCAAGATCAAAATCATTTCCGCCATGATAGCGATTTGTATCCCAGCCAAGACCGATGATGACCTTCGTTAATCCGGGATTTGTTTTCGTTAAGTCGATTCTTTGTCCTTTTGATAAATTAATTCCCAAACGTATCACCTCATTTTGACAATAATAACAAATTAACTATAAGAACGAACCACTTCACTAAGGCTAGCTGCATTAGTACCACTGCCAATCGCAGCGAACTTCCATTCATTTCCATGTCGGTATAGTTCACCTGTCACAAGACATGTTAATCCACTGTAATTGTCAGTTAGATTATAATGGATCAGTTCCTGGTTATTAGATGGATTTACTACCCTAATGAATGCATTTTGAATCATTCCAAAATGCTGTTTTCTTTTCACACAGTCATAAATATTAACAACGAATACGAGTTTCTGTATATTTGACGGCACTCTACTTAGGTCAATCATTACCTGCTCGTCATCACCGTCTCCGTCCCCAGTTAGGTTGTCCCCGGAGTGTTGAACACTTCCGTCATTGCTTCGTAAATTACCAAAATAGATAACATCTTTATTATTCTGAAGCTTATCATTCGAACCAAGCATAATAACTGACGCATCACAGTCAACATTTGGAGCACTGCCGCCGCCGAATAAACCGCCAAACAAGCCGCCTCCCCCTCCGCTTTGAACTGGATCCCAACCTAATCCTACCAGAATTTTAGTAAGTCCTGGATTTCCTTTCGTTAAATCCACTCGCTGCCCTTTTTGTAAGTTAATAGCCATGTCATTCACCTCAAATTAGATTTTTTAAATTATCACAATAAAAATAATTATGATTGTTTCAATCTCTTAAAATTTTCCTGTAACTGTTCTAAGCGTTTTGTACCTTCCACACGCAACCGTTTATTTTCTTCTTCAATCGCCTTTGTTTCCTGCATACCCTTGATGATGATATTCCAAGACTCTTCAATTGTTTCAATTTTAATGCTTGGAGCGCCTGCTAACCTTGCAATATCAGTGCTCTGTTGTGAAATATTCTGAGCATTTTTAAGCAGCATTTCATTGGTTCTGCGGTCAAGCTCACTCATAGAATCAGCAACAAGCTTCTGACGCTTCGCTGCAACTGCTTGAATTAATCCATTTTTAAAAATAGGGATCGTCGTCACAAACGCTGAATTAATTTTTCCTATCAGCTTTGTATTCCCTCTTTGCAATAATCGTATTTGTGGTGCTGTCTGTAGCGACACCATTTTCGCCATTTCTAGGTCATATATTCTCTGTTCTAGTAGCTCGATGGCATTTTTTAATGTATCTAACTGCATGGATGCCAATTGATCTCCTGATGCAACCCGTGATTCTAGCTGTGGTAGCTGAATGTTCTTCAGCTCCTCTACTTTCATTTCACCCGCAACAATGTACTTTTCAAGTGTCAAATAGTATTGGTAGTTTTGCTCATACATTTGTTCAAGCATATTGGTTGAATCAACCATCTCATGCTGGTATTTGGAGATTTCGATATAAATCTTGTCGATTTCAGAGCCCATCGTCTGGTATTTTCCAAAAAGCTTTTCTACCATTTTTTCGCCCTTTTTAAATAGCTTTCCGAAAATACCACCAGATGTCTTTTGAAAGTCCTTAGCATCAAATTTATCCATGATGCGTCCAAGTTGTTTCAGAAGTTCCCCAGAATCTTCTACTTTTGTTGTCCGCATATTGCTGAGAATCTGATCGGAAAAGCGAGAAATTTGCACGGCTGGTTCTTTCCCAAATTCCAAAACTTGAATTTGGTCTCGCTCATCAATCGAACGGACTAAATTTTGAACTTCTGGTTCTTTACGGAGTGCTAGCTTGATATCAGAAGCTTTTGTTTCTGATAGTTTGTCATTATCGCTTACTGGCATCATGCCGCTAGATTGATTTGAAGGTAAAGTCACTACTTAATCTCCCCTTAAGTTTTTTAGTATTCCTTGAAAAAGCCCCTTTTTAAAAACAGAAGGCTCTTTATATTCCAAATCAAAGACCATTTCATCAAGCCAGTGTTTATCGAATAATCGTTCATCGATATAATTTTCAATGTCATTATGGCCTGGTGGATTATAAAGGATGATATCTATCCCAAATTGATTTAAGAGCAGAAGCAATGCTGTATCCGACCTTGAAAGCATGCCGGATAATTCATTATTAAAGATAATCAATTTAGGAACCTGCTGGGAATAATCAAATCTCTCAAGCAATTGAATGATCTTTTTTGGCATAAATTGAGCCTGAGTAAACAAATACATTTTCACATCTTCTAAACTTTCCATCGGCAAAAGCTTTAAACCTGGTTTCTCACAGATTTTCCTAATTGCATGAGCGATTCCCTTTTGTAATCCAGATGCTAAGAATGAATAGGGCCAATAGTGTGCCTGCATCATTTTTTCAGGTTCTAGCAAGCCATCCTTCCCAAGGGCATTCCGGTAATGGAAGCGAAAATCACTGGTACTCTGCATCGTAAATGGCAGTTGTCGAATGAGGTAACTGTGCTCCAACTGACTAAGAGATTGAAGGCGGTCCCAATATTCTTTGCGATTCTTACTAACACCCTGGACTTTTGCAAAAATAGAGGGAATCTTAACTTGTCCTTCACCTACCTTAAAATCTGGACGGATCATTGCTATCTCTTTACAAAGGATAAATAGCTCATCATATGTAGTTTTTAACGTAATGGAAGATGGGGTGTATTCCCTTAACTGCCATGGTTTATAAAGTCCGGATCCTTCTTGGTTTAAAATCGTCTCAATCTCTTTTGAGGCCCGATAAGCAACCGTTGATTTCCTGTTCCTTCTTTCCTTAGGAAAGGTCTCGGCAGGAAGTCTATTTGGATAGTGATGAGTGAAGACGGGTTCTGAAACGTAACCTGCTAGTATATCTTTACCCTCAGGATCAAAAACGACGATATCACAGCCAAGCTTTATTAAATAATATAAAAAATATTGGTGACTTTTCTTAAACTTGCCATACCACAGATATTTGGGCATGGCCCTCTCAGGATCCGCATGGTCTAATTCTGACTGTAAATGATTGATTGACCACTTCACCACATCAACGAGAACTCGCCTTAGTTCGTGATTCTTAAGCCCATCCTTCTCAAGGGTAGCGTACAATTCAAGTGTGGCAATCATCGCTTCCCTTAATTTCCGGTGAATGACCGGTACTTTTGACTTTAACAAAAGTTGTTCTCCATCAAGAAAGGCTGCAAAGCGGTTAATTGACAATTTTTGCTCCTGATTAATATTAATCACTTTTTGAATGGACTGAAAATACGTGTTATTTATTGTTTTATCAAGTGAATCCTCACTTAATAACCGTAACCCCCATTCTTCCGAGTTTACATAATTAAATAACTGGTTGTAGTATTCATCCGTGTCAATTGGAATCCCTAGAAATTTACCTAATACTTGCCCGATCTGGATGGTTCCATTTTGTAATGAAAAAAGGGGCCGTTCTGGTAAGGTTTTTTTTAACAGATCAAACCAATTTTCATACGTTAGGGATATAGGACGGACGTTCAATTGATTTAATGGTGGATACATTCATAATCCCTTCCCTCTAGAAGCGAAAGCTTATTTTCCAAAGAAGATTTATATACTTTGTCCTGCTTCAGCACTTTAGCACTTCTGCATAATAATAGAAAATTATGTAAGGTTCCTTACCATCATATCACAGTTATTTAATTGGTTCATTTGTTAATACGAATGTGTCTCAAAAATGTTTCGTTATTTAAGTAATCTCTTCATTTTTCACCTTTTTTCTTGTCCTTACATACTATTTGAGTACTCATACTAAAGTAGGTGACTCGAATGAGATTTCTCTATAAACGTCCAAGGATGGAGCAATTGCAAGAGGAATTAAATACGGTAATGGAAGTAATGGTATCTGATTTATTTATTTACTTGGACTTATTTGTTTTCAGTATCATCTTTACCCTGCTTCTTTTCCCCGTTATGCATTCACTTGTTATGTCCATTCTTTTCTTTTTTGCTTTTTACAGTCTATTTGCCTGCCTATACTTTTTTGTTTTTAATAGGTTAATGAAAAAGAATTAAACTTTAAGAGGCAACAGTTCTAAAACCTGTTGGAGAATTTCTTCACCCGCACATACCCCACGACTTTTAGTAAAAATAAGATCACTCGTATCTGTCGCCTTAGCAAGCTCACCATGGTTGGGAACGAACCGATATTGACATTTCTGTAGAAAATCCCAATCTAAAATGGAGTCCCCTGCACCTGCTATTGCTTTGGTTCCTTCAGTTTGACAGAGATATTCAAGTGCACTTCCTTTACTAATTGCCAGCGGAATAAAATATAGTTTTCTCCCCTGTAGTGAAATTCTCCAGCCAACCTTTCCGACTAAATCATTGATTAATTGCAATTCGACTGTTGATGGAAGGCTATTTAAAATAAAATAGAAAAAAAGCTTCCCTGCCTGCTTTTTTATCCCATCAAAACGGATACCCTCTCTTTGAAAAATAGACAGTAGTTCCTCTTCTAAAGCGGATTCCATTCTCAATCTATTTTTCACATACTCTGTCCATCCCTCTATAGGCTTTCCATGTTCTAAAATAACAGCCCCATTAGTAGTTATCGCATATTTGAATTCAATCTTGTTTTTAAAAATAGATAATCTGTTAAACTGGTCTGTTGTCCTCGTTGTAACTGGAATAAACAAGCTTTTCTGAGAAATCATTTCAAGGGCAAATAAGGCTGCTTCTGTCATAAAGGCAACCTGTTCACCATCTTTTATTTCTACCAGCTTCAATTGCCCTTCTGGTTGTTCTTCTAGATCAGCCATTGCTCTTTTTGAATAAATGATGGTTCGGTCAAGGTCAGAAGCAACTATCATTTTTTATTCTCCTTCACTGACTTAATTATGCCGCAGCATAAATAACGTAACTCAGGATATTCCACGACCTCAACCCCTTTTTCCTCGGCAAGCATGAGAATGTGTTTAACAAATGGGCTTGAAGGATCACGCATGAGAATTTTCCATGGAACCCTTCGCAGAAGAACCCTCGTTGTTTCTCCTACTCCAGGTTTTATATAATGTGCGTTCTCAATGGCAAATTCTGCTTGGATTTTCATTACATCCTGCATCCCTAGAAATCCCGTTTCTATTTTTTCGTGTTTCTTCTGCGATGAAATATCGGCCGCTTCCTCCCAAATCGTAGAAAACTCAGTAGAGATTAGATGGATAAATTCATTTGAAACATCAGCCGGAAGCAAATCCCTGTAAAATTTAGCTCCGTGAAAATCGTCTGTTCCAATGTATGTTTTATTTAGTACAGTCCTACTAACAAGACCGGAAACAGTTGAATTTAAACATGCACTCGGAATCAAGAAATCCTCCCTCGTACCAAATAGAGTTGTACAGTAGCCTGGATCTGCAATAACAGCAAGTGTATCATCAAGCTTTGTCCCGTATTTTCGTTCAAATTCCTGACAGGCCTTTGTTAATTCAATCGAAATGGCCCCTTTTCCTGTCCAGCCGTCAACAAATTGAATGGCACCATCTGGATGCTCGCTGATAATATACTGAAGGGCTTTTTCATCGATTCCCCGATCTCTGATAATAGAGATACTATAATGGGGCAAAGATACATTGTATCGGAATTTAAGATATCTCTTAATCAATATTCCTACTGGAGTTCCGGCTCGTGCTAAAGAAACGAGAACAGTCTTATTCTCTTTTATTTGGTAGATTTGTTCCGCCACAATCCCTACACACAAAGCCACTTTTTGTTTGTATTCCATCAATGTTTTCCAGAATAAATCAACATATTCTTCTGGAGGCTGGTACTCGATAGGTAATGATTCGCTATAATGCATCCCTGATTGAACCATCAGTTCCCGGTTTGCTGTTGAGTCCTCAAGCTTTATTTCACTTAAATCTTTAAGTAAGAAAAGCACATCATCTTCATGGTATGTCCCCATTTTTGCAGGCTTATTGACTGTTTTTTGCATTTCTTTCACCTCTAACTTTTAGAAAAAAAGACGATCTTTATTGATGGCGCCCCTATACGTTTAAGTTCGGTTAGTAAGGGCTGGAGATTCTCTAACTCTACTTCTCTCTCAAAAAAAATAAATATTTCATCATAATAATCTGGTGGAATGTTATAAACAAAATTTGTAACTGTTAAATCTTCTGGATTGGGAAATGTCAAACCGAACTGAGCCCCGTATCCCATTTTGTTTTCTACATGTATTGGACTTCTAGTGGTGGAGTGATAATACACACCCTTTCCCATCTTAGAAGCAAGCAGCATAGGAAGATACATAAACTCTCCTGTACCTAAACAAAGCGTTTTTTCACCTGTCCTTTTTTGCTCTAAGTAACAAGCTGCCTCTGATATTTTTTCATGAAAAGAGTTTTCATAACTACGGAGACCAAAACGACCCGTTTCTTGGATATATGGTGCCTTATTCCCAATCGTCTTAGAGGAAGAGGGGACTGGGGTAAACAAAGAAGACAATTGCAGAAATTCGACTGACTGCTCCGCCTTATTATTCCCATTATTTCCAGGAGTTTGACTAATAATTTCTTTATGCTGCTTAATTTGTACATGGCCAGCTACTAGACTTACCACGTGAATCTTTATACCCAGTTCGTTCTCAAGCTGTTTAAATCTATTTTTATTTTCTTGTGAACGCCAATCCAATATGGAAACAACTGTATATTCTTCTCTTGGGTAATTTGCATGAATAGACTGGATGATATTTAATGCTGTTTTCCCAGTTGTTATTTCATCGTCTACAAGAATAATTTCCCGTTGGTTATTAATCATATTAATTGGAATGTAGCACCGGTGGGAGGTTGCATGTGAATGTTCTTCCTCAAAAGTGACGTTTGGATTTTCCTCCCGCATTTCCTCTCTTGTTGTATGAAAGAATTCAGCTGTATAGAAACAATCAAAGAAAGCATGACCGAGTGCAGTTGCCGTTTCTGCAAACCCAATTACGACAGGTTGAATCGAATTTGGCACAAACGGAAGATGGTTGTATGTTTCTCCTTCATTTATAAATAAGGACACTAGCTCTTCTTTTTCCCCACAATGTAACCCTTTGACCGATTCCATGTATCTAACAGCTAATAAAGCGGCCGTCAGCATACCCTTATATGGTAGAATGGGTAAATGTTTGCCTAATACTTTGCTTACGAATAGGAACGAGCGCTTTTTGTTGATTCTCGCAGCCATGGTAAAAAGCTCATCAATCGGTAAATTGTACATATTTTTTTCTATTTCTACTTCCGTTTCAATCGCATCAAGGATATTAAACGTATACTTCTTTTTTGATAAGGTCAATGGTTGTGAATTCTTCATGTAACACCCCGTAAAGCTGTGATTTTAAGATCATTTTTTTTGCCCAGTAATAGTGAGGCTTTATCTCGTTCATTTTATTAGAAAAGTCACTTTTAAACACTCCAATATCTCCCGTTGCTGCTTCAATTATATTTTTCGCATCCATATATTCCTCATAGGAAACTACATTAAGAGCTTGAACTATTTTAATATGTGAGGGATGGATAATCGTCTTTCCTGTCAAACCGTTTGCGATATCCATAAGGACTTCCCGAATGAAACCATCTGTATTCTCATCTATTAATTGGGCTCTCCACTTCAGCCCTTCATCACCATATCGTTCACGGAAAGGGGTTTGCCTTAGCTGTGGCTTTAACATTCTTTTTTTAGCTGAAAAGTATTCCCATACCGGCCCTGATACAACATATGGGCAATCAAATCTCTGAAAAACATTTATTATATCTGAAATGCAATCTCTTAATACAGCAATATCATATACGGTTGTGTCAGCACTTCTTCTAATCCCATATAACCCACAGAAGTCAGTCGCCCCTATTCGAACATTCAGAATATTTTCCTTATACCGGTCGAGTAGGTGCTTAATATTCATTAATTCTTCCATTCTTGTTTCCTTTTGGATGACTGTTGCTGTCTCTAGGATTGGCATTGCATAAAAGGGGTGCTCGTTTGAATGAATTTTTAGGACCTCAGTTAATAATTCTTCACTACGTTCTGCAGTGAACTTTGGTAAAACGACCCCTGTAAGAAGCTTGGTCGCTTCTCCTAATTGTTCATTTACTCTCCTAAATTGCTCAATATTACGAACCCTGATAAACATCAACGGTAAGTCTACAAAACTTAAAAATCCTTTATTCAATTCTCCATATAGTTTAAGCAACTCCGTCATAAGAAGCATTTCAGCTCTATCAACCTCGTTATCCCCCACTGCATCTTCAAGATCAATAACAAGCGAGGTTAATCCCTCATGCTTTTTTGAAAGAATCTCTTGATGGATGTTTGGGCGTGTTGCCGGCATGTAAAGGGTTGCTCCTAATCCATATGACAACAGCTCACGATTAGTGTATTTATTAAAGGTTTGAGGTCTTTTATAGAAGAAACGATTAAGCTCCTCCTCGTAGAAATAGGTAAAAAAATTCATTTTATTTCTCCTCGTTATAAGGTAAAAAATAAAGGAAACAGACTTTCGTCAGCTCCCCTTTTAATATTATTATAAAATTAATTAATTGCCTTTACTTTCTTCTTTCTTTTTATTCATAAAGTGAACGACAAATGTAGCTCCAAATGTCACTAATAAGATTATAAAGAACGTTAAATGTCCCATATCTATATGGAATACAGCTAGAAGCATCTTTAAGGCAATAATTAAAATTAAGATATATGCTGTCGTTTCAAGCTCAGGTACACGGTCTATCAAGGTTAAGAATACACCTGCAACTCCTCGCATCATTAATACGCCAAGCATACCTCCAACTAGTAATACCCAAACCTGTTCACTTACACCAAAGGCAGCTAGAACACTGTCCACAGAGAAGGCAATATCCATTAATTCAACCGCTACAACTGTTCCCCAGAAAGTACCGAATAGGCGAATAAGCACACCACTTTGATTTAAGCCCTCAGCCTCTTCATCGTCCCCTCCGGAACCTTTTCGTTTATCAATAAAGTACTTGATTGATAACCATGCAAGATAGCCTGCTCCCAATATTTTTACCCACCAAAGCTTAATTAGGAATACACCAATTCCGATTGCAATGAAGCGGAAAGCATAGGCACCTAATAATCCATAGAATAGAGCTTTCTTTCGTTTTTCAGGTGGCAGGTGCTTAACCATTACTGCTAGAACAAGCGCGTTATCAGCTGATAGTAAGCCTTCTAGAATAACCAGTGTACCAATCAAGCCCCAGCTTACAGGATTTGTTAATACTTCTGCCCACATACTCCAATTAAAAAATTGAGAATATGTATCTAAGATATGATTTAAAACAGACATTAAAAAAATTCCTCCTAGAGTAGAAAAGCATAAGCGCCCTTGGATTATAAGGAAGTCTCAGGCGCTTTAGCTCAGTATTTAAATAAAGTATACATTTTGTAAAAAGACCCATGTACACCTGGGTCTTCTCCATTCAAATTATTAACCTACAGATAAACCAAAGTCAGTTGCAAGCGCTGCTAATCCACCTTGATAACCACTGCCGATTGCACTAAATTTCCATTCACCGTTATGACGATACAACTCGCCAACAACAATTGCAGTTTCAATTGAGAAATCTTCCCCTAAATCATAGCGAATTAATTCTTCTCCTGTTGCTTCATTAAAAATTCGTGCATAGGAGTTAGAAACCTGACCAAAATTTTGGTTTCTGCTGTCAGCTTCATGGATCGTAATTGTAAACGCAATACGCTGAACGTTTGCTGGAACTGTTGTTAGATTAATTTTCACCTGTTCGTCATCACCATCACCAGCACCTGTGCGATTGTCACCAGTATGTACAACGGCTCCGTTTGCTCCTTGCGGATTATTGTAAAAAACAAAATCAGTTTCATTGGTTACTTTTCCATTTTCTCCTAAAAGGAAAACAGATGAATCCAAGTCAAAGTCATTTCCGCCGTCATATTTATTAGTGTCCCAACCAAGTCCAACTACAACATTCGTTAATCCTGGATTTGTTTTTGTTAAATCAACTTTTTGACCTTTTGATAAACTTACTGCCATTTTTTCATTCCTCCATTTTAGGTAATAGTCTATTTACGAGTTTCTCATAAAAAGGTTTCATTTATTATAAAAAAATTTTTTGTTCTCAATCGCAATTGCTAACCTAACTCATCCACTTAGGAGGTGTGTTTTTAGCCCAATAGATTGTTCCTAATTCATGATGGCTTTGATAGCCGTCATAAATAGTATGATAATGAAAATTAAACCAGTATCCTGCTTGTGGTGGATTGTCACGTCTAACATGGAAACGTAAAATATCTTCCCCTGTTAAGCGGCTTTTAATATTAAATATTTTTTCTGAAAGACCAGAACCTGGCTGTTCAGAAATGGTAAGGGTCTTCAAATCCTCTTCTGGGAATTGGTCAGCCGTTTGTGCAATGGCCAATTCAATATTAGGCAAAATAACTTCGCGAAATTCATCTTCTATTACAGGCTTAATTTTTGTTCCAAACTTTTGGTAAGACTGAATTTCTGCCTGCTTTATTAATTGTTCCATAAACTCTTCCCGGTTAAACTCTAATTCTTCATAAAATCCATTTTGCCGAGTAATATTTCTATCTGCCGTCGCTTCAAAAGCATCTATATCTTTGAAGTTCTCCGCATATACAGAATTCATTAGTTGTGTTGGTGTAACAAGACCAAAGGTTAAAATAGAAATTAATACAAATAACGGTTTACGAAGCCACTTGTTCATCACTAGTTCACACCTTATTCTATTGAAGTTTATATTTACTAGAATTTTTAATATCTTAAAAAATATTATACTTCTTTTTTTAGAAAAATGGAAAAAACCAGTTTAATATTTTTTATATTGTAATAAATAAAGAACTGAAGCGAAGAGCTTTCAGTTCTTTATTTATCAATCACACCAAAGTGAAATTTAGACGTTTTTCTCCTAACTACTTGAAAACCGTACTTTTCAAATCGAGTACTTTTATAATGGTCCTTTAAAATTATTCGAGTTTTGGCTACCCTATTTGCTTCCTGTAACAATTCTTCTGTTAAATCGTCGTATACTGCAAATTGACCTAAAGCCTTTATTCCATCCGACTCAAGGACACTTTCCTCAAACATTGGATCAAAATAAACACAATCTACAGATTCATTTGGCTGATTCTTCAAATAATCAAGTGAAGAAGAATGAACGACTTCAATTCTTTCCATTGCCCCATTCATACTTTCCAAACTAGAATCCCATGTTTGGAGCCCCTTCTGAACAATGAAAGCCAAATATTTTTGCCCTTCTATTCCAATTACCTTCCCTTCTTCCCCAACGAGGAAGCTTGCTACAATCGCATCTGATGAAAGTCCAAGTGTGCAATCCAAAACGGTCATTCCTTTTGAAAGCTGAGCAATATCTGCAAAAGGATCGTGATCCCCTTGTAACAACCGCTTAATCCTGAACATTGCAGAATTAGGATGGAAGAAGAAGGGCTGCGTGCTCCCTTTTTCAAATAGTTCAATTCTTTCCTTTCCTACCACAAGACATCCACTGTCCCATTCTTCCTGTAAAAGTGAAATGGATTTCTTTCTTCTTGGCACATAGGGTACTTCTAAAGTTTTTGCTGTATGAATAGCATTTTCAATCATTTGCTGATTGGTTCTTCCTGCAGTAGTTATAAACATGTCATCATCCTACTTACCCCTTAAAAAAAGGCTTTGTTAAACTTGTCTGTTGATTTCCGCTCCAGCCGCTTCGCTTTCCGTGGGCGTTTCGGCGAGCCTCCTCGACGCTCACGCCTGCGGGGTCTCCCCTGAACCGTACTCCCACAGGAGTCTTCGCGCCTTCCGCTCCAATCAACAGGGTATAAAATCAACACTGTTCTTTAACACAGCCAAAAAGAAAAGGACGTCGAATGACATCCTCCTTAGCAATGTGCCTCTAGTGCACTCATTACATTTTGCATAACCATTTCCATTGGCATACCTTCAATATCATGTCTTGGAATAAAATGAACTACCTTGTTATCCTTTAACAGAGCCATTGATGGTGAAGATGGCTCAATCCCCTCAAAGAACTCACGCATTCTTGCAGTAGCTTCTTTATCCTGTCCAGCAAAAACAGTAACTAAATGGTCAGGTTTTTTTTCACTATTTAATACAGCTTGAGTTGCTGCAGGGCGCGCTAAACCAGCCGCACAACCACATACTGAATTCACCACTACAAGTGTCGTACCATTTGCATTTTCCATGAATTCCTCAACTTCTTCTGCTGATTGTAGCTCTTCGAACCCTGCTCTAGTCAACTCTTGGCGCATTGGTAAAACCATTTGTTTCATATATTCTTCATATGCATTTGACAAAATTGATCACTCCGTTTCCCTTTATCCCTATTAGAATACAATACTTAATCAAGAGTTTGCAATTTAATCCTATTATTCCTCGTTTTTTCTCGCCTCTGTCATTTGCTTCCAAACAGAACCTCTTGCTTCTTCCCCACCCTCAATACGTTCGATGGCCATTTTAATTTGCATACTCACTTCAAATTCCTGATCATTCTCAGCAGCCTTTAATGCAGCTAGTGCCTTTTCATCTCCAACCTCAAATAAAAACATTGCAGCCCGCCAACGAACTAATTTACTTTGGTCCTTCAGTGCTTTCATCATCTCTTCTTGTGCTTCTTGGAAGCCTAAATCAGATAAACAATCGCCTGCTGTTCGTCTGACTGTTACAGTCTTGTCTTTAAGTGCCTTATATAGGAGAGGTAAAACTTTCTTTTCTTTAATCATACCAAGGTATACAGTAGCAAGTCTTCGAATAGATGGTTTCTCATCTAATATAGCTTTTTCGAGTATTGGTAAATCCTGCAACTCAGGATCCTCCATTTGTTCTAGAGCCTTGTAACGGATCTGCCAATCAGGATGATTTAAATCCTCAGCTGTTACTTTCATTCGGATAGGTCTAGTCTTTTGTTCTAAGCTTGGTTCATTTGCCTGTGCTTTTTCGACTAGTTCTTCAAGTCGTTCCATTGGATAGGATGCAATTAATTCTTCTACCACATCCTGTCCAATTTGCTCAAAGTCCCCATAGCGGACTCCTTCATTCCTCCATTTTCTAAGGAGAATATAATTATCTTCAGGAAGCTGGGCTTGTTCTCTTGCTTTTAAGAAGTATTCCGGCATCCCGAATCTACGCTCAGTGTTACCATCTGAAAGCTTCACTTGCAACGGAATATCTTTAAATAGTTGAATTTCAACCTTTATTTCACCAAAGTGTTCATCCACTTTTCTCGTATCTGCCGCCTCTACATCCAGTTCACCAAAGGCAAATCGGACCTTTGGCAATAATTCCTTCCAATCGTATTTCGCGTTTCTTTCAACAGCAAGAAAATCTGCCACATGATAGACGCCCTTAATGCCCTCAATGTGTAAGATATCCTGTATGATGATTGGTGCATCAGTTGCGTTTTCTTTTTTATAGTTATGACTTTTTCCCATTGGGAGTTCTTGATATAAAATTATCTTCATTGTATTTGGACTTGGCGTTGGTTCAATCGCCTTAATTTTCAACACAATCACCTCATTCTTTTTCGGCAAGCTCTGAGAGGTACGACCAGCGCTCAATTAATTGCTCAAGCTTTTCGTTTAATTCTGCTTCCTGCTTCATTAATTCCTGTGCTTTTGTAAAATCACTACCAATATTCGCCATTAGCTCAGCTACTTTTTCTAAGTGTGATTCGGTTTTTGCGATTACTTCATCTATTTCTCCCAATTCCTTTTTCTCCATATAGGTCATGTTCTTCTTTTTTTCTTTTTCTGGAGTTTTAACAGGCTGGGTTAGTCCAGTATTCGTTTTTTGGACTTCTAAAGTAGTTTCTTTTTCAAGGTAATCTGTATAATTCCCGTAGAAAGAATCAATAATCCCTTCACCTCGTAACACAAGAAGCTGTTCAACCACCTTATCCAGGAAGTAACGATCATGGGAGACTGTAATAACCACTCCTGGAAATTCATCAAGATAATCTTCTAAAACGGTTAATGTTTGTGTATCCAAATCATTTGTCGGTTCATCTAGCATAAGAACATTTGGTGCTGTCATTAAAAGCTTCAATAAATACAGTCGTCGTTTTTCTCCACCTGATAGCTTTCGAATAGGTGTTCCATGAGAATATGGCGGGAATAGAAAACGTTCCAGCATTTGAGCAGCAGAAATAGTCTTTCCATCCGATGTTTCAACAATTTCGGCCGTTTCCTTAATGTATTCAATCATCCGCTTATTTTCATCCATATCTTCGCTTTCTTGTGTATAGTAAGCGATTTTCACGGTTTGCCCCATGATGAATTCTCCATCATCAAGCGGAATTTTTTTTGCAAGTATATTTAATAGTGTTGATTTACCCGTACCATTTCGTCCAATAATCCCAATCCTGTCACCCGGTTTTACTAGTATATCAAAGTGACTCAAGATTGTTTTATCCGTATATCTCTTAGATGCGTTCTTTAGTTCAAAAACCTGTTTACCAAGCCTGCTTCCATGTAAAGAAATATCAAGCTTCTCGCCTGTCGATTTTCCACTTGAAAGCTTATCATCAAGATCTTCAAAACGTTGAATTCGAGCCTTTTGCTTGGTTGTTCTTGCTTTTGCACCACGTCTCATCCATTCAAGCTCACGTCTGAAAAGATTCTTTCTTTTTTCAAAAGTTGCCGCTTCATTCTCTTCACGTATGGCCTTCGCTTCTAAAAAGGCTGCATAGTTGCCCTTATAGCTATAAAGATTTCCACCATCCAATTCAAACATTCTATTAGCCACACGATCTAAAAAGTAACGATCATGTGTAACCAAGAGGATGGATCCGCTATATCTCCTTAAATAATCTTCCAGCCATTTGACAGAATCAAAATCGAGATGGTTTGTTGGTTCATCTAATATTAGTAAATCTGGCTCTTCAATTAATACTTGCGCTAAGGAAACCCGCTTTTTTTGTCCGCCAGAAAGCTCGCCAATTTTCTTTGTGAAATCTTCAATTCCTAATTTCATTAAGATTGACTTGGCATTCGTACTCGCATCCCATGCATTTAATGCATCCATTTGTTTATGTAATTGAAAAAGCTCTTCTTGTATAGACGTGTCGTTTGGAGCTGTGTCAAGTAACAACAAAGTTTTTTCATATTCACGCATGAGCTTTAATATTGGTGCTTCGCCATGAAAAACTTGCTCAAGTACTGTTTTACTAGCATCCAAGTCTGGCTGTTGATTTAAGAACGAAATAGAATAATCTTTCCCAGCGATAATTTTCCCCTCATCCGCCTGATCCAAACCAGCGATAATACTTAGTAAGGAGGATTTCCCGGTTCCATTTATTCCGATTAAACCAACCCGCTCTTTTTCACTGATTGTAAATGATATATTGTTAAAGAGTTGTTTCTCGCCATACGTTTTCGAAACATTCTCTACAGTGAGCATTTTCATACTTGTCCCTCCCATTCTTGGAAAAATTGTTCTAAAAATAGACCCATTATGTGGTGACGACTCTCAGCCATGCTTTTTGCTGCATCCGTATTTAATAAATTTTTTAATTTTAGCAGCTTCTCGTAAAAATGATGGATGCTAGTTGATTTCCCTTTTCGATATTCTTCTAGGCTCATTTTTTCCCTTACTTGAATTTTCGGGTCGTATATTTGCTGTTCTTTTTTACCGCCATATGCAAACGCTCTTGCAATTCCGATTGCTCCAATAGCATCTAACCGGTCAGCATCCTGGACTATTTTAGCTTCAACAGACTCAAGATCTGTTTTACTGCCGCCTTTATATGAAATAGAATGGATTATTTGGAGGATATGCGATTGTTCTTCACTAGAAAGTGTAATTGATTGAAGAAAAGAATCCAGTTTGGCTCTCCCTTTTTCGATACTTTCATTTAGTTTTTCATCCGGGATATCATGTAGCAGAGCGGCCATTTCAATAATAAATGGATCTCCTTGCTTTTCTTCCTTGCATATATGTAAAGCATTCTTTCGAACACGGTCAACATGATACCAATCATGCCCAGTCACATCTTCACCTAGTTCATTACGAACAAACGCCTCTGTCTTCTCAATGATTTGATTTTTCACTATGTGCACCTACTTTCACCCTAGCTATTTTACCATGAAAAACGGCAAAAAAATAACCCCGACATATCGGAGTTATTTTTTGTTTACTTGACGTCCGCTCTTCTTCTGACTTTGAGACCCTGAGTTTCCAATTTGAAACTCATTTCCAAGTTCAACATCGTTTTTATTATCCTGTTTTTCAATTTGCGCTCTTGTTTGATTTGCATTTTGCCTTCCTTGCTTACTCATAACGCATCTCCTTCTTTTTTTGTGTATTGAATGCGTTATTAGTATGCACTTCAGATGAAAAAGTTATTTTAATGCATTGTGCCAGCTAATTCCAAGCGTGTTTTCTCCTGCGTGTACGCCAATGACAGCACCTAATGGACAGCAAATTACTGTTAATGCTGGAAACTGTTGCTCTAAATCAATTTTCCAGCTATTTGCCTGGTCTTCATGTAAACCGTACAAAATATAAACTTCCTTAAAATGATACTTCTCATAGGAGGATTTTAAATAATCTAGTATTTTTTCCTTTGCCTTTTTCTCACTGCGAACTTTTTCCTTTACATTAAGCACCCCGTCTTCAATCGATATAATCGGCTTAACGTTTAGCAAGCTACCCAAGAAAAATTGTACCCCATTCATTCTACCGCCACGATGAAGTTGCTCTAGGCTCCCTACCAGGACATAGGTCTCATTTGTATCCCTAATTTTCCCCATGTGGTCAAGAACGGATTCTAGATTGCTACCACTATTAAGTAGTTCCATTCCTTTTTTTAGTATGGCCGTCATGGGATAGGTGAGTATTTTCGAATCAAAAGTAGTGACAGGAATATCTACAAGTTTTGCCGCTTGCTCACTAGAGGACACTGTGCCACTAAGTTTACCCGAAAGAAGGACGGTTACGATCTGGTCATATTCCTTTGCAAGCCGTTCATATAGTTCCTGAAACGCACCAACAGAAGGCTGTGATGTTTTAGGTGGAGTATTCAATTGCTTTAATCTTTCAAATAATTCTGCGGGAGATAAGTCAATTCCATCTGAGAATTCCTCCCCATCTAGCAAAATGGTTAATGGTACTGTATATAAATCTGGATGATTTTTTAATTCCTCGTCTAAAAATGCGGTACTATCCGTAACCCAAGCCGTTTTGACCAATGTGATCTCCCCTTATAATTAGTATGAGGTCATATTATCTAGGTAATAATATCGTACCTTTTAATTTGAATATTGTAAATATTTAAAACGCAAATAAAACCAGCTATAAAAAGCTGGCCTCGCTGTCGATAAAATTTATTTTATTCTATCAATTTAATGAATCACCGCGTTAATTTGTTATAATATTTTTCAACAAATATCTTGATTTACGATTAAGAAGCTTCGCTTTCCGCTTGCGTCTTCGCACATTCCGCTCGAATCAACATTTCAGTATTCAATAAAGACCTTCAACTCAACTAATCAAAAATTATTAATAGGCTCTTTTCGTACTTTGTTGCTCCCTGTACTTTTTTGTTCCTAATTAAAAAACACTTCGGACAGAGTATGCGAAAAATACAGAAACATTGTCAGAAGGCAACGCATCTTCGGACAGAGTATGCGAAAAATACAAAAACATTGTCAGAAGGCAACGCATCTCCGGACAGAGTATGCGAATAAAATAGAAACATTGTCAGAAGGCAACGCATCTTCGGACAGTTTAGGCAATAAAAAACGAAACACTGTCAGAAAGGCCAAGATCTCCTTATTGCAGCCTGCCAAAATATAAAAAAATTGCAACACACTTAGCAAGGCTGGAAAAAGTATGTTGCAATTCTTTAGGTTAAATTGCCCCTGTTAATTGTAGCGGAGGGCACTCGACTCCTGCGGGATAGAGATGTAACTGGAAGACCCTACAGGCGCCAAAGCGCCGAGGAGGCTCCAGTCTCCCCGAGGAAAGCGAGTGCCTGGAGCCGAAATCAACAGGCCAGTTTATAGTGATAAATTTAATAAAATGGTTTTTTGTTTTAGACAATTTTAAAAAATATCCGAGAAAAAAATACCCTTTCTCGACAATCAATCCAGCTTTAAAAGTACATCAAAAATTTATTTAGATATTTAGTAAGTCTGTTACTTTTTGTATGGTTGTTATCATGACATCTGCCATATCAACCAAGTCATCCATCTGGTCTTCACTTACCAATCGTTCGAAATCAACAGTAATAATTCCTGATGCCTTTTTATCCTGCTTTAGAGGATCCTGTTGAATGAACAATGTTATTTTCCTAGTCGTGCCCCAGATTCCCAAAAGAATAGTATTAAGTCTATCGTAATCCATAACATCTTCATTAACTTCAAAATTAAAAAAAAGTTTTACCAAACAGCCTGTAAGCTTTGAGGATTTGCCACTTGGAAGAAGCTCCGCTGCTAAATGAACAAGCTTAGATTCAAGTTCCATTTTGGCTGAAACTATTTTTCTTTCACTATCAGGTAATGAAAAGGAGATATTGAACTGACGGGACATTTTGGCCATATTGATTATGTCATTGCGGTCGGTAATGATTATCTCTCCACTAAGGTCCCTGTCATATAGTGCGCCTTCAACAATTACTTTCATATTATCAAAGGCTGTTGGATCAAACATCTATCATTCGACTCCTTTTTAGAAAGGCTCTGCTAAAATTGCCTGTTGATTTCCGCTCCAGGCACGAGCGGTTCGTGGGCGTTTCGGCGAGCCTCCTCGGCGCTTGCGCCTGCGGGGTCTCCCCTGAACCATACTCCCACAGGAGTCTTCGTGCCTTCCGCTCCAATCAACAGGGTGTAAAAATCAACTCTGTTCTCTAACACAGCCTTTAGAAAAGACCTACTGCATTTCCGTTTTCATCAACATCCATATTTAATGCAGCTGGTTTTTTAGGTAGTCCAGGCATGGTCATTACTTCTCCTGTCAACGCAACAATAAAGCCAGCCCCAATGGATGGTTTGAATTCTCTTACCGTAACGATGAAATCTGTCGGTCTACCCAGCTTTGCAGGGTCATCAGATAAGGAATATTGTGACTTTGCCATACAGATTGCCAAATTGGACCAACCGAATTTTTCAAAATCAATTAATTGCTTTTTCGCTTTTGGTGAGAAATCAACATCTTTTCCGCCGTACACCTTTTGCACAATGGTTCTTACTTTTTGTTCAAGTGAATCAGACAATTCATATAACGGTTGGAATTTGTTCTCTTCTTTTTCGATGACCGATAATAGCTTATTAGCAAGCTCTATACCACCTGCTCCACCTTTTTCCCACACTTCTGTTAAAGCAACGGCCACGTTTTCTCGTTCACACCATTCTAATAATGTTTGTACCTCTAAATCTGTATCGGTGATAAATTTATTAATGGCAACAACAACTGGTAACCCAAAGCTTTTTATGGTTTCGATATGCTTTTGCAGGTTAGCAAAACCAAGCGTTAAGGAAGCAACATTTTCCTTCGCTAACTCAGTTTTTGCTACACCTCCATGCATTTTAAGCGCGCGAATAGTCGCAACAATAACTACAGCTTCTGGTTTAATACCCGCACTTCTTGATTTTATATGTAGAAATTTCTCTGCACCTAGATCAGCTCCAAAGCCGCCTTCAGTAATGACGTAATCGGCTAATTTGGTTGCTGCAGTTGTAGCAATTACACTATTGCATCCGTGTGCAATATTAGCAAAGGGTCCGCCGTGGATAAGTGCAGGAGTATGTTCAATTGTTTGAACTAAATTGGGCTTAATAGCCTCTTTTAACAACAAGGTTAATGCACCTTCAACTCCCAGGTCCCCAACTGTAACAGGTTCTTTATTATAATTATAAGCAACGACCATACGAGATAATCGTAACTTTAAATCTTTTAAATCGGTTGCTAAGCATAATACTGCCATAATTTCAGAGGCTACCGTAATATCAAAGCCGTCTTCACGTGGGACACCTTGAAGTGGGCCTCCTAGGCCAATGATGACCTTTCGTAAGGCACGGTCATTTAAATCAACGGCCCGTTTCCAAACAATTCGGCGCTGGTCAATCTGCAATTCATTTCCCTGTTGGAGATGATTATCTATTAATGCTGCGAGGGCATTGTTTGCAGTCGTAATTGCATGTAAATCTCCAGTAAAATGCAGGTTAATATCCTCCATTGGAAGAACTTGAGAATATCCTCCACCCGTTGCTCCGCCTTTTATACCCATAGTCGGTCCTAAAGATGGTTCTCGCATCGCAATCATAGCTTTTTTTCCAATACGATTGAGGGCATCCCCTAATCCCACAGTGACTGTCGATTTTCCTTCACCGGCAGGAGTTGGATTAATTGAAGTGACAAGAATAATCTTCCCACTTTCTTTCGTTTTCAGTTTGGATAGAGCTTCATTGGAGATTTTTGCTTTATATTTTCCGTATAGTTCAAGATCATCTTCTACTAAACCAATTTTTTCAGCGATTTCAACAATCGGCTTCATCTTTGATTCTTGTGCAATTTCAATGTCTGACTTTACTTTCGTCATAACCAAATTAATCCCCCGCATTCAGCTATTAATATAAGACTACATTCTCATTGTATCAAATAAGCTGTTTCATTCCGATAAAAATTATGAACAAAATATTATCTTTTCTGAATTAATAATAATGTTTATAATGTAAATATCGAATTTTTTAAATATTCATTAACATGTATTACATACGGTTGTATTAATGGATTAACTTATAAAAGCAAACGTGGAACTACATTATAAAGGGGATGGTCACTTGCCTATTAACATTCCAAAGCTATTACCTGCTCGGGAAGTGCTGGAACAAGAAAATATTTTTATCATGGACAACGAACGTGCAACTACTCAGGATATCAGGCCATTAAATATTCTTATTTTAAATCTGATGCCTGAAAAAGAAAAAGCAGAGACACAGTTATTACGATTACTCGGAAATACACCGTTACAGATTAACGTGAATTTCTTAAAAACAAATTCATATGAATCTACACATACTAGCAAACAGCATTTAGAACAGTTTTATACTACTTTTTCACAAATTAAAAATCAAAAATTCGATGGAATGATTATAACAGGCGCCCCAGTGGAGCTTTTAGAATTTGACCAAGTAAAGTATTGGCCAGAGTTAACGGAAATCATGGAGTGGACGAACACCAATGTTACTTCTACCTTACATATTTGCTGGGGTGCACAGGCTGCTCTGTACTATCAATATGATATTGGCAAATTCGAACTAGAACGAAAATGCTCTGGCATTTATGCACATCGAATATTTGAACAAAATGATATTTTACTACGTGGATTCGACGATATTTTTTATGCTCCCCATTCTCGCTACACAGATGTATCAATCGAAGCAATTAAAAATAATCCACGATTAAAATTATTAGCTGCTTCAGAGGACGCTGGAGCATTATTAATTGCGTCACGTGATCGAAAGCATGTCATGATTACTGGTCATTTAGAATATGAATCTGATTCTTTAGCACAAGAATATTCAAGGGATTTAAATAAAGGCCTAGAAATCCATATTCCTGAAAACTATTTTCCTAACAATGACCCTACTCAGCCACCAATCAACCGCTGGAGGTCCCACGGTCACTTATTTTTTTCAAATTGGCTTAATTATTATGTTTATCAAGAAACTCCTTTTACATGGGAATAGGACCAATGAGCAAACAAGCACTGGACGATAATCCAGTGCTTGTTTTTTTCATTTAACTTTCATTTTCGTTTATTATTCATTCTTTTTAGAAACACTAGTGCGGAAAGGGGGAAATTCATATGGAAACAATCGTTGCCCTTCACCGCAATCATTTTGGAGAAATCATCAGCTTTGTGACATCAGAAGGACGGATTATTTCATACCGCAAAGCGTTGGTAGAGGCTGAAAATGGTTTAATTCAGGGCATACAAGCCATTGAGGATGGGGAAGGAAGCGTTTCCTTACTGCCTGATCAGGATCAGTCCTTTGACCATTATCCAAATCTATTCTAAAAGAGAGGCTGTCATCGAAACAGCCTCTCTTCAATTTATTCTATTGTTCATTTTGTTTTTGGATTTCTCTTAATGCATCCACTCTGTTTTGGTCTTCTTCAAAAAATTGAACGAGATCACCAATTCGATCAATAGAGTCCCAGCTTAAATGATGTTCGATACCTTCAACATCAACATATATATTTTCTTCTTTTACTCCAATAATTTTTAGGAATTGTTCAAGCAATTCATGTCTAAAAACAAGGCGCTTTCCTATTTTATTCCCCTTTGAAGTCAATCGAAGCCCTCGATACTTCTCATACACTAAATATTCATCTTTATCTAACTTTTGTACCATTTTTGTAACTGAGGAGGGATGGACAGACAGCGCTTCGGCAATATCTGATACCCGAGCGTATCCTTTTTCTTCAATTAATATATAAATTTGTTCGATATAATCTTCCATACTTGGTGTTGGCATCCCGTACCCTCCATTGATAAGAATCATTAAAAGTTTACTATAGAAAAAATTAAGTGACAAGGTTCTTTATCACTTAATTCAAACATTCCTGTATTATTTTGGAACTGGTTCATTAAATAAAAACCTTATTTTTCTATCCTTCTCATCAAGAAAAAGTCGAGCGTTAAAGGTTTTCTCTTTGTTCATAAACCCTTCTATCAATTCGGTTTTCCCTTCGGAGAGCAGAAGTTTGATATTTTTTTGGGTAATAGTTTTACCAAGAATCTTTTTTGAAATGGTAAAGTCACACTTGTTTTTTTGATAATTTGAACATCCGTAAAAGCTTCCCTTATCAACAATAGTACCATCACATTTTTTACAAGGGCCCAGTTTAGTATACGATTGTCTTTTATTTTTTTGTTTACCAGGAGTAAATTGATTTCGAACATCCTCCGAAAATGACCACTTTTGTGCCTGTTCTAAACTAGATGAAATTAAATGTATAACCATTTTTCTTGTTTGTTCCATGAATTGCTTCGGTACAGCCGACCCCTCGGATATTTCTTTTAGTTTTTGCTCCCACTTAGCAGTCATTTCTGGTGAGGCCAATATTTCAGGTCCTATCGCCTCAATTAATATTTTGGCCTTAGCTGTTGCATACACCAAGTTCTTTTTTACATCAATATATAAACGATCCTTTAACATAGTGATAATGCCAGCTCTAGTTGCCTCTGTTCCTAACCCCTCTGTCTTTGATAGAATTTTCTCTAGTTCCTTATCATCAATATGCCTGCCAGCCGTTTTCATTAACGTAATTAGTTGACCTTCCGTATACCGTTTCGGTGGCTGAGTTTGACTCTCTTTCACTTCAACCTTTTCAGTTATACCTTGTTCCCCTTTTTGGAGGGATGGTAGTGCGGGTTCATCCTCACGTTCTTTCGAATGTATTACCCTTTTCCATCCTTCTTCAATTTGTACTTTCCCTTTTGAAATAAAAGAGGCACGACCATCAACAAGTGTGGTCACTGTTGTATATTCTGCAATTGATTTATTATAATGAGCTGCAATTAAACTAGTAACTACTAAATCATAGATTTTTCGCTCGTCTGGACTAAGCTTTTCAACATTGGGTATTTGTTCTGTAGGAATTATTGCATAGTGATCCGTAACCTTCTTTTCATTGACATATCGTTTATTATTAGCAATAGATTGGTTAGGTAAAGGAAAATACGCAGCATAATCTTCCATTTGACTTAATTTATTAAGGATATCTGGGAAAGTATGGGCTTCTTCTTTAGTTACATACCGAGAGTCTGAGCGTGGATAGGAAACATTTCCTTTTTGATAGAGCTTTTGCATGATATCAAGTGTTTTTTTAGGTGAGAACTTAAAGCGTTTATTCGCTTCTGCTTGAAGTGCTGACAGATTATAAAGAAGAGGCGGTAGAAATTCCTTTCTTTCAGATTGTACCTCGCTGACCTCAGCAGGTTTATCTCTGCAAAAAGCAGCTACCTTTTCTGCTAACTCTTTCGTTTTCACATGGGTTTCCCCGTCATTTTGCCATTTTCCGCGATACTTTTTTCCATTGATCTTAAAATAAGCTAAAACTTCCCAAAATGGTTCAGACTTGAAATTCTCTATTTCTAGTTCTCTTTTTACAATTAATGCCAATGTCGGAGTTTGCACTCTCCCAACTGAAAAAACATCAGAAAATCCCTGCTTCTGAAGTAGTAAGCTATATAAACGTGACGCATTCATACCAACTACCCAATCAGCACAAGCCCTTGTATAGGCTTCAAAATATAAGTTTCGAGTATCTTGTTCCTCTAGTAGTTTTTTAAAGCCGTCTCTTATAGCATTTGCCGTTAACGAAGAAATCCAAAGTCTTTTCATCGGTTTTCTGCATTTTGTTAACCTAAGTATATTTCTAATGATCAATTCACCTTCACGGCCCGCATCTCCTGCATGAATAATTTCCGTTACCGCTGGATTTGCCACTAACTGTTTAATGACTTGGTATTGTCTTGCCTTATCTTTTGTTACTTCATATTCAAATTGGTCCGGTATAATCGGCAAATTATCTAAGGACCACTTTTTCCATCCCGACGAATATTTTTCTGGAGCAACTAATTGACAAATATGACCAATTGCCCAGGTAACATAAGCTCCTTGTTGAAAAATATCATTAGGGAAAATTTCAATAAATCCATTTTGCTTTCTATGCTTAAAAATTGACGCTAATGTTGCACCTTGATCCGGTTTTTCTGCAATAATTAATTTCATACTAATTGCTCCCTTTTTACAAAGCATCCCAAATTTATTATATCAAAATAAACTAAATAAAGGTTACCTGATTTAGGTAACCCTCAAAGAATATATAATTCTTACTTTAATTTTTTGACAGCGGATTCTTGTAAATACCAATTTTCCTCTGGAACAATATTTGAAACGGTTAAAATAAGTGACGGAATTCTTTCTACATCAAAGACAATAGCACCAATTTTCTTTGTAAACATAATAAAGGCATTACCATGTGGAAAGTTCGCTAAATCGTCACCAATATGAAGCAGCGACATCAAGATCACCTGTTTTTCTGCTGCATCAATGAATACTTGTGGTGAGAATCGTAAAATCCATTCCTCCCCCGCAATTGAAAATCGAAACATGGTATCCCCGCCTCTATAACAAATATTTTTAATCTAACATATGAGCGAGCAGGAATTTTATGTTACTCTATCGTTAAAATTCTAATTATGTAAAATTCCAATGAAAGTTGATAAAATAACCAAAAAAACGTTTGCATTTCTTGACTGTCCAATTTCCATATTGTATATTTAAATTATCATGTAACAACTATATGCGAATGTATTTTTGCTGTTTTTTACATGATAATATTTATCTTTGGCACCTGGGGTGTCTTTAAGGGCTTAGGAGGAAGAAGTACATGCAAAACGGTAAAGTTAAATGGTTTAACAATGAAAAAGGTTTCGGTTTTATCGAAGTTGAAGGCGGAGACGATGTATTCGTACACTTCAGCGCTATCACAGGTGAAGGCTTCAAATCATTAGAAGAAGGCCAAGAAGTTTCTTTCGAAATCGTTGAAGGAAACCGCGGACCACAAGCTGCTAACGTAGTAAAACTTTAATCTTTACTAACTATAACCAATCAAAGGCTGACGTTTATCGTCAGCCTTTTTAATTGCAATCAATTATTACCTCAGTTTCTTACCATATTCCTGGAGTTTTTCTCCTACCGTACATTGTGTGATACAGAAACGATGGGCTGCTCTTCTTCCACCCTCTATTTTTACATGCTGATGCAAAAAGCAGCCATCACAAAATTGAACCATAATGTTTTCTAGGTGATTTAACAATTCCTTTCTGCCAGTGTCTCTCACTAAGCAACCGCGCTCCTCGACTATAATATTAGTGTTTTCGCAAATATTTCTTTTCCTTCTAAGGCTTGGGTGGCTAAGCGATCAGCTTCCTTATTATCTTTTCTTGAAATGACTGTATATTTGGGGTTGAGATCAAGCGTTTTCATCTTTTCCTCAATTCGGTCAAGCCAGCGATTTAGTGTTTCCTCATAGCAGGGCCAATCACCGTCCAGCTGTTTTAATACTCCCTGAGAGTCACCCTTAAACTCGCATGACAAATGCTGAACGCCTAGGTCCTCTAATATATTTAGTGCATAATAAAAAGCGGCGTATTCAGCTTCATTGTTGTTCTCCAATTGCTCCAAGCGTTCATTCGCCCGAATGCGGTATTTCTTTTTTCCTTGTTTAAAAAAAATAACCGTACCTAGTCCTGCGAGATTAGATTCCTTCTGATATCCCCCATCAAAATAAACCGTAATATCATGTGGCTCTTCCTCTACTTCAGTCAACAGTTTCTTCATTTCTTTTAGAATCCAAGATGTCTCTTTTTCATCATAAAAATATAGTTCAGTAACTTTTCCTGTTGCTTCAAGTTCTTCACCTATTTGTATGGCTGTTTCACCAGATACCCACTCAGATGAAAATTGTACTTTTTCGTTACTTTTTAATTTATATTTCCATTCTAACCTATATTTCATTGTATTCAGCCTCTCATGAATGATTTCAATTACACATTTTGGTGTAAAACGTGCTTCTATTTAAATATATATGTTTATCATACCCACTTAAGCAGAAGAAAATATTTTCCTGCATTACTGTGTTAAAATATGATAAACTTTATTAATTAACTAATGGAGGAAACAGCATGATTGAAGTCTATATTGATGGGGCAAGTGCTGGTAACCCTGGTCCAAGTGGAGCTGGGATTTTTATTAAAGGGAACGGTTTGGCTGAAGAATATTCTTTACCACTTGGTACGATGTCAAACCATGAAGCTGAATTCCATGCTTTTATACACGCATTAAAAATATGCCTTGAAAAAGGATTGATGCACTCAGTTGTGTCGTTTCGTACGGATTCGGAATTAATTAATAGGGCTATGGAAAAAGAATTTGTAAAAAACAAACAATACTCGCCTTTACTTGAGGAAGCTTTAGAATTATCAAGAAAAATGGAATTGTTCTTTTTGAAATGGATTCCAAGCGCCGAAAATAAGGTAGCAGATAGACTAGCAAGGCAAGCTATACAAAAAAACTCAAGTGAAGGAGCATTTTAATTCAACATGAAAAGACCATTATTTGCAGATTTGAGTTTGCTTTTTGTTACATTAATCTGGGGAACCACTTTTGTTATTGTCCAAAATGCAATTGATTTTTTGGAGCCTTTTGCCTTTAACGGAATTCGTTTTTCTATTGCAGCTGTATTATTAATTTTTTGTCTTCTAGTTTTTCAAAGGAAACAATTGCAGCAATTAAATTTCAAACTTGTTGCCTCAGGAATCTTTATTGGTTTTTGGCTTTATTTGGGATATGTAACCCAAACGATTGGTCTTTTATATACAACGACATCGAAGGCTGGATTTATTACTGGCCTAAGTGTGGTCTTAGTCCCTCTGTTTTCAATGGTGTTACTTAAACAATATCCAAGCAAGAATGCAGTTATTGGCGTACTAACCGCTACCCTCGGCCTGTTTTTACTAACTATGACGGATGTAACATCCTTGAATATTGGTGATGGGTTCGTTTTTGTTTGCGCGATTAGTTTTGCCTTACACATTATTTTAACGGGTAAGTTCAGTAGTAAGTATCCCACTCTTTTATTAACTGTCATCCAGATTTCTACAGTTGCTTTATTATCAATTGGGTCATCTTTCATTTTTGAGAATGGGAAAGAATCCTTTCAATTAGACATACTTATGTCAAAAGATGTCCTCATCGCTTTAATAGTCACTAGTGTCTTTGCAACGGCTTTGGCGTTCTTTATTCAAACAAATTTTCAAAAATTCACTTCAGCCACTAGAGTGGCATTAATTTTTGCGATGGAACCTGTATTTGCTGCCATTGCTGGTTATGCCTGGGCAAATGAGCGATTGTCCTCCAGTGCCTTTTTTGGTTGTATCCTTATTTTTATGGGGATGATATTTGCTGAACTTCCAGCTAATAAGATTCCCCTCCTTAGAAAAAATAAAAGCCTAGAAGGTTGAAAATAGATAAGAACTGTACGAAAAAGAGGTCGACTAAGTCAACCTCTTTTTTCTTTATATTGCTAATAATTCTTTTTCTTTGATGAACTTTATAGCGTCTTTCCTAGTGTCTATTTGGTTCGAAATAAGCGTTTCCAATAACGAAACATAAAAACTGCCATCAAAGCATTTCTGTGCTTTTAATGTTAGTTCTATTGCTGTATTGATCATTTCATCGGTAGCATTCGTATAATGTTTCCCGAAGAAGATAAAACCAATGGCATCATCTTGGAATTGAAAGCCTTTTCCTTCCAAGTAATGCAAATACTCTTCCACTGTTCGCACTGACTTAACCAATCCTCTCGCCCAAATCTTTAAACATCCCTTTAAAATCTTACCTTAAAAATGGAGGATTTTCTATTCTTTTTTGTACAGAGATGACCAATGACCCCTACCAATACACCCATTATAGCTCCACCAATGACTTCTTCTGGTTGATGACCTAACATCTCTTTAAGTCTTTTTGGTGATTCCTGTTTAAACTCCACACTTTCGTCTTTTTGGATTTTTTCAATTAAATCATTCATTGAGTTTACTTTTAAAGTTAACTCCCCTGTCTGCCTGCGAACACCTTGCGCATCATACATAACAATTAATCCATAGACGAGTGAAAGAGCAAAGTCAAACGTTGGCAATCCTCTTTGTAAGGCAATATAAGTGGTAAGTGTTGATACGCCAGCCGAATGTGAACTAGGCATTCCACCTGTGCCAAAAAACAGCTCGGGTCGCCATTCTTTCTTTTTAACATAATGTATGGGGATCTTCATGCCTTGAGCTAACCCTATGCTAAAAAGGGCTAGATAAACTCCTTTATTCATGCAATCACCTCTACCATTATTGTTAGAAATCCAAATTTTTTTATTCCTTGTGGAAATACTAACTAAATGGGAGGTGAACGTTCATGAGTAAAAAACATAATGCTAATCGTGGGGTTAAAGGACCTGGTGTGAATCCCCAAGGATATGGACAAGATGCTGAGTTCGCTGAAGAGCCAAAAAGCAAGCTTGAAAATGCCGCAAAGAAAAAAAACACCAAATAATATACCATAAAAAAACTGGCTGCCTTTACGGAGACAGCCAGTTCCCTACTTAAATTAAGAAATTATCGCTTCATTTAGCGGCAGTAGGCGCTGCAATCCACGAAGCTCTACTTCCATTAATTTATTTACAGCTTTATCTTTTTCAATTCGAAGACCTGTTTCCTCCAAAACATATGACACAGGAACATCACATTTTATTTCTGCAAGTCTTCTGGATAGGTGCAGCATTTCTAAATCCTGTTCAATCTTAGTTTTATTAGACTTTGATAACCGATCCAAGTTGGAAATAATCCCCTCAATATGGTGAAATTCTTGTAATAGCTTAAGCGCTGTTTTTTCACCAATCCCCTTAACTCCGGGGTAATTATCACTTGGGTCCCCCATAAGCGCTTTTAAATCAACCATTTGTCTAGGTGTTATTCCTTTTTCCTCAAAAAAGGTTTGAGGAGTGTGCACAAGGTAATTCCCATAGCCTTTTTTCATCAGAATGACAGAGATACTCTCGTCAAGTAATTGAAGAATATCTTGGTCACCCGTTAAGATTGAAACATGAGCAAAATCCTTTGCTTGTTGAGCAATTGTCCCAATACAATCATCTGCTTCATAGCCCGCTAATCCGATATTTGGAATATCGAATGAAGCAACTACATCTTTCACTAAATCAAATTGTGGAATAAGCTCGATAGGAGCTTCTCCACGATTCCCTTTGTAATCAGGGAATAACTCCGTCCTAAACGTCTTGCTCCCCATATCCCAGCAAACGGCAAGGTGAGTTGGTTTGAATGAAGAAACAGCAGTAAATAAGTGTTTTACAAAGCCGTGAATTCCATTGGTTGGAATCCCTTTTGAATTAATCATAAATTGTCCTGTTACTGCAGTTGCATAAAAGGCTCGGAATAATAATGCCATCCCATCAACAAGCATTAATGAAGGCTTTTGATTATTCAATTTCTAAGTCCCCCTATATTTAAGCGGCAACATCTAACGATTCAATTTGCCTGCTTTTGAATGGTATTCTAATCACACGCTTTCCATTATACCATAGGTTTGACTTGTCATTTATTCGATTTTATTTCCAGCATAAGAAATCCAGTCACTAAAGCTCCCCACATAAAGCTTTACTTTCTCATATCCAGCTTCCTTTAAAGCAAGGAAATTAGGGGTAGCTGTTACTCCGGATCCGCAGTAAACAATAATTTGATTTTTAACATCGATATTTGAAAACCTTTGTCTTTGTTCCTCAACTGACTTATATTGATAAGAATGTAAGCCCTCCATCCAAGGCTTATTTAGTGCTCCGGGGATGTGTCCTGCTTTTTTATCGATTGGTTCTTCCAAACCAAGGTAGCGCTTTTCTTCTCTGGAATCGATCAAAATCCAGTCTTTTAACCGATTTTGGACAACTTCCTCGACTTCATTCGTTGTAGCTAAAATATCAGGATTTAGTTCAACATGAAATTTTACTGTTTCAAACACAGGAATGTCTGCTGTCACTGGGTAACAGGCTTCCAGCCATTGTTTATATCCTCCATTAAGGACAAAGACATTTTTATGACCTAGGTATTTTAGGAGCCACCAAAATCTGGCTGCATAAGCTCCTTCCCCATAATCATAAGCAATAACTGATTTGCATTCATTTATTCCTGCGTTTTCAAGTTTCCTGATCAATTCCTCCATATCTGGCAAGGGGTGCCTTCCACCATGTTCCATAACAGGCGCTGACAGATCGTTCTCCAGATCAAAGTAAACCGCACCTGGAATATGGCTTTCGAGATATTCCTTTTTTCCTTTATGCGGATCCGCTAAGGAAAATCGGCAATCGACAATTATGATATTACTATCATTCATGTTAGTAAACAGCCATTCCCTGTCTTTCACAAAATTCATCCAAGTTCTCCCCTTCTCAAAACCAATCTATTTTGGTAACTTTTGCTGAATCTCCATTAACCTTTGGATTGAAACACCTCCATCCAATGCAGAGAGAAGACTTAAGTAAAGATCATCCGCTTGTTCCTGTAAATTGGTTACTAAACAATCTGTTTCCTTCAGTAATTCAATTTCATAGTGACTTTTCAAATGATCTCCTGACTGCTTTAAGTAATCGTCAGCAGAGACACTTAGAATTCGATTCAGTTCTTCCACCATGTATTGCTTCTCGTTCTTTTCAAAAAAGGATTTTGGATTTTTAAAATGAGCCAATGCTTTAGTAAATTGCTGGTGATCAATCTCTTTAAATGCTAAGGAAAAATCAATTTTTTCATACTTGGATTTCTCAAAGGCCGAAAAGGATAGATCCCCATTCACTTCTTGAAGGTTTCGAATTAGTTGTCCATGATAGTCTGTAAGAATCTTTTCAATAAACCGGTCCAATCTTACAGTAGTTGCCCTCATTTCTTGTGCAAAGTCAAAACCAATACTTTCTAGGAATTCATCAAGTGCCGCTTGCAGTGCTTTTTTCAAGTTGCGTCCGTCGTCCCTAAGTGTTGACGGATTAAATGCCTCTTTAAAGAAGTCTCCAAACCGTAAAAATACCCTTTGCTTAATATAGTAAATTAATTCTTCCGCTTCCTGTATTAAACGATTTTGTAGGCTTTCCCCGGATTGTTTTTCTAATAACCCCTTAATTTTAGCCTTTTCTTTTTCAAACTCTGTTCGCTTTTGCTCCTTAACCGTTATGTCTTCTTGTGAACTTTGTATTAACTTATTTACCAATTCAACTACACGATCCAGCTCCTTATCAGCAGAGGAAATAGCCATTTCCGTTAAGTCATTGGAAATAAACTGATAAAATGCCTGTTCAAAATAGTTCATCCCTGATTGCGTGCTTTGAGTTTTATTTTGTTTTTCGTTTAATGCAAGCAAGCTTGATAAGGAATACAAGTGTGGATTCCGAATTCCATATTTAATTAATTGGTCCGCCACATATTCAGCCACCAGTTCTTTTTCCTCATCGTTTTCAGCAAGATCAATCGCATTAATAATAAAGAACATTTTATCCATCTGGAAGGATTCTTTTACACGTCCCAGCTGGATTAAAAATTCACGGTCTGCTTTCGAAAAAGCATGATTATAATAGGTGACAAATAATATAGCATCTGAATTCTTAATATAATCAAAAGCAACCCCAGTGTGACGCGCATTTATACTGTCTGCTCCAGGTGTATCAACAAGCGTAATCCCTTTTCTTGTTAGCTCACAATCATAATAAAGTTCAATCCACTCTACATAACAGGATTTTTCCTCTTTTGCCACAAACTCATTAAAATCACTTATATCCGTTTCTTTGGTGGTACCTAGCAGAGGTACTAAAGAGGCAAAGCCTTTTTTGAATGCCTGTAAAAAGGCAAAATGTGTTTTTTCAAGTACACCTTCTTGGCTTTTATCTAGTAAAATCTGGTCAATCATTTTCACTGCATAGTTAAAATCTATAGCATGCAAATCAAAAACCTTTAAGGAGCGATTTACATCTTCAAGCATGGAACCCTGATCTTTAAATTTCACAAGGACCGTTCCATGCTGCCTTTCAGCTGTCACAGGTTTAATTTTATTGATAGCAGCAGTCGTTGGGTTTGGCGATACCGGTAAAACCTTCTCCCCCATTAAAGCATTCGCAAATGAGGACTTCCCAGCGCTAAATGCCCCGAATAACGCAACAGTAAACCCTTTATTCTCCAACCTATTTGCCTTTTCTTCCAATTCCTTTGAAATTTTTTGAAAACCGGCTATATCTTTTATCAGGTTCGATGAAAGATGGAGTCGTTCAACTGTTTGCTTTAAATGATTATCTGACTGCTCAAACATCTCCCCTGCATCTTTGGAAACAATCTTTGTATTCACTGTGTTTCTGGATATATTTTCTTGGTTAGTATTAACTTGGGAGCCCTCTTGAGTTTTAATCACATCATATTCTTTATCATGCTGACTAAATAGATGGTTACGATCCTCCTGAAGAATCTCATGTTTTGTAAACAAGTCATCAATCTTTTTATCTTTTATAAAAATAGACTGTTCTGCCTTTTTCAATTCTGTTAAGGCATTAACATACCTTTCAATTTTGGTAAATTCCTCTTCATACTGCTGTTGTAATTTCGATGTTTGAATAGTTAAACATTCTACAAACTTACTTTTGAATTCAGAAAGTTGATTTCTTGCGGATCTTTTTATCTCATTGGCCACATCCTCAGTATAACGAAGTACATATTCCCCCGATACACGTGCCCCAGACTTAACAGCATCCTCTAATAACTGCATAGGAATAGGGATGGAGAAAGCTTGAGCTAACCCTTGCAGCTCAATATCTTCAATTTCAGCCTCCTTTATACTGCGGAGTAAAAATTCTCGAATATGCCACTCAAGCTGTGACTTTACTTTATCTAGTAAATCTTGATAGAAACTCTCTAATCTCTTACTTTTCTCTTCGTTTGTCTTTTGTTTGGAGAATAAGAACCCAACTTTAAATTCCGGCTGACAGGATTCTAAATAACTCTCCGCTAAAGCTCTTGTCTGAAATGGCATAATGATTGCATTTTTCAGGATTTGTGAAATTTCATTTTCAAAGTTTTTTTCCTTAACCCCAGTACTTTCACTTATCTTTTTGAGGTCCCGAGAGACTCTTTGATGGGATGCTTCTAAATCTTGTCTTTCCTTCTCCGATAGTTCATTTAATATTTTTAGGATAGGAATGAGCTCTTCATCAGCTAACTTATGTGATTGGTCGATATGATCCTGGGCAATTTTTCTTAACGAATGAAAAACTGACGGGATTAATAAATGTTCTTTCTCACTCAACTTAGATTGAATGAACTGCTGAAGTTCAGTGAAATCATTTAAAGGATGATTTTCAGCCTTTAATGACGTGTAAAAAATCCTTGCTGGTCTTACACCCCAAGATGCGAAAGAGTCAACTACACTTTTTTGGAAATCGGTAAAACTTAATTCGTCATTTTTGTGTTTATCTATTTGATTAATGACTAAATAAACCTCTTTTCCTGCTTCCGCTAATTCCTTTGTAAACAAGAAATTTAATTCTGCTTGGACATGGTTATAATCCATAACATAAAAAATAAGATCCGCAAGATGCAATGCTGACTCTGTTGCAATCCGGTGAGCATCATCTGCAGAGTCAATACCTGGTGTATCCATAATTACCGTATTTTCTGGTAAACGAGAATCCTTATGGCTGATTTCAATGGATTCAATTTTGTCTCCATCCTTACAATAATTTTTGACTAACCCATAATCATAGGGTGCTAGATATAACCTTGGTTTTTCATTTTTAAAATAAACTTTGGCGTATTCCTCTCCTGCCTTTACTCTTACAAGGTTTGCACTAGTTGGGATTGGACTTGAGGGTAATAAATTCTCACCAACCACTCGATTGATCATTGTCGATTTCCCAGCTGAAAAATGCCCGCAAAAAGCAATGAGAAACTCCCTATTCATTAATTTGTTTGCAAGTTGTTTCACTTTTTCAGCCTGTACTTCATCTTTTTCGTCGGCTAATAAATTATATAAAGAAGCAATCTTATGTTTTAGTGTTTCAAAAGTTTCAATTTGACTGGCAGTTTTAACCATTACATATTCCCCTTAGCAACTTAGTAATGTTTTTATTTTATACGATAATTCAAACATTTCCTATCTTGACACACCTTTTCTAGAACAATTTTGTTTTTTTCTTGTTAAACGTAAGGCACTGTTAAAATTGCCTGTTGATTTCCGCTCCAGGCGCGAGCGGTTCGTGGGCGTTTCGGCGAGCCTCCTCGGAGAAAAGCGCCTGCGGGGTCTCCACTGAACCGTACTCCCACAGGAGTCTTCGCGTCTTCCGCTCCAATCAACAGGGGATAAAAATCAACAATGTTCTTTAACACATCCAATCGCAAAGAAAAAAGCCAAGGATTTCTCCTTGGCTTTTGAAAGTATTTTAACTGATTTCATTTAATGAGTTGCATTTCGTAAGACGTGCTTCATGACAAATGCATAAATAACTATAGTTCCTCCAACAAAAGCAAAAGCCATATGTAACACCTTCCCTTTTCGAACTCTGATTGAGAATGATTTTCATCGTTGAGATTAGTTTAACATAGCTGATAATCGTTTTCAATAACGTTTTATCAACTGTCACAATTATTTAACAATCTTAGGGAGAAAACGATTACAATTTTGGAAAGCATCAACATATTCAGTTAAATCCTGAAGAGCCTTCTCCTCCTCTGGAATTCGACGAGACAAAATCATCACATTAAGCATGGTAAACAAGATAGAGGTGATATAGGAAGAAAATAATAATGGAACAACCAGTAGCTCGATAGCTACGACAAAATAATTTGGATGTTTTATAAAACGATATGGCCCCTTCCTTATAACCTTCGCATTGGCTAAGACAAGAATTTTTGTATTCCAATACTTTCCAAGCGAAGTGATTGCCCATAATCTGACTAACTGAGTAACTATAAAAACGGTCAGCAATAAAGGCCATATTGGGGATAATCCGCGATTCAGCCAAACCTTCTCGCCGAAAAAAACAATAAAAAACAGAATATGCATGCCAACCATATATCTATAATGCTTTACTCCAAATTCAATGGCACCATTTTTCTTCATCCATCTTTCATTACTTTTAGCAATAAGCAGCTCTGTTACTCTTTGAGAAATGATGACTCCGAATAAAACAAGGAATGGAAGAACATTATTCATTTACACCCACCTCATTAGTAGCAGTTCAGAACTAAACCCTGGACCTAGAGCTGTTCCAAGCCCAATAGTATTCTTCGGAATATCCTTCTCCATGATTCGTTTCAGTACATAAAGGATTGTAACCGACGACATATTGCCAAATTGCTTTAGCACCTCTAAGGATATATCTGTCATGGAAGTAGGGATATCTAATGATTTAACATAGGCATCTATCACTTTTTTACCACCAGGGTGGGCAATAAAATAATCTACCTGACTTAGGTTCATGTGATATAGATCTAGAAATTCCTTCACATTTGGCTTTAACCATTCTTCAATAATTCGAGGTATATCTCTGGAAAAGACAACGTACAAACCTGAACTTTTAATCTCCCAGCCCATTACGTCCAACGAGTTTGGCATGAGTGTAGATTGTGTTCCGATAATCGATGGATACGCCGCTTTTTTTCTATAACTCTTTGTATTCGAAGAGTCGCCACAAACCAATGCACAGGCAACCCCATCTGCAAATAGTGAGACCCCTATTAAATTACTCTTTGACAGATCATTACGTTGAAAGGTTAGACTGCATAGTTCAATTGAAAGGACAAGCACCTTTGCTTCAGGAAATGCCAAGCAATACTCAAATGCTCTTGATAATCCCACAGCCCCACCAGCGCATCCAAGCCCCCAAATTGGTATCCGTTTCGTGTGTGGACTAAAAGGGAGTTGATTCATAATTCTCGCATCAATACTTGGAGTTGCCACACCTGTAGTTGAAATAAAAAATATCGCATCTATTTCTTCATAAGGCAGGGGTTTTTCAAGAAAAATAGTATTATTTAAGCATTTGGTAATCGCCTCACTACCAAATGTAACAGCAGCCTCTATGTAAGCATTATTTTTCTCCTCAAACGTATGGTTATCTTTAAACCAATCTAGCCCTTTCACAAAATGCCTTTTTTCAATTTGTCCATTTTGAAAGGCTTTTAAGAGTCTTTCAATATCCTTAAATGAGTCCGCAAAAAGATCACGTGCAAACTCTACTGCTTGATTTTGATTAATTTCATATGGGGGTATTACTTCTGAAACAGAAAGAATAGCGGGCATCATACATTCTCCTTCATCCTATGTACGGGTATTTTTTCCAGTAATCAGGAGAATTATTCGAATGTTTATTTCACTACATGGGCAAAAAAAAAGCCTCCCTACGACAGGGAAGCAAACGTTTTGAAGGTTGTTGTTGTTGTGCTCTTAAATTATATCGCGATTTTAAATTTCCTTCATTACATAATCTTTACCAATTTTAGTGGCTTATTGTTTTTCTGGTTGAGCTTGAACCTCAATCTTTATTTTTTTATTTGCCAATAATCCGCAAACTTCACAATCTTGTTCTTCATTATATAATAATCGACATTGTTCACAATAATATTTTTCCATAGAAAACCCTCGCTTCCTAATTAAACTAAGTCATTATGATTTATCTTATTTTTCATGTTTCAGGAATGTGACTTGGTTTCAAAAACATGGATTTTTGCTTGTGAAACATTAATCAATTACTTTTATCACAGGTAAAGTGTGATGGTTCACATTTATGTCACATTTACCCCAAGGTTAATGTGACATAAATCACTGTTATATCAAGTTTTTAACATTAACATAGTAGTTACCTAAGGAATGAACAATTTGTGAACTTCCAAATTTTATAGTTTAATTTCACAATTGTTTTGTATTATGAAAGAGAACTTATTATTTAATCTTTACTTTTCTTGAAGGGAGTGCAAGGGGATGGCAAAAACGGAATTAAAAACAAAACAAAAAACCGAGATCGAAGACAGCTCTTCTCTCAAAGGAACATTAGCGTCCGTTTTCTTTTTGGGATTTTTCATTGTGGTCACTTGGGTAGGTGTCTATTACCTATTTGTAGAACGTTTTTAATGATTGAAGGGGGAAAAAGATAATGCATATGCATAAATTTGAAAAAATATGGCTCGCATTTGGAATAGGTGCCCTTGTAGTATTTTTGGTCACCATTGGCGTTAGTGCTTTTTATCTAGGTAACAAACCACCTAGTTGTTTAACTACTATTAATCCTGAGAAGGTCAATCAAACAAAACCATTTACAGAGCCAGGCCTTCACAAAGTTGAAGGGAAAGAATGGGACTATGAATTAGTGTATGTGGCTTCAGCCTTCTCATTTAATCCTGTGCAAGTAAAAGTGCCACTAGGTGCGAAAGTAAGGGTCATTGCAACAACAACAGATGTTGTTCATGGATTCGAAGTAGCTGGAACTAATATTAATATGATGCTTGAACCTGGTTATGTCAGTGAATATACGACAACCTTTGACAAGGCTGGCGAATATCTAATTGTGTGTAATGAATATTGTGGTGCTGGACACCATCTAATGAGTTCAAAGATTGAGGTGGTAAAATAATGGTTAACAATACAGCTGTAAAAGTAAAAGTTGACCCACGTGATGCAAAGCTTTCGATGGCACACTTTTTTGTCGCCTTCTCCGCTCTTGCTCTTGGTGGTTTGATGGGACTTCTCCAAACCCTCGTTCGTTCTGGTAAATGGGAACTTCCTTGGGGAATCGATTATTATCAAGTTTTAACTGTCCACGGAGTATTAATGGGACTTGTTTTAACCACTTTCTTTATTATGGGATTTCAATATGCTGCGGTAAGCAGAACAACTGGAGGACATTCCCCAGCAGCAAGACGTACCGGCTGGATTGGCTTTTGGGTCATGTTGATCGGTACATTAATGGCTGCAACAATGGTTTTGCTTAAAGAAGCATCTGTTCTTTATACGTTCTATGCTCCACTAAAAGCACACTGGATTTTTTATTTGGGCTTAACCTTTGTAGTTGTTGGAAGCTGGATTGATGGTTCTGCTCAGATTCTGACCTATGCAAAATGGCGTAAGAATAATCCAGGACAGCCAAGTCCTTTATTAAGCTTTATGGCTGTAGTGAATACTGTTCTTTGGATTGTGGCTACATTAGGTGTTGCTGCAACCGTTTTATTCCAATTACTGCCTTGGTCACTTGGCTTAGTGGATACTGTTGATGTTTTAGTCAGCCGTACATTGTTCTGGTATTTTGGTCATCCATTAGTTTATTTCTGGTTATTACCCGCTTATATGTGTTGGTATGCCATTATCCCAAAAATTATCGGTGGGAAAATTTTCTCCGATTCCTTAGCTCGTTTATCTTTTATTTTGTTCTTGCTTTTCTCTATACCGGTAGGTTTTCACCACCAATTAACCGAACCTGGAATTGATCCAGCATGGAAATTCTTACAAGTAATTTTAACATTCATGGTTATTATCCCATCATTAATGACAGCTTTCTCTTTATTTGCAACCTTTGAGAGATATGGCCGTTCAAAAGGCGCAACTGGTCTTTTTGGCTGGTTCAGAGTTCTACCATGGGGTGATGCTCGTTTTATCGTTCCATTTATCGGTATGGCTGTTTTTATCCCAGCTGGTGCTGGTGGTATTATTAACGCTTCAAACCAGATGGACCAGGTAGTTCATAATACTATATGGGTAACAGGCCATTTCCACTTAACGGTAGCAACATCTGTTGCGTTAACATTTTTTGGAATCTCCTACTGGTTAGTACCGCATTTAACAGGACGTAAATTAACAAAAGCAATGAATAAACTAGGTATTATTCAAGGCTGGGTATGGACAATTGGAATGGCCTTCATGTCAACTTCCATGCATGCACAAGGTTTACTTGGTGGCCCACGACGCTCTTCCTTCTCAACCTATGGTGGTGCGAAGCAAGCGGCAGAGTGGATTCCTTACCAAATTGCTCAAGCAGTTGGTGGCTCCATCCTTTTCTTAGGTATTATCTTAGTGCTAATTATCTTTATCAATCTAGCATTCTTTGCTCCAAAGGGAGAAGAAGAATTCCCAGTTGGTGAAGCAGAACGTCCGGAAGAAAAAGCGCCAATGGTATTTGAAAACTGGAAACTATGGCTTGGTATTACAGCTGCTTTAATTCTTTTTGCTTACACCATACCGTTTATTGATATCATTCAAAATGCACCACCCGGATCGAAAGGATTCCAAACTTGGAGTAAATGGTAGTATAAATAATAGTAGAAAAGGCTTCAATCATTGGATTGAAGCCTTTTTTTTGCATATTTGGTTTGGATTATTTTTTGACCGATTAACTTGCAAAACTGATAATAGAATCAAGGAGGTACCGATCCCCTGGGTAACACTGAACCCTTCCCGATAAAGAAAAACGCTTAACAGCGTGGCTACTACAGGTTCAACCGTTGCAATAATAGAAGCTTTACTAGTGTCTATTTTTTCAAGTCCTTTTGTATAGAGTAAATAAGCCAATACCGTTGGAAAAAGCCCCAAACCAATCCCGTATAGAAGAACTTCATGACTTACCAGTAAGGAACCCTTTTCCCAAATATTTGTTGACGGTAGTAATGTGATGGAAGCAATAACAAACGTATAAAAAGTGACCGTAAAGGGTTGATATTTTTTTAAAGCAAATTTGCCAAAGATACTATATAAGGCATATCCAAAGCCGGCCCCGAGTCCTGTTAAAATTCCGATAAAACTAAAGCTTGTCGCATGAAGGTTTACCCCTGCAACCATTACACACCCTGCAATTGTCCCTAGGACTGATAATAATTTTACAGTATCCATTTTCTCTTTTAAAAATAGAAAGGATAAAGCTGTAACAAAAACAGGGGCTGTATATAATAGTATGACAGCAATGGATAAACTCATTTGATTGATTGCAGAAAAGTAGCACCAATTGAATAACACAATGCTGCAAACGCCGGTTCCTATAAACAATTTAAGATCCATCCATTTGATTTTCATCTGTGATGAATATTTACTGATACCAAGGATTCCAAGCAATACTGCTGCAGTCACTACCCTTACTGTGACAATCTCCATCGGTGTAAAACCTAATTCGGTTAGCTTTCTAACAAATATGGCAATAATCCCCCATAATGCAGCACTACTAGAAATGAAAATAATCGGAAGGAGCTTTTTCACTGCAATTGATATACCTTTTGATATTTATCAATGAGATACTCAATTAAATACTCTGCATTTAAGCCCTCACCTGTAACATCTCTTAGAATTTCAAGAGGTTTCTTTAATTTTCCGTATTGATGAATATTTTTCGTTAACCACTCTTTAATCGGCAGCAAATCCCCTTCTTCTACCAATTGGTTAAAATGAGGGATTTCCTCAATCATCTTATGCTTAAATTGCGCAGCATACATATATCCTAATGCATAGGAAGGGAAATATCCAAAGCTTCCTCCCGCCCAGTGAACATCCTGGAGAATACCCTCCCCATCATTCTTCGGAACAATTCCCAAGTACTGTTCATACATATCATTCCAAATCTGAGGCAGATCCTTCACTTGCATGGAACCATCAAATAAGCCTTTTTCAATTTCATAACGAATAATGATATGAAGCGGATAAGTTAATTCGTCTGCTTCGATTCTAATAAGGGATGGTTTAGATTCATTAATAGCTCTGTAAAATCTTTCACTATCTACTTGATCAAATTGCCCATCTGCGTATTTTTTTAGGCAGTCAAAGTTATTTTTCCAAAATGGAAGGCTTCTACCAACAATATTTTCGTAGAATAGGGATTGGGATTCGTGAATACCCATGGATGCAGCAGAACATAGAGGCGTACCGATTAATTCTTTTGAAAAGTTTTGTTCGTATAAGGCGTGGCCCCCCTCATGAATGGTGCCAAATATAGCTGTCCGAAAGTCATTTTCATCATACTTTGTAGTGACACGGACATCCCCAGGATTCAGCCCAATCGCAAATGGATGAACGGTTTCATCCAGCCTTCCAGCCTGAAAGTTATAGCCCATCTTTGCCAGAATTTCTAAGCTGAATTCACGTTGCTTTTTCTTTTTAAAGGATTTAAAAAGAAAATCTGTTGTTGGCTTATTATCGGCTTCAGAGATTTTCTTCACTAAAGGAACAATCCTCTCTCTGAGTTTACCAAATACATCATCCAGTACCTCTGTCGTCAACCCTGGTTCATACATGTCTAATAAAACATCATATCTCTTTTCCGTATGCCCCCAGTAACTAATAAACCTTCTTGTCATCTCTACCAGTTTTTCTAAATACGGGCTAAACATAGCAAAATCAGCTTTCTCTTTCGCTTCCTCCCATATACTCTCAGCTTTGGATTGGAGGATCACAAACTCTTTGTATTCTTCCGCTGGAATTTTTTTATTACGTTCATACTCTTTTTTGCACTCTTCAAGAATTTTTCTTGTTTTATCATCTACTTCAGCTTTTGATAAACTTGCTATGTAAGCAGCCATTTCTTCAGAAGTAGACATTTTAAATACTTCCGAAGATAACATACCGATTACTTCTGACCGCTGTTCTACCCCCTGTTTGGGAGCTCCTGTTCTTAAATCCCAATAAATAACGCCAAGTGCCTCATGATAGGCAGTCATTTTTTTCACATAATCCAAAAACTCTTTTTCTATTTGAATAGTCTTTGTACTCACAGCATTGCCCCCTTTCATAACGTTTAAATTTTACCATATAATTCTGAAAAGTTGGCCTTTTGAGATTAATAATGATAAAAAAAACAACAGAAAGAGTTTTCTGTTGTAAAATATATTCATAGGGAAAAAACTGAAAATTAAATATTCAAACGTAAAATGATTAGAAAGAGTTAAGCAGCCTGGAAAATTCAAAGGTGTAAATTCCTAACTTACTTTTTACTGATTGCAACCTTCCATGTTTCAGGACCCTCTTCTAGGTATTCCCAAGAAAATTGTTCAGGTCTCTCCATCATGAACTGGTATAAAAGTGGTCTCGGATCATGGTCGTTAACAATCATCATGGTTTCTCCTGATGATAGCTCATCAAATCCGTTAAAGATTGTTGGATGCTTTTCACGTGGTGGGTAGTCTGGCACATGGATTACTTTTGCATACGTTTGCAACATTATCACTCCTTATATTTTGTTTACTTCTATTTCATTATAAGAAATCCTTTTCTCATTTTTAGTGCATCTTATCACACCCAAGAAATGATTTTATTAATACTCTTTCCTTAGTTAGGAGGTTAGAAAAATGAAGGAATTAGTAGGCTCATGCAAGTGCTGCAACAAGAATATATACTGTTTAGATGGCTTTTTTAACGGCATCCATACAGAAAACAATGAAATACTTTGTTTTGAATGTTACCAAAATCTGTTACAGGAAATAGAAAATCCGCAAAGTTAAACTTTGCGGATTCCCTAATTACTCTTCGTCGATAGAAAGGTCTTTAACAGGAAGCTTTTCTTCTTCCTTATGAGTTGGTTTACGTAAGTTAAAGAGTGCCTTTATACAGAATATTACTAAAATTAACACACCAATAAGGAAAATGGTGTCAGGTACCGCACGCCATGTTAGTAGAGTTTGTACGATATCCTTTTGAAGGAATGATGCAGAGCGGCTTGCTGCATAACCATGATAGAAGGCTTCTTTAATTTGAATGAAACCAACTGGTAGTAATGATAGGAATACCATACCTGCAAGACCGATATTTAATAATACACAGCTAACTTTAATCCATTTATCATTCCAAGCCTCTGGCTTAACAATGTTTCTTAGTGAATACAATAGAACTGCTACTGCAAACATTCCGTATACACCCATCATTGATGCATGACCGTGTGTTGGTGTTAAGAATTGTCCGTGTTCAAAATAGCTTACTGCTGGTAAGTTTATTAAGAATCCAAGTACACCTGCACCAACCAAGTTCCAAACTGCGACAGAGATTAAGAACCAGAAGGTTCCTTTATAAGGGAAATCAACTCCACCCTCACGCATCATTTTGTATTGCTCATATGCTTCAAGGATTAACAAGGTTAATGGGATAACTTCTAACGCTGAGAAAACAGCACCAAGTCCTAACCATACTTCTGCAGAACCGTTATAGTAATAGTGGTGACCAATACCGATTACACCGCTGCCTAAAAGCAGGATTAATTGGAAGTATAATTGTCTTACGGTTGATTTCTTGGTTACTAGACCTAATTGAACCATTAAGAAACCAATGACAACTACTGCAAAAACTTCAAAAATACCTTCTACCCATAAGTGAATAATCCACCAGCGCCAATAATCTGCGAATGTGAAGCTAGTACCAGGATTGATAAATAATGCAAAGATATAGAATGCCGGTACAGCTATAGCTGAGTAGAATAATAGGTGGATAAGTCCGCCCCGATCTGTCTCACGCTTTAGACCTGCTTTAACACCTCTAAATACAATGAACAACCAAATCAACATACCAACAATTAATATGAGCTGCCATACGCGGCCGAGTTCAATATATTCCCAACCAGTGTGACCGAATAAGAACCATTGATTTCCTAAATATCCATTTGCTCCAAGCCATTCTCCAACCATACTGCCGCCTACAAGCACAACAAGAGCCCAGAATAAAATATCTACCAATAAGCCTTGTTTCTTAGGCTCATAACCACCGACTAATGGAGCTACATAAATCCCCATACCTAGCCATGCTGTTGCAATCCAGAATATTGCAAGTTGTAAGTGATAGCCTTTAGTGATGTTAAATGGAAGAATATCATGGATCCACTTAATTCCAAAGAATGTATCAGGTTCAATATAATAGTGAGCAAGTAACGCACCAAACATACACTGAACGAAGAATAAGACAGATACGATGGTAAAATATTTCCCTGATTTTACTTGTGAATTTGTCACTGGCATTTTACGTAAATCAATTTGTGGAAACTTGCCTTCTTTATAAGCCTCTTGCATACCAAACTGATAACGGTAGAATAAATAAAGAATAATACCAATCATTAAAATAAGTATGGTTACACTTGCACCGCTCCACCAAATAGCAGAGAAGGATAATTGATTTCCAGCGTCTTCATAGTATGGCCAGTTATTTGTATAGGTGATTTTATCACCTTCACGTACTGTACTTGAAAGCCAAGCCGTCCAAAAGAAGAAGTCTGAAATCTGGGTAATCTGATCACCCTTTGCAACATAGGCACGATCCTTAGCAGGTATATCCTTTTCTTTAATAAGGTTTGCCTTTAATCCCCAGCCGTCACCCTTTGTAAAGATATCTTTATAGTAGGCTCTCACTTTCTCAAGTCCAAAAGCTTGAGCATTTGTTAGCTCCATTGTATCTTTGCTGCTGTCATATCTATTTTTGCGCATTTCTTTAATTACTTTATTTTTAATAATGACTTTTTCATCTGCATTTAATTTCGAATAATCTTTGCCATAATCTTCATTAGCTTTAAAATCCTGCATACCTTCTGTATAGATTTTTAAAGCTTCCGCTGTATAATCTGGACCCATGTAAGATCCATGTCCTAAAACCGTTCCATAATCCATTAAGCCATATTTTTGGAAAACTGCCTGACCACCCATTATGGAGTCTTTTGTAAATAATACCTCTCCTTTTTCATTGGTTACCTCTATTGGTCTAGGGGCCTGTTCCTTAAATATCCAATAGCCTCCCGCTAATAAGACAGTGAAACTAAGTAAAATGGTAATAATTAATGTGGACTTCAACAAGGCATTTTTATTTGCCTTTACCACTTTTTTTGCCTGTGTTCCCCGCTGAATTTCCATTCCCTTTCATCCTCTCATGTTTCTTTACACTCGTATTGTAACTTTGATAGCCATCTCACAAAGTGAAGCGCCTCATCCTACCCCTGTGATATTTATCACGCAACCGAGAATTATTTTCAAAAAGATCTCTAGCTATGACGGAGGTCACATATCCAGTGTGAAATCCTTGCTACAATGAAGCTAAGTTGAATTACTAATATGAAGGTGATGTTAAATGAAGCAAGTGGATATTATCAGAAGACTGTCCGAGGTTCCAATCTTCAAGGAATTATGTACACAAGAACTTGAACCCATCGTAAAAATTGCACAAACCCGATTTTATAAACATAAGATGTATGTTTTCATGCAAGATGATCCACTTGATAGAGTCTTCTTTATTCATAGTGGAAAAATTAAAATCTATAAGACAGACCAAGCTGGGAAAGAACAAATCATATCCGTTCTCGAACCTGGAGAGATGTTTCCACATGCTGGATTTTTCAGAAAAGGTAATTTTCCCGCACACGCGGAAGTTATGGAAGATGCTCATTTAGTGGTAATTCCTATAGACAAGTTTGAAGAAATATTAATTTCCTATCCTGAGCTCTGCATTAAACTTTTTAAAGTGTTAGGGGAAAAAATTGTAGACCTTCAAGGAAGGTTGGAAGCGCAAGTACTTCATAACACATATGAACAGATCATTTTATTACTTATTAGATTATGCAAAACTAACGGTGATAAGGTTGGAGATCGATATCGGTTTACCACTCAATTTACGAATAGAGAATTAGCCAATATGATTGGTACTTCTAGGGAAACCGTAAGCCGCACAATAAATCAAGTTAAAAAGAAAGAATACGTCATTCAGGACGATGAGGGATATTACTTAATCGACCGTGAAGCACTTCAACAGGAATTATTCTATTAAAATTAGAGGAGTTGTCATAAATGGAACAACGAATTATTGAACTTGATGTCCGCGAGGATTTAAAAAATAAATTGGAACCTTTCCAAAAGATTATGGAGGCCGTTAAGGAGTGTAAAACAAATGATCTCTTTATCCTACATGCCCCGTTTAAACCAGTTCCACTTTTCAGCGTACTAAAGGCAAAAGGTTTTACCCATGAGGAAGAGGAAATTGATAAAAAACACTGGAAAATAACCTTTACAAAAACAAGATGAATAAAGAGCGATAAAGTAAAGAATTTTAGGACATGGAAGGTGAATACTGTGATATTAGATAATCGGGGGTTAGAACCCCCACAGCCAATGATGAGAACGTTAGCCGCTTTAGAAACATTGAATGAAAATGAGGTTTTAACAATAATAAATGATAGAAGACCCATGTTTCTATACGAACAGTTGGAAGAATTGGGCTACAAGCAACGAACAGAACAACAAAATGACGGAAGTTTCAAGATTGAAATCTTCCGGTAAGTAGGTGATCATGTATGCTTCCTCAATCTATGGGAAGTGAAACTAATATTAAGCTTCCTATTTCCTTTATCTTTTTTAGTTTGATTGCATTGGTTCTTTCCCAATTGATACTATTAATAAATGGTCACATGTTGACAGCTGGAAGCTTTAGAATTCCTGCAATCTGGTCTTCTGCTCATTTATTAGTCTTAGGATGGGCATTGATGGCCGCAATGGGCGCTATGTATCAGCTAGTACCTGTAGCATTTTTAACAAAAATATGGAGTGAAAAGTTCGGTTTTATTCAATTTGCTATCACAGCATCAGGAATTCTGTCCTTTTCTGGTATGTTATATTGGGCACCGCAAAATGCCTTGATCCCTGGAAGCCTTACACTATTGGGAATAATGATGTTTTTATTTCAAATGTACATGACATTAAAAAAACAAGCAAAGCCGAATATTCTTACAGCATTTGTTGGCACAGCATTAGTTTGTTTATTTATTACTATCATCTTGGGAATTACAATGATTTATAGCCTGAAAACAGGTTTTGGTGCTGCCTATTATCAATCTATTTTTAAAAGTCATTTATTACTGGGCGTAACCGGTTGGTTTACATTACTAATTTTTGGATTTTCTTATAAAATGGTACCTATGTTTTCCCTATCCCACGGATTCCCAATGATACATGCTAGATTTGTTTATGGGCTTTATACTGGAGGTCTTGTCACTTTATTGACTTCCTTCTTTATGGATAATCATATTCTTTTAAAAATGGGGTTCTTTTTACTGTTAGCAGGATTTTCCGTTTTTAGTTATCATATAAGCATTATTATAAAAAAGCGATTGAAAAAGAAGCTGGATAAGCCTTTTACATTTGCATTAGTTGCGATCGGATTAGGGAATATCCTACATTTAGCTGCATTCATCCTAGTATGGACAAAATCCATAACCACTCTTGCTGGTCCATTCATTTATTGCTATTTATTTTTATGGGTTGTCCTGAGCATAATCGGATATCTCTACAAAATCGTTCCATTCCTGTGGTGGACCTATAAATATAGTAAGGAAATTGGAAAAAAAGCGGTCCCTTCCTTAAAGGACATGATGAATGAGAAGATTGTTGTTCCTCTCTTCTTGTTTTTCATTCTTTCAGTATTAGTGATCTTTGTTTCTTTTGTATTAAAAGTAACGATTCTTTTTACTATTGGCCAGATGATTTTGTCGGTGGTATTTATTGTATTTGCAGTTAGTATTTTAAGCGTTCTAAAAAAATAGTGAGGTGTACATCATGAATGTAAAAGAAAAAGTCCTAGCAGCATTAAAAAGTGTCTACGATCCAGAATTAAATATCAATGTGGTTGACCTTGGATTAATATATAATGTTGAAGTTTCTGATGAAGCTGATGTTATCATTACCATGACATTAACAACACCTGGCTGCCCGTTGCATGATAGCATCACAACAGGTGTCAGATATTGTGTTCAAGGACTGGAAGAAACAAGAAATGTGGAAGTTAATCTTGTTTGGGAACCAGCATGGTCCCCAGAAAAAATGACACCAGAAGGTCTAAAGCAATTAGGACGTTAAAAGAAAAGCGGAAGCGCCAAAATTGGCGGCTTCCGCTTTTTTCGTTTTTATTGTTCTTTTGCTTCGGTAGGCAATGCATTCTTAACTTTTTGTAGTACCTCAGAATCGATGTCTTCATCTAATAGGATGTGGACTAATCCCTCATCAGTTTCACTCCTGATTAAACGTCCTATTCCCTGACGCAGGCGAAGGAGCATATAAGGTAAGTCCACCTCTTCAAATGGATGAGCAACTCCTTCTCTTTTTGCAGTAAAAACAGGGTCATTAGGTGGATATGGTAGGGAATAGATAAACACGTTTTCAAGTGATCTTCCTGGGATGTCAAGTCCTTCCCAAAGATGAATAGAACATAGAATTGCCTGCTCTTCATTTTGAAACTTGGAAACAAGCGTACTTATTTCTTCATCTCCTTCAAAATAAATTGGATATGGAACAGCCCCTAATAGCTTACTTTTCAAGTAGGTCAGTTCTTCTTTATTATTTAAAAGGATAAGTGCACGACCCTCGGTTTTCTGAATCATTTTTACAAGGTATTTTGTTTTTTCAACAAAATTGCCAGTTGAAAACCGCGGGAGATAGATTTTCATTTTTTCATCATAATCAAATGGCGATGAAACAGAAAATGACAGGTAGTCTTGTACACCAAGACTTTTAGCAATATAATCAAAGGACTTTTGATTAGCCAGTGTTGCTGAAGAGAAAATAAACGGTTTCTTCTGTGAAAATACCTCTTCTCTCATCACTTCTTCAACCATTTTTGGCATAATGACAAGTGTCCTTTCACCCCTGTTCTCTTCAAACCAAGTAATTCCGTTTAATTCTTGTAGAAAAAGTGATAATGAGTACGTAATTTGTTCTAAATACTCCTCTACAATTCTTAAGTCATATTCATTAATTACATATAATTCACTTTCAAAAACCAACTCTTCCTCAAGCGCTTGAAGAGTCGAGAGTAGTTTTCTACAAGATTTCATTACTAATGGATGTTTAGTAATTATTTGTTTTTCTGAGCCTATTGATTGAGAGGAAAATTGTGAAATGGTGTTAAAAAATGCTTCATTCTCTAGTAAAGCCTCATCAATCGTATACAATGTCTTTTCACGTACTTCGTTTTCCATTAACCTAGTTAACAGTGTTTCCAAAGTGTAATCGGTAAAGCGGTAACTTAATGCCTTTTGTGCGGCATATTCAAGTAAGTGTCCTTCATCAAAAACAACAGATGAATGTTCAGGTAATAATGGGAGCTGTCCTTCTCGTTTTCGTGATTCTTTCGTCCAAACGTGTTCCATATAAAAATCATGGGAACAGATAATTAGATCTGTTGAATGACGATAATATTCACGGTGTAATGTCAGACCACATCGATGGCGTTTTTCACAGGAAAAACAATCCTGTAGGGAATCCCAATTAACATTACTCCATTTGTCATCAGAAAGACTTGGAAACTCCCTTCTGTCACCATATTTCTCAAACGCTTGCATCGAGCTTCCTGTGTGAACAAAATCAGGTAATTTCTCATAGATTTCAGAAATATCATCTGAAAAGTCATTATTCCTCACTTGATCAAGCTTCTTTAAACATAAATACTGATCCCTTGATTTTGCCAAGCGAACATCGATATTTAATCCAAGTACTTTTTCCAGTTTCGCAATGTCGCCCTCTTTTTTCACAAGCTGTTCAATCAATGTTTCATCTGCACAAGCAATCACTGCAGGTCTATTGGTATACCGAGCGTACATAATCGAGTAAAGTAAATAAACAATCGTTTTTCCTGTTCCTACACCGGCTTCAGCAAACATTATTTTTTTGTCCTTGAACGCTTTTTCTAGTTGAAAAGCCATGAAAATTTGCTCATCCCTTAATTCAAATCCAGCTTCTGGCAATATATCATAAAATAAATCGCCAATCCATTCACTTAATTTGTCATAAAAGGATTCTGTTTTTGAGATTTCAAACGGCATCCGATTTTGCATAATATCCCTCCAAAAAAAGAAGAGCGCCTCTATTAGACACCCTAGTTCTAAAGAACTTATTTTTCTTTTTACTATTTAATAATAGCTAATTACTTCTATTCCTCTTGTCTTGGTGGACGCTTTCCCCAGTATTGGTATAGATCTGTTCTAATAAAACCATTGAAAAGCTTTCTTTTCTTTGTAGCTGGTTTTCCGTAAAATTGCTCAAACTCTTCATTTGAAGTCATAATATAAATGGACCATGTATCTAGCTTGCTAAGTGCTTGACCCATTTCTTTATACATTTGTTCAACAGCCTTCTTTTCCCCCAGTCTTTCACCGTAAGGAGGATTTCCTACTATTACTCCATATTCCTTCGTTGTAGAGATATCTCTTACTTGCATTTGTTTAAATTGAATTAGGTCCCCAAAACCAGCCTCAAAAGCGTTCTCTTGGGCGATTTTTACCATTCGGTGATCAATATCTGTACCTAAAATATCTAAAGGCTGATCATACTTCGCCAAATCTTCCGCTTCACTCCGTGCCACATCCCATACCTTCTGAGGGATCCAATTCCAGCCTTCCGAAACAAATTCTCTATTAAAGCCTGGTGCTATATTTTGCCCAATCATGGCAGCTTCAATTGGAATCGTTCCTGAGCCGCAAAATGGATCCATGAACGGTCGGTCAGCTTTCCAATTTGTAAGCATAACAAGAGCAGCTGCAAGGGTCTCCTTTAACGGAGCCTCCCCTTGATCAATACGGTAACCTCGTTTATGAAGACCCTGGCCGCTAGCATCAATTGTTATGGTTGCAACATCCTTTAGCAAAGCAACTTCAATACGGTAAAGAGCACCACTTTCTTCAAACCAGGTGCTTCGCTTATAATGTTTTTTCAGCCGTTCGACAACAGCTTTTTTAACAATTGCCTGGCAGTCAGAAACACTAAATAGCTTTGATTTGACTGATTTACCTATAACAGGAAATTCAGCATCCTCTGGAAGGAATTTTTCCCATGGAAGTGCTTTTGTCTTCTCGAATAATTCATCAAAGGTATAGGCCTTAAATTCTCCAACTTTAATTTTTATTCGGTCTGCTGTTCTCAGCCATAAATTACTGCGTGCAATCGCAGATTCATCTCCAGTGTAGATTACCTTTCCATTTTCAACCTCACAGTCATACCCTAACGACCTAACCTCTTTTGCAACTAGTGCTTCGAGTCCCATCGCCGCAGTGGCGATTAATTGATATTTTTCCATTTTTTCACCCTTAACTTATTACATGTATGTATTGTTTACTTTACAGAATTAACCTATGATTTGCTATCATTATTGACAAAAAACACTTAACGAATGCAACTTACTTAGTAAAATAATAAAAAAGCTCCCCTATCAGGAGAGCCGTTTATATCCAGCATACATTCCCATTAATAACGTTCTGTAAGCCATGTTCTGTACCATAGTACTGCAAGCGACTGTTAGTCTCGTACTTAGGTGGTAATCATCTATCTACAGATTCATAAAGAATCTGTCCTTCTCCTCGTTCAATTCCTCAGAGAAAGCGCCCCTACCATAATTTGGGTTTCTCGCTCGTGGGGTTTACCCGTTCCACCCTTTCTATTTCTAGAAAGGTTACGTCACTGTGGCACTTTTATAGGTATTCATACCATATCCTAATGGACTTAGGTATTTTCCCGGCCGTCAACTGGATGCTAGACCCAGCTGCCCTAGCTTATGATTTCACTAGGCACGAACACTACAAGCATCGCAGCTTGTGCGAGCATGGACTTTCCTCTACAAGATGCAAAGCACCTTGCAGCGATTACCCGAACGTCATTAATGAAGACATTTATTATTATATGTAATTCATGCTGTTTATTCAATGGTTATTATTAGGAAATGACCTTACAATCTGTTAATCGTAGAGTTTATTGCCAAAAACATGTTTTTCTAAGTTAGATAATCGCTTTAAAATATCGAAGTTCGTCGTTCCGGCAGGTTGTGCCACTGGCTGTCTTTTCGAACTATCTTCTACTTGTTTACGAAGTCTAAGATTTTCTTGCTGTAAATCCTCAATTTCCTGATGAAAAGTTTCATAATCCTTAATTATTAAATCTAAAAATTTATCAACGTCTTCTTGTTTATAACCACGTACACCAGTCTTGAACTCTTTTTCTAAAATATCCTTAGCCGTTAACTTAACTTTATCGGAAAGCATTAAAATCACCTCAGTATTCGCCAATCATTACCTATTATTTTTTCAAAAATATGTGCTTTTGTCAATTTTCTTTTGTTTTAAGAAATGAATGATTTATAAATCATTATAAAAATATGCAAAAAGAGGACTAAACATACCTAATAATCCATTTGTTTTAATTGCTCTTCTTCGACAATCGTTTGTAAATCGTAAAACGTAATTAACTCTACAGGGTACTCGTGATTTTTTTGAAATTGTATAGCCATTTCATACAGGTATTTAGGGCTTCCCTCTTTTTCCAGGTCAAAAAAAAGGAGAAGACCGTCACTCTTTTCAATAAAAAATTGATTTTTTAATCTAAATTGCCATGGTTTTTCATATCCCTTTTTTGTTACAGAATCAATAAAATCTGCTCTTGCAAGAACGGATTCGTACCATTCTTTATTATTTTCGTTCCAAGATGCTTGCTGGTCAAGGAAAGGAGTGATGACTGCCAGTTTTACCCCAGGATAATCGGTTTGTAAATCAAACAAAACTTCGGCCGCCCATAATTCAGCTCCCAATTGTCCACTAATTAATACCCATTCTAATCCTTGTTCCACCATTGGTATTAAAGCCTTCTTAAAAGCCGCTTTAATATATTGGACAGATGGGTGATCCTTCTTAAAAATTCCTAATTCAAATGGTTTATATCCTGAAATCGTAAGCACTTTTATCAAAGAAATGTTCTCCTTTATATAAAAATTTTAAAATAGGACAAACATTTTTATCAAGCAAGCATACAATATTGTAAACATAAATAAAAAACAAGGGCTAGAAGCCCTTGCAATTGAAACATTCTCCTTAGGGACGCGGTCCCATGAATGGTCCTGGTGCAAAGCCTGGAGCACCTGGTCCAAAGCCTGGGCCTCCTGGTCCAAAGCCCGGTCCTCCTGGTCCAAAGCCCGGTCCTCCTGGTCCAAAACCCGGTCCTCCTGGTGCGAAACCTGGGGCTCCCATTCCCATACCTGGTACGGCATTCGGAGCAGGCATTGCAGCTGGCATAACACCTGGTGCACATGGGTTACAGCAGTTAATATGCTGATTACATTCCTCTTCGCAACATGATGCTGTTTGTGGGCAGAAGTGTTTATGTTGGTACATATGGTGATTTACCGTTGTAGTGTGTACTGGATGAATATGTGGCACCACCGTTGTTGAAAAAGTGTGGTTCACAATTTGTTGTGTCGGATGAATGACTGGCGGCATAAAATTAGTTCCTAAATACATTATAATGCTCTCCCTTCAAATATTCTGTTTACATTAACAGCCTATGTTGAAGGAGTTACTCTTGTACTAAGGAAAACACCTATTTTTTACAAATCAGAAAATTCAAAAAGTCTGATTATTTATTAATGTTTAAATGGACAAGCAATCTATAACATCGAATAAAAGCTATCTTTCAAGCTTGTAAAAACAACAGCAGTCAAACATACGACAATAAAAAATAAGAATAAAATGGCTTTATACAATATTACCAGCTCCATAAGTTTTATAGTCGTTTTTTTCTCAATCCAATTTCAAATTTTACCTTTTTCAACTACAATAAACAATATGGAATTGCTGGTTTTTTATAATAAATTGTTAAAAATTCGTGGCAATTAATCGAACTATGGCGAAAATAACCATTTAACTAATAATTTTGACGAATTTTGCGCTTACCTGGGAAATTTCGCAAATTTTCGTTCTAAACGTTTAAACCTGTTTTCAAGCTGCTCCAAGGATATTTGTCCCTTCAAAGACTTTAGATTTTTCGATTGATTTCGTAGGTAAATCGCTTTTTGGCAATATTCAATTGCACGTCGGAACTCTTTATGTCTATGTTCAAAAATTTTCGCTAACTCTACACAAGCTTTTAACATCATTTCTTCTACACCGGATTCGACAACATCCTCGAACAATATCCGAGCTTGCTCCCAATTACCTTCTTTTTTCAATTGAAACGCAAGGGTAAGCTTTGCTTGAAATGACGTAACATCTCTTTCTGTAGTAAGCTTGGTCAATACTTTTTCAGCTTCCTGATTCTCTCCTAAGGTGGAAAACCAACGACCCACCTCATATGTTTCAGCCCTTGTCTGATTTTTATCGATTCCACACAATTGAAAGGTTAAATGGGTATACAAAGTAACGAGCGAAAGGATGTCTATCTCATTATGTTTTAAAATACCAAGCATCCCTTCAGGTTGATTGCTTTCAATAAAATCAAAATAAATCATCGGTGCTAAAAATCCTGGAATATCATCTATCCTTTCAACACCCAATACCTCTTTTTCAACAATTGACAATTTTAGGCGCTCCAATTTGTGCTTCCATAGCCTTCTTGCAGCATGGAATAAATCAAAGTGTCCAAATTTCGGTAACTTTGGTACATGCTCTCTCACAAGCATGTGTCTTGTTTTCACCTGTGGCCAATCAAACGATTTTCCATTATAGGTAACTAATGTTTTATAATTGACGTTTTCCAAAAAGCTTTGGTATAAAGGAACCTCCGCTCCCGGATGAGGAAGAATATGTTGCCTCAAAATCAGCTCTTCTCCAGAAAAACTAGCATATCCAAGCAAAAAAATTGTATTCCCCACTCCACCGCCAAGACCTGTTGTCTCTGTGTCAAAAAAGAATAATTCCTCCGCGTTATGTCCTTTTGCTGACAAGGGATGATTAATAGACTGCTTATTCCATACATCAACAGCGGTAAGAAAATCACGAAAACAGTATTGTCCATGCTTCTGGGAAAGTGGATATTTCACTTCTCTAATTAAACAGAAATCCTGGTCCATAAAATACGGAACAACACCTTCTTGCTCCCATCGTTCCCTGTAAGGAACTTCTTTGACTGGGATCTGCGTTGGAAGAGGTTTATTAACCTCTCCTGTTACTCCTGCTGATAAATGAGGTTTTAGCCGATTCAACTTGTTTTTTAAAGACATGACTCCACATCCTTGTCAATTCCAGAAACACGAAGGAATGCTTCAAGAATGTTTAAGGCATCCTTTTTAGCTGTCTCACTTACTGTATCTGTTCCAATACACGATGGACATCCTGATTCACATTGACACCGAATAATCATATTTTTTGTTTCTATGAACACCTTAGCCATGCCAGTGTATAATTTTTCACTTAAGCCGATTCCACCGGGATAACGATCATAGAAAAATATGGTTGGCTTTTCATTATGATCCGCTTTTACTTGTGGTGTCACATGGATGTCTTGAGGGTCAGCCATTACAAACAGTGGAGCGATGGACCTCAGTGCATGTGCAGTACCAATCAGACCTTGTTCAAGCCGCTCATGTCCCATTTCGCCAAGTGGTCTATTTAGTGAAATCCAAGCCGCATTCGTATGAAGCTCCTCTTCTGGAAGATGGATCGGTCCGGAGCCTATATTTTCGTGTGTTTCAAATTTGATTTTTTTAAAAATTGTTGCCATAGCCCTTACACTTACATCACCAAAACCTATTTCTGCCTGCTGCAATGGTATAAGTTTGTCCACTTCTAATACTTTTAATTGAACGGCTAAATTAGCATCTGTAAAATAGTCAACGTCCACTTCCCTCACGAACGCCTTCTTTTCTTCCCAATCCAATTTTTCTACTTGGTACTGGTTACCTTGATGCAGATAGATAGCCTCATCATGTAGGAGTGTCATGGCCGAGAAACGGTCCATTTCTCCAATTACTTTCACATTTGCCACATCCGATTGATCTACAATTATCACATTCTCTTGAGATGCCGATCGCAAACTAATATTATGTGCAGGGAATGAATCATTCATCCAGAACCATTTATCCCCATTCCGATATAGAACTCTTTCCTCTGTTAAATACTCCAATAGTTCTTCCGTCCCAACAGTACCAAACTGTTCTCCTGCTTTAAATGGCAGCTCGTAGGCAGCGCATTTCATATGGTCAATCAAGATAATCAGGTTATCAGGATTTATCCTAGCTGTCTCTGGGCTCTTTTCCAAAAAGTATGCAGGGTTTTGAATGATATATTGATCAAGTGGGCTTGAACTCGCCACCATAATAACAAGAGCTTCTCCATGACGCCTTCCTGCCCTTCCTGCCTGCTGCCAAGCGCTGGAAATGGTACCTGGATAACCAGTCATAATGCAGACCTGGAGTTGACCAATATCAACCCCTAATTCAAGTGCATTTGTGCTGACAACACCGTATATCTCTCCTGAGCGCAGCCCCTTCTCAATTTTTCTTCTTTCTGTTGGAAGATATCCTCCTCGATAGCCCATTATGGACTTGTCCCCTAACTGATTCTTTACCAACTCCTGCAAATATGTCAGGATGATCTCAACTCTTACTCTACTTCTTGCAAAAATAATCGTTTGAATTTTATTTTTCAACAATTCTCCCGCTATTTTTCGAACCTCCAGAGTTGCACTTCTTCTAATATTTAACGGCTTGTTTACAATAGGGGGATTATAAAAGAGAAAATGCTTTCTACCGCTTGGTGCACCGTTATTATCAATAAGACACATTTTTTCTTCTGTTAATTTCTCCGCTAGTTCTAATGGATTTGCTATGGTTGCAGATGTACAAATAAAAACTGGGTTGCTTCCGTAGTACCGACAAATTCTCTTCAATCTTCTAATTACATTGGCAACATGACTTCCAAACACTCCACGATATGTATGGAGTTCATCAATAACAATGAATTTTAGGTGTTCGAAAAGAGACACCCATTTTGTGTGATGCGGGAGGATCGCTGAGTGAAGCATATCAGGATTTGTAATCACTACATGTCCAGCCTGTCTTACCCTTTGGCGAATATTAGCAGGTGTATCGCCATCATACGTATAACTATTAATATCTACCCCTGCTGCTTGAATAATTTCATTTATTTCAGTTTTTTGGTCCTGGGCGAGCGCTTTAGTAGGGAATAAATACAATGCTCTCGAATTAGGATTCTGTAGAATCGATTGGAGAACTGGGAGGTTATAGCAAAGGGTTTTCCCTGAAGCCGTCGGTGTAACAGCAACGATACTTTTCCCACCCATAGTTTTCTCATAGGCTGATTTTTGATGGATATATAGCTGCTCTATTCCCTTTGTTTTTAATGATTGTTTCAACACCGGGTTCAACTCATCTGGGAGTGAAACAGATTGTGCTGGTTTTTCCGGGATCGTATGCCAAGTAACAATATTTTCTTTAAAATCTTGTTTCAATTTCAATTCTATTAACATTTCTTGCAGGCTTTTCTTTCCATACATGCTCTTCACCTCGTTACTTCTATTCCAGCGAATGAACGTTCGTAAAAAAAGTATATCATAAAAATAAACTATTGATGGAATTTTTGTTACAATAGAAGATAACTGAAATAAATTTGTAGGTGATGGAATGAAAATAGAAACGATTAAGAAAGTTCTTTCGGAATTCTCGCTTTTTCGAGAATTAAATGATCTAGAATTAACAAAAATTACTGACATCGCTATTGCTCGAGATTGGAAAAAACAGAGCCATGTGTTCCTTCAAGGTGACCCGCTTGAAAATGTTTATTTTATTTATGATGGCAAAATTAAAATTTACAAAAGTGATATTAATGGGAAAGAACAAATTGTAGCCATAGCAAAAAAAGGAGAAATGTTTCCTCATGTTGGTTTTTTTAGAAAAGGAGATTACCCAGCATATGCTGAAGTTATCGAACCATCAACACTAATTGCTGTTCCAATATCAAAATTTGAATCTGTGCTTATAGAAAATCCTGAACTATGTATTAAAGTGTTTAAGGTACTTGGTGAAAAAATTGTAGATTTACAAAACCGATTAGAAGAGCAAATTTTGAATAATACGTATGAACAGATTATCAAGCTGATCATTCGCCTTGCACAAAAGCACGGTCAAGAAAAAGGTGATGGAACCATTCTATTAAAATCAGAATTCACCAATAAAGACTTGGCCAACATGATTGGTACCACACGGGAAACTATCAGCCGAACACTCACTAAGATGAAAAAGGATGAATTAATCGAAGTAGATGAAGAAGGCAATATGATTGTTGACATAGAGATACTAATGGAAGAAATTCATTTAATCTAAAAAATAAACAAAAACCCGTCAAAGACGGGTTTTTGTTTATTTTACAGCAAGCTGAAGCATTTCTTCCATATCTTCTTTTGCCGTACCAATTAATTTTAAGTTAAATGTTTCTTGGAGGACCTGAAGAACTCCTTCAGAAATAAATTCTGGCGGCTTAGGTCCAATGCGGATATCTCGGATACCTAAGCTGAAAAGTCCAAGCAGAATAGCAACCGCTTTTTGTTCAAACCAAGATAATACAATACTTACTGGAAGCTCGTTAATTTCACATTCAAAGGCATCAGCTAATGCCATTGCAATTTTCACCGTTGAACCGGAGTTATTACATTGCCCAAGATCGATGTATCTTGGAATATTTGTCCCAGGAATAACCCCATAATCCACATCATTAAAGCGGAATTTTCCACAAGAGGTGGTTAAAATAACTGCTTCTGGTGGCAGGGATGTTGCCAGTTCACGGTAATAATCACCTCCATGCCCAGGAGCATCACATCCAGCAATAACAAAGAACCGCTTAATCTTCCCTGTTTTTACCGCCTCTATTACTTCAGGTGCCAAGCCTAAAACAGTTTCATGATGAAACCCTGTTAGTAATGTTTCATTTGAATCTACTGCCGCTTCAGGAAGCTCTAATGCTCTCTCAATTAAAGGAGAAAAGTCATCGTTCACAATTTTTTCTACATTCTCTAGTCCGGCCACTTCATATGTAAACATTCTATCCGCATAAGTCCCTTTAATTGGCATAACACAGTTTGTAGTTGCCAGGATAGCTCCAGGAAATGCCTCAAAAAGGCGGCGCTGATCATACCATGCTTTACCGATATTACCTTTTAAATGGGTATATTTCTTTAATGCAGGATAACCATGAGCGGGCAGCATTTCAGAGTGGGTATATATATTTATGCCCATTCCTTCTGTTTGCTTTAATAACTCTTCTAATGCAAAAAGGTTATGTCCAGTAACAACAATACATTTCCCCTCAATTTTATTTTGACTTACACGGATAGGCTCTGGAATGCCTAGACGATTTGTATGGGCTTCATCAAGCATTCCCATCACACGGACAGCTGATTGCCCTACTTTCATCGCCATGTCGATATGTTCCTGCACGTTAAAGTTAGAATTGGTTAACGTTAAGTATAATGCTTCATGTGTGGTTGCATCTACAAAAGCATCTGTATATCCTAGTTGGTTAGCATGTGTTCGATAGGCTGCTATACCTTTTAATCCAAAAATAATCGTATCTTGTAAACTGGCAATGGTTTCATCTTTTCCGCATACTCCAATAACTTTACAACCACCTGATGGTGTTTGTTCACATTGATAACAGAACATGTATTTTTCCTCACTTTCCTAAAACTACTGCCTAGCATACAAACAATCACCCAATATTAATGTGATATATATCACAGAAATTCAAGTTGTAATAAATCGTTCAAAAGTTTATAGCCATATTATGGCGGCACCTCCCTAGTTTCATCTGCATATTATATGAAGTGAAATATTGGAAAGAGGAGGAACTATTATGTCATCTATGCTGCCTGAAGATAAAAATAACGGAAAGAAACCATTGCCTGAGCCTTTTCGTGAATTATTTAAATCGATGAATGATTTCTTCACTGAAAAACCAGTAAGGGGATTTTTACAATCAATTGATGATTTCTTTAAAACTCCTTTTCCAGTTGGATCTGGTTTTCATGTAGAAACGGTTGAAACAGGAAAAGAATATATCATCACGGCTGAACTTCCTGGGGTAAAAAGAGAGCAAATCAATTTAAATATTTCGGGAAATTACTTAACCATTACAGTAGAAAATAAAGAGCTAGAAACAGAAGAAGACGACATAAATAAACTATATCGCCAAAGAATTACTCGACAGCAATCATCCCGAACCATTTCACTTCCACATGCAATCAATGAAAAAATGGTAAAAGCATCCTACAGGGACGGTTTACTACAAATTAAAATCCCGCAAGAAAAAGGGAAGATGATTGAAATTGAAGATTAAAAAAGCACTAAAAGCAATGAGGCTGACTCACGTAGCTATGAGTCAGCCTCTCTCTTATACTTTAAATATTCCACCAAATCCTTTTACAAGCGATGATACTTGATTGACAGCATTCATCATTTGTCCTGCAGTATTAACCATTTTCGTAAAATCTACCGATCCATCTTGTGACTTAAAGGAATTTAATAATGATTGTACCCCACCTGGTTGTTTAGGAATCATATTTGATTTTGGATAAGGATTCATCATCGGGTATCCATTCATAGGCATGTAGGATTGGGGAGGATTCATTTCCTCCTTTGGCTGCAACGGGTTCTGGAAAAGAAATTGCGAATCCTTTTGAGAATTTGATTGATTCTGGTATGGCACATTTTGTGGAACATAGCCTTGTTGATAGTTTTGATTATATGGCTGAAATGTCTGTGGGTAGTATGGATTTTGTTGTTGATAGGGATTCCATTCATAATTTTGAACTTGATTTTGGTAAGGATATGGCTGGTTTCGATTCATATACGGTTGCTGCCATTGAGTGCTTACCGGATCTTGGTGCATCATTTGCCCCGAGTATCCATAATTAAAGAATTGATTTGGTCTTTTTCCACTGATCATGGGCAAACATCTCCTCTATATCATTCTCTATTACACAGTTTATGAAGAACAGAATAAAAAGGTGATTATTTTATAGCAAAGGACATTGTCAAATAAAGAGGAATTTTGTCTAAAGTTTAAATATTTTAAAAACTAGGAATCCTTTCATTTCGTGTTACGATAGAAAAAAGGATGAAGGAGGAGCTAAATATGGACATTCACGAATTAAAAAGCAAATTTATTCAAAGTCGGGACTATCAAACAGATGACGTTAACGCATTAATGGATTTTGCTAAGAAAGCGTATATTCATAACGAAATTAGCATAAAAGAATATCGCCTACTTGTCCGTGAACTTGAAAATCAAGGTGCGGCAATACCTAAGACAGAAAGCGAAAACTCCCTCATCGAAAATTCATAAAACACCTATTAAAGAGATGCTCAGCATCTCTTTTTTCTATTTTTTTAATTCTTTTATAACTTCCTGCAAGAAATAGTCTACTGTACGATGAGCATTTAAAAACCTTGTTCTACTAGTTTCAGGAAAGAAGGCTTGAATGGATAATTGTTCAATATGTTCTGATGTAGTGTCAATTTGCTTTAAATGAAGATTTTTATGATCGGTCACTGTCAGCCATCTTTTCATTTCTTTTTTCCACTCGTCATTTATGCCTTTCACTTCATCTGAAAAAGGTTTAATTACATCGTTAAATTCATACTTTATGCCTGTATTCCGACCCTCCTGGTAATATTTCATGAATAATTGGTTATAATTCAAAAGTTTTTCTGTTAAATGGATAATTTTTTCTAACATTTCTTTTATTCCCTTCTATTAATACAAAATAAAAAAGTAGCAGTTCCCATTGCTACTTTTGGCAAGTACTTTCATTTTAGCGGAAATTAAAATCCTAATTCAAGTTTTAGAGCTTTTGCTACTTGGTTGTTGTCTAAGTACTCTCCTACTATCTCTTGAGTAGCACTTTGGTTTTCTATTTTATTTTCTATGGCTGAAAGTTTTTGAACGGGTAATGTTAATTTTTCCTGTTCCTCTTGATTTAAACTGGAGCGAAGGTCGGAGAAAGATGCTTCTAGAACAGACTCCAATTCTTCTAATTGATCGTATATCTCTGTCAGCATAGTAAGCAATTTTTCCTTTTCGGACAGTGCCTTATTCATATATAAATCCTCCTCGCATTATTCTATTAGGTATAATTCTCCTTCTTTCATAGGCTTCCTTCCGGAATGACAAAACTAGAAGCAATTCGTCAAAGATAGTGTCAAAACTGCATATTCATAATGTCCATTCGACAACTTATAAGTTCGCATGAAAAATTGAAAAACCGCACAAGCTACTATTGGAGGTGTTTTAAAAATGGCAAAAAAGACAAACCAAACCACAAAACAAACACAATCAGAAACAGCAAAAAGAACAGGCTATGGTGATAAGAAGCTAGAAGGCCCTAATCGCCCAGCAGAGTAAAAAAACAGCAAAAAAAGCAAGGGAAGCCTTGCTTTTTTATTCCCACTTTTTTAATTGCAATACTTGATGGAGTGACAGCATTAATTGAAGCTGGTGTGATTTTTTAAAATACCAATCTGTAAGATGTATGGGATGTCGATGGCGAGCAGGGAAATATAACCAAACTGGAGATACTCGCCTCTCTAAACTCCAGTCCTCGTAAAAGTGCTGATAATGTTCAATTACTGGAAAAGTGGCCCTAAGTACCGGAGTCCTTCTCACTGTCTTATTCTTAAAATACTTTTCATAATCATATCTTGATCCAGTATGTGGTGTTTTCTCAGCAAACTCCAAAAAGTATGGAAACAACCTTGGATGAAAAAGAATACTTGCCAATCTCTTTCCTAAATTTATTCTCTTCGATAATGATTTAAATCCATTAACACTAGCACCATACACTTCCCCACCGCAAGTTGGAAACAGGACACAGCTAAAATGCAGCCAATCCTGGAAAGAAAAAATCATAGAATGAAAGACCTTTTTCTTATATACAGGATGCTCGATCACAGGTGTATGGATCACATTTTGCTCATTAATTATCAAAGCTCTTGTGAGCCTTTCCTTATCATTATTAGTCCAGTATCTCTGCCACTCATTTTGTATAAAAGAAGATACATGGAAATATGGAAGTAAATGAAACATTGGTCGATTTATTTTCGTCGAATATTGATAGATCAGCAATTGTGGAAAAACGTCATGAAAAATAAGCCAGTTAGCTCTCTCGTACGTAAGGAAAAGCTGTTTCCTAACTTTTTCTGCTAAAAGATTCGGAAATATGTGTCCCTCGAGATCACACATATTCCATCCGCCGTTTCTAGAAACCATACTTGCAAGAAAGGACCAAATGATATCAGGATTTTTCTTAAAATATGTAAAATAGGCTTCTGTTCTTGATACGTTATCAATGTTTTTCTTATTCGTTTCATGTATAATTTGACGAATGATTGTTTGTTCCTGTATCGTTAGGTGATTCAAATTCATTGTTCATCTTCCCTTATATTTTTTAATAGAGAATGAGTCCTATGGAATTACGCCTTCTAAGAAAAATGAATCATGATTATGTGTAACTTTCACGGTACAATTGTTATTAGAGTGTGTTAACAACAATATATTATACACCTCGATTACTCTAAGATTTGGTATGATAGGGAATAGCTTGAGAGGTGCAAAAATATGAATTTTAACTATCCAAATGGAAAAAAGTACAAACCCATTGAACAGGAATCTGGAAATACAATCAAAAAAAAGAAAAATAGTTCTTATAGTAACCGAGGTATGACACTAGAGGAAGATTTAAATGAAACAAATGAATACTATCGTGAAAGAAAAATTGCTGTGATTCACAAAAAACCTACACCTGTTCAAATCGTTCAGGTTGACTATCCAAATCGAAGCGCTGCAGTTATTAAAGAAGCTTATTTTAAGCTTGCGTCAACTACTGATTATAATGGGGTATATAAAGGTAAATATATTGATTTTGAAGCTAAGGAAACGCAGAACCCTACCTCCTTTCCATTGAAAAACTTCCACGAGCACCAAATTCAGCATATGGAAGAGGTCATTTCTCAAGGAGGTATTTGTTTCGTTATTCTTCGTTTTACCAAATTTGAACAAGTTTACCTGTTAGAAGCAAAACATTTGTTAATGTATTGGGAACGAATGTTGAGCGGTGGCAGAAAATCAATTACCAAAGAAGAAATTGAAGAAAAAGGTCATCGCATTCCACTTGGATTTCAACCTAGAATTGACTATATTAAAGTAATAGAAAGACTGTAGATCTTCTAAAAGTGGAAAAGTGGAAGTTAGAAAGGAAGGAATTATTATATGTCTGAACAATACAAATCAAGAGAGGAGCGCCGAAAGAAACTCCAATCCAAAGGTAAACCAAAAGCCAAGAAAAATTCAAGTGGACTTTTTAAGAAAATTTTTTTAAGTCTTGTTATTCTTGGAATCGTAGGTATTATTACTGGAGTTGGGACTTTCGCCTATTTAGTAAAGGATGCTCCAGCACTTGACCCAAAACTATTGAAAGATCCAATCCCTTCTAAAATATTAGATAAAGATGGCAAACCGATTACTGAAGTAGGTGCCGTAAACCGCGAATATGTGAATTATAAAGACATACCAAAGCAAGTTGAAAATGCCATTTTAGCGACAGAAGATTATCGTTTTTACAAGCACCACGGGATTGACCCCATTCGCCTTGGAGGAGCCGTTATAGCAAACTTCCAACACGGGTTTGGTGCAGAAGGTGGTAGTACCATTACCCAGCAGGTAGTTAAAAACTCATTTTTAACTCATGAAAAAACATTAAAGCGAAAAGTTCAGGAAGCATGGCTTTCCTATAAGCTTGAACAACAATATACAAAGCACCAAATCTTTGAAATGTATGTAAATAAGGTGTTTGTATCACAAAACAGTCACGGTATTGCTACTGCAGCAAAAATTTATTATGGCAAAGAACTAAAGGACTTAACGTTGTCAGAAGCTGCTCAAATTGCAGGGATGCCTCAAAGTCCCAATAATTATAATCCATTTACACACCCTGACTTAGCTGAGAAAAGACGGAACATCGTCTTAACATTAATGCATCAGCATGGATATATTACAAAAGAGCAAATGGAAGAGGCACAAAAGGTTTCAGTTGCATCTACCGTTTTACCACCAAATCAGCGTAAGGTAGATGAAGACCCTTACGGTGCATTTGTTGATGCTGTTATTGATGAAGTAAAAGCAACTACCGATTTTGATATTTTTACAGATGGTTTAACGATTTATACAACCTTAGATACGAATGCTCAAGATCAAGTAGAAAAAATCCTAAATTCAAAAGAAGGAATTATTAACTATCCAGATGAGGAATTTCAAGCTGGTATTGCCCTTTTAGATACAAAGACAGGAGAAATCCGAGCCATTGGTGGCGGACGGAACCAGCAGGTAAAACGCGGTTTCAACTACGCAATCGATACTCAGCGCCAGCCAGGATCAACGATAAAGCCTGTTCTTGATTACGGTCCTGCGATTGAATATTTAAATTGGGGAACATATGAAATGATTGAAGATAAACCCATTACATATTCAACTGGGAAAAAATTCGGGAACTGGGACCAAAAGTATAAAGGCCCAATGACAATTAGAACTGCCCTGCAATTATCTAGGAACACCCCTGCCGTCCAGGCACTACAACAAGTGGGATTAGATAGAGCAATGGAATTCGCTTTAGGTCTTGGTATACCTTTAAAAGAAATATATGAATCCTATGCCATTGGAGGATTTGGCGGGAAAACCGTTGGTGTTTCCCCACTAGAAATGGCTGGAGCCTATAGCGCATTTGGAAATAATGGTCTTTATACAAAACCACATGCTATAAATAAAATAAAATTGCGTGATGGTACAATGATTAGCTCTGAACTTAAACCAAAGGTAGTCATGAAGGATTCAACTGCCTTTATGGTTACAGATATGTTAAAAAGTGTTCTCGTATCTCCTGGAACAGGAACAAGAGCAAAAGTACCAGGACTTCCAATTGCCGGAAAAACAGGAACAACAAATTATACAGATGAAGAAATGAAGAAATGGAATATAAAAAGCAGCAGCTCTGTCCCGGATGCTTGGTTTACTGGCTATACAACAAATTACACTGCATCCATTTGGACAGGATACAAAGACCGCTCAACACCAATTACAGCTGTCGGAGACAATCAAAGAATTGCACAGCTAATCTTTAAAAATCTTATGGCTTATGTCTCAAAAGATATCGAAACACCTGATTTCAAGATACCTAACAGCGTGCAAAAGGTTAGAATCGAAAAAGGATCCATGCCTCCAGTACTTGCTAGTGAATATACACCGGATAGTGAAATCACTACAGAATATGCTGTAAAAGGGCATGCTCCTAAAAAGGTATCCGAGAAGTATACCAAACTTGAGGCACCAGCAAATGCAGCTGCAAAATATGATGAAGTTACTAAAAACATTATATTAACATGGAACTACAACAACCCTAAAAACTTACCAGTTACGTTCGAAATTACTGTCAATGATGGTTCTGCTCAAAAGAAATACACACAAGCAGAAACTACATTAATGATACCAGCAATTCCAGGAGCAAAATATTCCTTCTCAATTATTGCAATTGTAGATAATAAAAGGAGTGACCCTGCTACTACTGCCATTGAGATTCCTACCCCTGAAATTGATCAAGGGAATGGGAATGGCAACAACGGTGATGGAAATGGTAACGGTGATGGAAATGGTAACGGTAACGGTAATGGTAACGGTAACGGTAACGGTAATGGTAATAACAATGGTAATGGAAATAACAATGGAGACGGCAACGGAAATGACGGTGGAGATGGTGGAGACCAAGGTGGTACCACCCCACCGGCTACACTTCCTGGAACTCCTTCAAGTGGTCAAGGTTCAGGCTCGCGTGAACCTTATTAATAAAAAAAATCGTCTAGGCTATTGGCTTAGACGATTTTTTTATTAATTTCTTTGCATAAAGCTTTTGTTGTTCCAACATCAGTTCTGACAACTGACGGTATGAATGAAACAAAGTAGGTCTTGATTGGATAAACTCCAACCTTTCTACAATATTTACTGGTTTAAATTGGAAACTTTCATATGGTATTGGTCCACGGTCGATGTACTCAGTATCATTTGAAACCATTAAAAAATGAAGAAATAGATTGATCCCCTTTTCCATCGATTCTTTTGTGTTTTTTTGGTCACGTTCAGAAAATAGTTTTTCAAGCTGTCTTTCAATTTGTTTCCATTCACTCAAAATCATAGAAGCCGCATCGCTTTGTTTATCCATGATTTTCAACCTTTCCCTTCATCCTCTTCCTTCCTTCCCTGCATAGCTCTAACAGCGGGCAGCTTGGACATTGTGGATTTTGGGCTTTACAATGATATCTTCCAAAAAAGATTAACCGATGATGGGTAACGCCCCATTCCTCTTTTGGAACTTTTTTCATTAACGTTTTTTCCACTTCTAAAACTGAATCCTTCCAACGACAGATCCCTAAACGCTTACTTACTCTTTCAACATGTGTATCAACAGCAATAGCAGGGATATTATAGGCAACTGACACAACGACGTTTGCCGTCTTCCTACCCACTCCCGGAAGTTTGGTTAACTCATCTCTGTCCTTTGGTATTTCTCCACCGTATTCATTCAAGACCAATTTGCATAGACTTTGAATGTTCTTAGCTTTGTTTCGATAAAGGCCAATAGACCGAATATCATTCTGCAGTTCTTCAAGTGGGACTTTTAAGTAATCTTCTGGTGTTTTGTATTTTTGAAATAAGTCTTTTGTCACCTTGTTCACAAGTACATCTGTACATTGTGCTGAAAGTGCGACGGCAATAACCAGTTCAAAAGGATTGGAATGGTTTAATTCACAATGTGCGTCAGGAAACATAGCTCCCATCTGGTCTAAACAAAAACGAATCTGTGTATTATTTAACAAAGATATCACCTAACCTGTAATAATAATATAACTCGTAAACTTGTCTGTTGATTTCCGCTCCAGGCACTTCGCTTTCCGTGGGCGTTTCGGCGAGCCTCCTCGGCGCTAGCGCCTGCGGGGTCTCCCCTGACCCGTACTTCCACAGGAGTCTTCGTGCCTTCCGCTCCAATCAAAAGAGTATTAAAATTAGCAATGTTCTTTAACACAGCTAATATAAAAATCAAATAAAAACGAGAGATGATTCTCTCGTTTGTAATTTATTGCTCTAACCAGTTATAAAATGGTACGGATGGCTGATGGGGTTCATCCTTAATGCTTGCTTTTTGTGTTTGCTTTTGTCTAAATTTTTGTCCATGGTTTTTCGCTTGGTCAATGGTTCGAATACCGTTTTTCTTCCACTCAAACAGAATTCTATCTATATATCGAAAGTTTAATTTTCCTGACATAACGGATTCTCTTAGTGCTGCTTTTATTATGATAGGGTCATGGTGATCGTCATCCATCCACATACCAAGAGATTCACATTCAAATGGTGATAGAGGGCGGCCAAATTCCTTCTCAAAGCAGGTATAAAGGTCTGTTTCTTCAGTCTTTTTTTCCAGTTTGTTAACCATTTTTTTGCTTAATAAGAATTGGTCAACAAGTTTCTCCCAAAGTGGATTAACTGAGTATGTTTCATAACGAATGCCATCAGTTGAGTAGGAATCAATGATTTCGATAAATCCTCTTTGAATCAATCTTCTTAACATTTCATTACAATCAGCAATGGAAATAGTCATTCGAGCGGAAAGTTCTTCTGGGGTAGGAAATTCGTTTCCTTTTTCTAAAAAGGTTAGGATATTTAATAAAAGAACAAGTTCTGTTTCGTTTAAATTAAGATTTCGATATTCAGAAAATAATAAGCTAGGAACCGTTATTGTCCCTTCTTGAAGCCATGCTAAAATATTTGTTTTCATCTTTGGACACCTCCTGATTAGTATACCACGAACAATCCTTCCTAGTAAGAGTATTAGGCATCCAGCTTTGGAAAGGAAAAGCAAAAAGCCTGCATAATGCAGACTTTTATATTAGGTTGGCGCTGTTAAATTACCTGTTGATTTCCGCTCCAGGCACGAGCGGTTCGTGGGTGTTTCGGCGAGCCTCCTCGGCGAAAAGCGCCTGCGGGGTCTCCCCTGAACCATACTCCCACAGGAGTCTTCGTGCCTTCCGCTCCAATCAACAGGGTGTAAAAATCAACACTGTTCTTTAACACAGCCGTTAGGTTAATAAATTTAATTTACTAATGTTTTATAATTGAGTTTTCTCGATAACAAATTGGTTCATTCTTTCAACAGCTTTTTCTAATTGTTCCAATGAAGTTGCATAAGAGAGTCTGATATTATCAGGTGTTCCAAAACCAGAACCAGGAATGACAGCCACTTTTGCCTCTACTAGTAGCGCTTCAACAAAGTCATCCACATGATTAAATCCTGTCATTTGTGCTGCTTTTTTAACATTTGGATACAAGTAAAATGCACCTTGTGGTTTTACACAAGTGAATCCGGGAATGGCCGTTAGCTTATCAAAAATAATCTCTAAACGATCTTCAAAGGCTTTTCTCATTTCCTCCACCGGCTCTTGTGGCCCATTATAAGCAGCAATTGCTGCATATTGGGCAGTAGTTGTTGGGTTTGACGTGCTATGACTTGCTAAGTTAGTCATTGCTTCGATAATCTGTTGATTTCCCGCCGCATAGCCAATTCTCCACCCTGTCATAGAGTGAGACTTGGAAACACCATTGATAACAATCGTTTGAGCTTTCAGTTGTGGAGATAGCTCTGCAATTGAAACATGTTTATGATTTCCATAAACAAGCTTTTCGTATATCTCATCTGAGACGATAAGAACGTCTTCATCAAGACATACCTTACCTAATTCTAAAAGTTCTTCAGCAGTATACAATACTCCTGTAGGATTGCTTGGGGAATTGATAATTACAGCTTTCGTTTTGCTTGTAATATTATTTTTTAATTGGTCAGGTGTAATTTTAAATTGATTTTGTTCTAATCCGTCAATATAAACAGGAACACCACCAGCTAACTTAACCTGTTCTGGGTAGCTTACCCAATAGGGAGTCGGGATGATTACCTCGTCACCATCATTCAAAAGTACTTGAAATAAAGTATAGAGTACATGTTTAGCACCATTGCCCACAATAATTTCATTTGGTTTATATGCTAAACCTTGATCTGATGCAAACTTTTTGATAATGGCCTGTTTTAACGCCGGTAATCCTGCTGAAGGTGTATATTTCGTATGACCTTCATTCATTGAGATTACTGCAGCGTCTAAAATATGCTGTGGAGTATTAAAATCAGGCTCCCCCGCACCTAATCCGATGACATCTTCACCTTTTTCCTTTAATTCCTTTGCCTTTGCCGTAATAGCTAATGTTGTGGAAGGTGTGAGTGCCAACACCCTTTGTGCTAATTCCATTACCAATACTTCCTCCATTCTCCATCCCTCTATAGGTTTTCAATTTTTTTTAGCCACTCACCTGTTTCAAAGTGAACATAATAATAATTTATTAAATTATTTTCAGAACGGTAATAAATTTCCCATAATGGGATATTTTTTTCCATTCCTAGGCGAACGGATATAATCTTTTTAGGGTTCTTTTCCTGCAGCAGTTTTTGTACAGCCTCTTCTTTAGAGAGTCCATTTTTAGCTTTTTTTACAAAAACCTTCTTACTTTTTTCAGGAATCCAAACAATAATCTTGTCACCCTTTTTATTTTTCCCCTCAATGACATTAACTGTCTCTAAGCCATTGTAAAGATGAAAATCCTGTATTTCAGTTAATTGTGCCTTTTTACTTGCCAGTAAAACCGCTTTTTCTTCCGCAGCCTTCACTGGATTCATTGCAGATAAATACACCTTAATTAAAATCCCAATAAGGACTACAAAAAATATGACAATAGAGAGAATCCACTTTTTCACTTTTAGTTCACTTCTTTATGTACGATATATTGTAAAAATCGCTTTATTTTTATCATCTTGGTCTAGAGCAAGCCCAAACATGAGATCTTTTTGCTTTAAGGTTCGATTTAAGGCATCCACAATTTTATATAAATCAGAGCTGTACTGAATTTTCACTGTAGACAATACTTCAATTTTACTTTCCATCCATATTTCTCCTTTTCCTACCAAAACTCCGCTTGTGAAGAATCTTTCTACTATTATAACAGGATACGTTGAAACCGTGTTATTAATAATAATTAAATTAATTGAATTTTTTAGAGGTAGATTATTCATCTAACTTTACTGGAATCCTGATGACCTCATAATTATTTTCTGTAAATTTAACTGTTACAGTACCATGCTTTTTTGTAGAGTAGACCTCTGACCAAATTTCATTCAAATCACGAAGAGTTTTAGTGTCCATACCATTATTCCCTTCGAATAGAATAGATATTTCAGGGTTAAGATATTGTATCAATTGTTCTGACAGAGGTCCTTCCATACTGCAGTTGGGTATCTTAAACACATTAACATTCCTTAAATTTTTCTTCATAAGAACTTGTTCAGCTCGCGGACTATTGGAACTCATCAAAAAAATAGTATGGTTAAAAAATTGCAATTTTAAGTCCATACCTTCATTTGATTCTTCTCCTACAAATTCCACTTCTGCTGTCATATCAGGAAGGATTTCCTTCTTAGTCCCTGCTCCCCACGCAAGGATTGGTATATGATTGATTGTTTTTAACTCATTAGTTAGTTGCGCAGAGATTTCAGAAGTAGTGATAATTTCTTTTATTTTATAGCTAGAGATTAACTGTTTGATTTTATCTAACGATACATCATCATTTGTTAAGAAAAGAGTTGAAATTTCTTTTACATCATAAAGAGAAAGACCTTCTTCTAGTTCTGCCCTCGTTCCTTTGCCACCCATATTGATCAATATATTTTTACCATTTGCGGCTTGAAGCAACACTGCTTCACCTTCTGAAAGACCCAAAAAAGTGACGACAGCTTCATGGTCATTTAAGTGTAAATCGATGTTCTCCACTTGATTGTCAATTGGTTCCTCAGCCTTAATTAATGTACAAGGGATAAATAGGGCTAATAAAATGAGCAGTGTTCTCATACACATTCCTCCCATTATGAATAGAATGTGTAATTTTCCAAATTTTATGCTGTATTATGTTTATAATCTATTTCCCCTACTTTAACCAAGGCTGAATCCGTAGAACAAGCTCATCAATTGTTCCCTTCTTTATTGGAACTGAAGGTATAGATTGTAAAAATGACTTTCCGTATTTAGTGGTGATAATTCTTTTGTCAAAAACAAACATAACTCCTCGATCATTCTCGGTGCGAATCAATCTCCCAAATCCTTGTTTGAATCGCAAAATGGCTTCAGGCAAAGAGTACTCTGAGAAGGGGTTGCCTCCCCCCTGTGCAATTAATTGACATTTTGCCTCCGTTAATGGTTCATCTGGTGGGCTAAAGGGCAATCTTACAATCACAAGGCAAGATAAATCCTCACCAGGAATATCTACTCCTTCCCAGAAACTGCTCGTCCCAAAAAGAATTGCTTTATCATATCGTTGAAAATTTCTCGTAAGACGCGTACGGCTTCCGCTCGTTATCCCTTGAGCTATTAGGACAAATTCATCTAAAAAACCACTTTCCTTAATCAACTCATAGGTTTTCTTAAGCATGTCATATGCAGTGAAAAGGATAAGCATTCTTCCTTTTGTGGCTTCCGCAATGGTAATAATATGTTCGGTTATTGCTATTACATAGTCATCTAACGTTACGGTATTAACTTCTGGCAAATCCTCAGGAATAAATAGTTGAACTTGTTTGTTATATTCAAAGGGTGATGGAATGGTCATTTGAATAGGAGAGTCGCTATCCATCCCGATTTCCTTCATCATATAATCAAATGAGTTATTAACGGTTAAAGTTGCAGATGTTAGGATCACTGCCTTTTTCTTTTGAAAAAAGAACTTCTTTAGTGATGCAGCCACTGAAGCAGGCTGTGCAATAAAAGTTGTCACGTTTTGAGGTGAACGGGTATCCATCTCAATCCATTTAACGTCCTTCGATTCTTTAATAAAACAATTCATTATGGTATCTCTAAGTTCACTAAGTTCTTTTAAGAACAAATAAATTTCTTCTATTTTAATTTGCTGCTCTTTTGATAAGGATTCACTATCGTTATTAATCAAATCAAGACGTTCGCTAATTTTAGCGTGTAAATCCTTTAGTAAAAAGGAAAATCTCTCTGCACAATGCTTTAACCCATTCCCTTCCTTGCCACCGTCTGAATGAGCATATCGGATCTTCACTCGATTAAATCCTTTTTTATTGGAAAGCTTTGTTTTTGCAAACAACGCAATCATTTTAAAAAACTCATCCATTTCATAATTAATATCAATTACAAGTTGATTCATTTCAGAAGTTTGGAAATTTAGCTTATTACCAATAGTTTGCGAAAGCAATTTCTCTAGTTCATACAATAGCTGTTTTTGTTCAAAAACGCCAAATTGACCCACAAGCAGCCGAGTGGATAGGTAATCTAATGAATTACCAAAAAATTGTCCCGCCACTTTTTCAAGATGATGACCTTCATCTATCACAACATACTCAAACTTTGGCAGGATAGAGCCGTCTCCCTTAATATCACTTAGTAATAAAGAATGATTGGTAATGATGATATCTGCATCATGTGCGGCTCTTTTCGCTTTAATATAAAAATCCCTTTCTTGCCACTGCTGATTTTGCGAATACACGGTTGTTTCGTTTTTAATCTTATTCCAATAAATCAGACCTCCAGAAGAAAGATTTAATTCATCTTTATCTCCAGTTTCCGTTTCAGTCAGCCAAACTAGTATTTGCATCTTCGTTAAGGTCGTATCATAATTATCATTTTCGTCCATTAGTGTTTGATAAAACTTTTCCAGACTTAAATAATGGTTCCTACCCTTCAAAAGAACAGTTCGAATCCTAAAAGGTAGAATAGCAGCCAACAATGGAATTTCCTTTTTTAAAATTTGTTCCTGAAGTTGAATGGTATGCGTGCTTACAACAATTGGATGTTTATGTATTTTTGTAAAATAAGCCATTGGTAATAGATAGCCTAGGGATTTCCCGACACCTGTTCCGGCTTCAATCAGAGCATGTCTTTGAGATTGTAAAGCTTGGTAAACGGTATCCATCATTTTAAACTGGCCTGACCTCTTCTCAAAAACATCAAAGCCATGTTTAACGACATCCGTTTTTTCCTCTTCAGTTAATGGGTAAGACAAGTCACTCTCTGTCGCTACCTCTGGTGACTCAATCTTATTTTTTCTCAAGGCAATATCATGAAATATTTCAATAGTTTCTGGTAATTTATCTTGTTTCTTATCCTTTTTTATCAACAATTCATCTAAAAGCTGTTGCAAATCACTCTTTAATCCCCCTGAAAGGTGTGTGATCTGCCTTAGTGTTAGTGATGGGAGTGCTGTCAACCGATTCAATAGAATCAAAAATAATTCAGCAGTAACCTGGGCATCACTATCAGCCTGATGTGGACGGTCATGACGCAAATTTTCTTTCTCTGCTAAATCAGAAAGCTTATACCCATCAGCAGTTGGATAAAGGATTCTTGCCATTTCAACTGTATCTAGTACTGGACCATAAAATCCCTCATGGCCAGCTTGAATGAGTTCCTCTTGAAGAAAAGATAAATCAAATAAAACATTATGAGCTACAAAATAGGCTTCTTCCAATAATGATTGGATTTTTTCCGTAATCTCAGAAAATAAGGGAGCCCCCTTCACCATTTCATCATTTATACCTGTCAATTCTTCAATAAAAGCAGGGATGGCCTTTTGAGGATTAATAAGTGACGAGAATTGCTCTGTGATCGTTCCGTTTTCAATGACAACTGCAGCAAATTGTATGATCTTATCGCCCTTTTTTGGAAGATTCCCTGTCGTTTCCAAATCAATAACGACGAATTTATTTAACATGTTATTTACACCCCAAACCTTCGTTCATTAAACGGTATCACAAAATTAGTAAAAAGAAAACAATTCTACATTACACTAAAAGTAATCCACTTAATATTATTATTCATTTATTAAATAGAAAAATCCCCAAAATGGGGATTTAGCTACATAATAGTGAGTGCTGGTTCTGCATGTAAGAGTTCTTTTATGCGATTGTTTTCATTCATAATCGCAACTTTCGGTGTATGAACCCTAACCTTTTCCTCAGGTACAAGGACATAGGAAATAATGATAACAATATCCCCTACCTGGACAAGGCGTGCGGCGGCACCATTTAGACAGATAACACCACTTCCTCTTTCACCAGGAATTATATAGGTTTCAAGTCTTGCACCATTATTATTGTTAACAATTTGGACTTTTTCATTGGCTGTCATTCCAACTGCATCTAAAATATCTTCATCAATAGTAATACTGCCAACATAGTTCAAATTGGCTTCAGTAACTGTTGCCCGATGGATTTTGCCACTCATCATGGTACGAAACATCGTATTCCTCCTCTATGGATGCCTTTACCCTAGTCTTCTATATGAATAATGGAATTGTCTATTATTCGAACCTTAGAGAATTTTACTGCAAGTGCTACAATTATGGTACCCTCTAATTTTTCCAGTGGTTTTAGCTGTGGATAAGAAAAAATCTCAACATAATCAATCAAGCCGTTGGATTCACTAGTGATCATTTCAGTGATTTGTTTAATTACCCTTTCTGAATTCCGTTCTCCAGTTTCAATGGCATTTTTTGCTTCCAGTAGGCTTTTATATAAAACAGGTGCCTGTTGTCTTTCTTCAGGGAATAAGTTAACATTTCGAGAGCTTTTTGCAAGCCCGTCCTCTTCACGAACGATGTCTACAGCAATCAACTCAATTGGAAAATTAAAATCTGCAATTAATCCCTTGACCACTGCAACTTGTTGAGCATCTTTTATTCCAAAATAAGCCCTCGTTGGCATGACGATGTGAAACAGCTTCGTCAGCACTGTTGCAACTCCGTCGAAATGACCTGGACGGGATTTTCCGCACAAGACGTCCGTTCGCTCCTGAACGACTACTTTGACAGATGGGGCACTTGGATACATTTCCTCTACGGATGGATAAAAAAGAAAGTCCACCTGTTCACATTCAGCTAAAGCCCGGTCCCGTTCGAAATCTCGCGGATAGGATGAATAATCTTCTTTTGGTCCAAATTGTAATGGATTAACGAATATACTTAAGACGACGATATCATTTTCTTGCCTTGCTTGCTTTATTAGTGTTAAATGACCTTCATGCAGAAACCCCATAGTGGGAACGAAGCCTATAGACTTAGCTAACGCCTTTTGATTCATGATTTCTGACTGCATGTCCTTAATAGTTGTTATGACCTTCATTCCTTACCTCCATAGAGAACCTTGAGCTCAGTTTCTTTCATTGTGAAAGAATGCTTATCCTCCGGAAACAGTCCCTTTTTAACATCTGATACATACGCTTGAATGGATTCAATCATAAATGGATTGACGGAATGGTATTGTTTCACAAATTTAGGTACTCGCTCGACACCGTATCCCAAAATATCATGGTAAACGAGTACTTGCCCATCTACATCCATTCCTGCCCCTATACCAATGACTGGAATAGCTACGGTTCTTGAAACTTCTTCAGCAAGCTGCTTAGGAACACATTCAAGTACAAGTGCGAAAGCACCTGCCTCCTCCACTTTTCTAGCATCATCCATTAGTTTTCTTGCAGCCTGGGCATCTTTCCCTTGAACTTTATACCCGCCTAATACACCAACAGATTGTGGTGTTAAGCCCAAATGTCCACAAACAGGAATACCCGCACGGGTTAATGCAGTAATGTTTTCAATAACCTCATCTGCACCTTCCAGTTTAACAGCATGTGCGCCCGCTTCTTGCATGAGTCTACCGGCATTTATTAAAGTATCTCTGATAGATAAATGATAGGTTAAAAACGGAAGGTCTGCTACAATAAAGGTTTCTTTAGCCCCTCGTTTCACAGCTTTTGTGTGATGAATCATGTCCTCAATCGTCACAGGAATAGTAGAATCATATCCAAGAACAACCATTCCAAGAGAATCACCGACTAAAATAACGTCAACTCCCCCTTGTTCCGCTTGTTTAGCAGATGGATAATCATAAGCGGTCAACATGACAATCTTTTCATTATTTTCCTTCATTTTCAAGAAATCTGTTGTTTGCTTCATCATTTTCCCTCCTTAAAATATGGGAGAGGCGACAAAACGAGTTTGAAGAGCAAATAAAAAGATCCTTCTGAAGGCAGAGGATCCCGTTACTCTTTGGCATGTTCCATCCCTCTGTCCCGGTCCGCATAACGGATCTAGGCAGAAACCTTTTTAATTGTTGGTACAAAACTTAAGCGGTGCAGTTCCGAAGGATACTGCCCAATGTGTTTATCATACAAAAAGTACTAGATTCGCGCAAGTATTATCTCACAGCTGTTTATAGTTCAATATCAGCCGAATAAATGTGATGAATGACACCTGTGTCATCCTCAAGCTTTAATACTCCTTCATCCGTAATTCCTAATGCTCTTCCCACAATAGTAGAAGTTAATGTTCTTGCTTTTAAGACCTTGCCAATACTGATAGCATAACTTTCCCATAGTATTTTTATAGGGAAAAAGCCCTGTTCTAAATAAAGTAAGTATAGTTTTTCAAAGTGCTTGGAAAAACTTCTAATTAAACCTGCACGGGAGACGACTTCGTCCTTTTCAATAAAAAGAGAGCTGGCTGTTTCTTGAATATCTTCGGGAAAGTCTTCTTTTTTCTGATTAACATTTATCCCAATCCCAATTATGATGGAATGAATTCGGTCTGCTTCTGCCTGCAATTCTGTTAATATTCCCGTTATCTTTTTTCCATTTAGCAAAATATCGTTAGGCCACTTAATTTCCGGATTAAGCCCTGTCATCTCTTCAATTGCCTGTACAGCTGCAACAGCAGTTAAAAGGGTTAATTGTGGTGCTTTTGTCAGCGGGATATTGGGACGAAGTATGAGACTCATCCAGATTCCAGTATATTTAGGTGAATGCCATTTCCGGTTCATTCTCCCTTTTCCTGAGCGTTGTTCTTCCGCAATTATCATGGTTCCTTCTGGGACATCCTCAGCAGCCAATCGATGAGCAATCTTTTGAGTAGATTCAACACTTTCTTCATAATGGATGTTCCTACCTATGAATTCTGTCGTTAAACCCAATCTTATCTCATCTGCTGTGATTTTTTCAGGTGTTTTAATAATGCGATATCCCTTTTTTCTGACAGCTTCTAATTCAAAGCCTTCTTTTCTTAATTCTTCAATATGCTTCCATACAGCAGTTCTTGAGCAGCCGATTAGTTCTGCTAACTGTTGTCCTGATAAAAAATCTTCACGAGCATTCGTAAAGGCATCAAGCAATTCTTTTCTTATTTCCGACTGCACTCTATAAGCCACTCCTTAATCTTCTGTTTATCGTTAACCACTCTTCCCTCTAAAATGGCATTCTCAATTTTAGAAATGGTCTCTTTTAGCCATGGCCCGCCACTTTTATTAAACCAGTTCATTATGTCAGTTCCAGTTACAGTTACTTCTGAGCGCTCTTTAATTGGAAGTTTCTCATAGCGTTCAACCCAGTAACAAACCGACTCATCACCGATTTTATTCGTTATTACTTGGTAGAGTTTTTCAACAGAGATAAGGACATCCCGGCCAGCAGCAAATAACTGACTTAGAGACCATTCATTCTCTAGTCTAATTCTCGTAAATTGTACAATGAGCTGGATATCCCTAATATCTTTTAGCGGAAGACGCCAGTCTCTTAAAAATGACTCGACTTTTTTCCCTTCTAGTTTTAAACAATAAATTAGCAAGGACCACATTTCCTTCCTTCCTAAATGATCACATTGATAGTGTACCAACTCTTCTAAGAGCTTTTTATTATTGTTCATTCCTGGCAAGTAGGCATATAAATCAGTAGCGAGCAAAAGTTGAAAAGCTTCTTTCCGACTTTTCCCAGATAAAAGTTTCTCAAATTCTACTCTCTTCCGTTCAATCGCTATATGTTCAAGTAAATGTGTATGTTTTCTTAAAGCATTTAATGTTTCCTGTTCAATTGTAAAGGAAAGCTGGCTTACAAAGCGAATCGCTCTCATCATTCTTAAGGCATCCTCGTGAAACCGCTCCTCTGCAAGACCAACAGTCTGAATTACTTTTCTCCTTATTGCCGACTGACCATCAAAGGGGTCCATTAAGATTCCATTCCGGTCCATTGCAATCGCATTCATCGAAAAATCTCTTCTCTGTAAATCTTCTTTTAAATTACGAATAAAGGAAACCTCTTTCGGCCTACGAAAATCCAGATACTCTGCTTCAGACCGAAACGTAGTTACTTCATACGATCCACTATTGAACAGAACAAGAACTGTTCCATGTTCTATTCCAATATCAACAGTCTTAGGGAAAATTCTTTTCACTTCTCCAGGCGTTGCAGATGTCGCAATATCCACATCACTGATTTCCTTTTTTAATAGGTAATCTCTAACCGACCCGCCCACAAAATAGGCTTCATAACCAGCATCTTCTAGCATTTTTAGAACAGGAATGGCTGATAAGAAAGGTTCTATCATACACTTCACCTTAATTCATTAATTTAAAATAAATTTGTTCGTATTGTTCTACAATTTTGTCGGCCATAAATTTTGTTTTTACTGTTTCCATGGCCCGATTAGAAAAATCAAGATGAAGTCGAGGATCACTTAACAATGAAATGGCTTTAATGGAAATATCCTCTATATCTCCTACCTCACATATAAATCCGTTTTGACCTTGTTGAATGACTTCTGGTATTCCACCCACATTCGTACCAATGCAAGGCACCCCACAAGCCATGGCCTCTAAAGCCACGAGACCGAAGCTTTCCTTTTCAGACAACAATAGTTTCAAATCACTAATGGAATACAGTTCCTCAAGATTCTCTTGTTTACCAAGAAAAATGACCTGATCTTCCAGTGCAAGCTGTTTAACGAGTTTACACACGATCGATATTTCAGGACCATCACCGACTAATAATAGTTTAGCAGGCATGACTGCAGATATTTTCGCAAAAGTTTTCACGACATCCTGAACTCTTTTAACTGCCCGGAAATTCGAAACATGGATAATGACCTTTTCGTTCTCTTTTATTTCAAATTCAGCTTTCAATGATGAGGAATCAGTCTTTTTGTAAATTCGTTCATCAATAAAATTATAAACGGTTTCGATTTGTTTATCCGGATGAATAAGTTCATACGTTTGATTCACTAGTGCGTTCGATACCGCAGTCACAGCATCAGACTTTTCAATTCCAAATTTAATCGCATCTGTTAAGGATGGGTCATAACCCAGCACAGTAATATCCGTCCCATGTAAGGTGGTGACAATCTTAATATCTCGATTACTCATTTGTTTGGCTAGTATAGCACAAACAGCATGTGGGATTGCGTAATGGACATGAAGAACATCTAGTTTTTCTCGATTTGCAACCTCCGCCATTTTACTAGCTAAAGCAATATCATATGGTGGGTATTGAAAAACTGAATACTGATTTACTTCAACTTGATGGTAATAAATATTGTGATACATTTTGTTTAGCCGAAACGGCATGCTCGAAGAAATGAAATGTATTTCATGTCCTCTTTCAGCAAGCATCTTACCCAACTCTGTTGCTACTACTCCCGATCCTCCAACAGTTGGATAACAAGTAATACCTATTTTAAGTTTCATTATGGTTAATCTCCTATCAAATCACGATCCAAGAGTACTGGTACTTTTGTTTTAAATCCTTCTGCATAGCTTACACCGACCAATTTCCCAAACATTCTTTCTCTTGCTTCCACCGTTTCAATATATCCATTTACCAATGGGGTATCAATACTTTGATCACTCTGTTCAAACTGGCTCCGGTAAGCACGTAAGGCAGAAAGTTTTTTATCAATGAATGGAGAAATATCAATAGTAAAGTCAGGCTTATGAAACCCATTAATCATATAGAAATATACTTTCTCTACCCGATGTGGCTCCATTTCTATACCTGTATGATATTTTTTTATCCCTGCAGAAAAAACCGCCTCCTCTACAAGACGGGAACAATTACCATGATCTGGATGACGATCTTCAAAATAGGGTGCAAATACAATCTTGGGCTTATGTGTTCTGATGACATTTACTATTTTTTTTATGTAGTCTTCATTTAAGAATAATCCTCGGTCAGGCATTGCAAGGGAAGCTCTGTAGGATACTCCTAAAATCTCTGCTGCACGAGCTGCTTCTTCTTTTCTTAATTGAACGTTCCCATTAGAAGAAAGATCAGCATCCGTCAAATCGCAAATTCCTACCCTTTTTCCTTCTGAAGAAAGCTTCGAAAGGGTACCGGCCATGCCAATTTCTACATCATCGGCATGGGCCCCAAAAGCAAGGATATGTAAATGTTCACTCTTCATTTTCGTCACCAGTCTTTTTTACAATATTTCTCCAATCGATTAACCCTAGCTCCAATCCTCTAATCAGTAATTCAGCCGTACCCATGTTAGTTGCTAGAGGGATAGCATACACATCACATAATCTAACGAGAGCCGTCACATCCGGTTCGTGTGGCTGCGCTGTTAGTGGATCACGAAAGAAAAAGATGGCATCCATTTTATTTTTTGCAATCAATGCACCGATTTCCTGATCACCACCAAGCGGACCTGATTGAAAACGTGTTACATGTAGGCCAGTGGCCTCGCTAATTCTTAATCCTGTGGTTCCAGTAGCGAATAAAGTGTGTTTCCCAAAAATCACTTGGTATGCCGTGACAAATTGTACTAAATCATTTTTTTTATTATCATGCGCGATTAATGCAATATTCATAATTCACCTCTATTCTAAAATATTTTCAAGTCCATATATAAAGGACGGATTCTTCATGACTAGCTCTACCGCTACCTTTACACCTGACATAAATGAGCTGCGGTTGTAGGAGTCATGGCGAATGGTTAACGTCTGACCATCTGAACCGAATAAAACCTGCTGATGTGCAACCAATCCAGGCAATCGTACAGAATGCACGTGCATCCCATCAAATTCTGCACCACGTGCACCAGGTAGTGTTTCCTTTTCATTTGGATGTCCCTGTCTCTTTGCCTCTCTTACAGCAGAGATCATTTCAGCTGTTTTTACTGCCGTACCAGAGGGGGCATCAAGTTTTTGGTCATGATGCATTTCAATAATTTCGACATCGTTAAAGTATTTAGCAGCCATCTGCGAAAATTTCATCATTAAAACTGCACCGATTGCAAAATTTGGTGCGATAATACAACCTAATTTCTTTTCTTCACAAATTTGCTGTAATTCATCTAAATTCCCATTGGAAAAACCTGTTGTACCCACGACTGGGCGGACATTATATTCTAGTGCTGTTTTGGCATGGTACATACCAACCTCTGGAGTGGTTAAATCAATTAACACATCTGCTTCTATGGTTTCCAGACATTTCACAATGTCAGTATATACGGGCACACTTGAAATGGATTGAAACCCCTCAATATCACTTAGCATCATTCCATCAAATTTATGATCAAGTACCGCTACTAGTTCAAACTGTTCTGTATTTGTTACAAGCTTTACAGCCTCACTCCCCATACGTCCACGGGGGCCAGCAATAATTATCTTAACTTTACTCATCTTCTTCACTCCCTATTATCCTGATTAATTCTTGTCCAGCGGTCCTTGTCCCTTGTATTGAATTTGTGCATGACCATATCATGAGCCTCTTCTAAATCGATATGTAAGGAATTAGCTAAACAGATGATTACAAAAAGAAGATCGCCAAGCTCTTCCTCTATCGCCTTTTCAGTTTCACTTGATTTTTTTGGTTTCTCACCATAGTAATGATTTATTTCTCTAGCTAACTCTCCTAACTCTTCAGTTAGTCTAGCAAGCATAGCTAGAGGACTAAAATAACCTTCCTTAAATTGCCCAATGTATGTATCAACCTCTTTTTGAAGTTCCTTCATTGACTTTGCGGCCATTTACTTTCACCTCTTTCCAAAACACTAGTAAATCTTACTTAGTTACTATATATATCTTTTTTTATGTTAGCTAAATTAAGGCTGATTTACAAATGTTTTCGTTCGTAACAGGTACTTTTCACCTTCGCATTGCTCTAACCATATTAATTCGCTATAATAAGAACCGCCATAAGAGAGAAATATATGGAAGAGGAGGCATGATCATGATTTTTGGTCTTAAAATAAAAAATATTTTTTTCATTTTATTAGGCGCTGCCATTTTTTCATTCGGCCTAGTTAATTTTAATATGCAAAATAAACTTGCTGAAGGCGGTTTCACTGGAATAACACTATTGCTTTACTTCTTGTTTGGCTGGAATCCATCCTATACAAACCTAATACTGAATATCCCCCTATTTTTTATCGGTTGGAAGATGCTAGGAAGAAATGCTTTCTTATATACAATCATCGGAACCGTTGGCGTTTCCATTTTTCTATGGATACTTCAACGCAATCCTGTAGAAATGCCCCTCAAGAGTGATTTAACGTTAGCTGCCTTATTTGCAGGTGTTTTCGCTGGGATTGGCTTAGGAATCATTTTTCGTTTTGGAGGTACCACTGGTGGAGTTGATATTATAGCTAGGCTTGCCCAAAAATTTTTTGGTTGGGGCATGGGCAAAACGATGTTCCTTTTTGATGCATGTGTCATTACCCTCTCATTAATTACATACTTAAATTATAAAGAAGCTATGTATACGTTAGTCGCTGTTTTTGTGGGAGCAAGGGTCATTGATTTCATGCAAGAAGGGGCGTACTCTGCTAGAGGAGCCATGATTATCTCTGAAAAAAACGAACAAATTTCCAAAAAAATTATGGAGGAAATGGATCGAGGAGTTACGGCTCTTAAAGGTTACGGTTCTTATACTAAAAACGACCGTGACGTTTTATATTGTGTGGTAGCTAAAAATGAGTTAATCCGCCTTAAAAATTTAATTACTTCGGTTGATCCACACGCATTTATTTCAATTTCGGTCGTTCATGATGTTCACGGAGAAGGATTTACACTGGATGAAAATAAAATGCCAATAGGGGATTAAAAAAGGCTGACAGGAGTCAGCCTTTTTTATTGGTATTAATCATCACTTCTATTCATACCCGTGAAGATAAGTACCAGTCTTAATAATTCAAGTACAGCAACAGCAGCTGCAGCTACATAAGTTAAAGCTGCTGCATTTAAAACTTTTTTTGCTTCCCTTTCTTCGCCATTCCCTACTAAGCCTAAAGAAACTACTTGATCCATCGCCTTGTTCGAAGCATTAAATTCAACAGGTAGGGTGATAACTTGAAAAAGAACGGCTACTGCCATAAAAATAATTCCAAGTAAAAGCATACCACTCAGGTGGGCAAATATTCCTATCATAATCAGAATCCAAGAAAAATTTGATCCTATATTGGCAACCGGGACTAACGCATGTCGAAAGCGTAGGAAGGCATAACCTTCAGAGTCTTGGATGGCGTGTCCGCATTCGTGTGCGGCCACTGCAGCTGCCGCAATAGAGTGACCATGATAATTTTCAGGCGATAGACGAACGGTCTTCGTCCTTGGGTCATAGTGATCGCTTAAAAAGCCTCTGCCCTCTTCAACTGATACATTGAAGAGACCATTAGAATTTAATATTTGTCTGGCAACTTCGGCCCCTCTAACATAGGTTGAAGAGGGCACTCGAGAATATTTTGAAAAGGTATTTTTAACTTTAAATTGGGCCCATAGTGGAATAAGAATAATAACTGCGAAGTAAACAAGGTATAACATATTAATCCTCCCAATCAGCTCTTGATGCTATTCATTTTAGTAAAGCTGATTAGATGCGTCAATCTTTTTGGTCTCTTGAGCGGTTTTTCTTCATATTTTTATCACCCTGATACTTGCGCCAGCCCACATAAGACAATGTCATGATAATAATACTGCCTGTTGAAATAATGACCCACCATAGTGATGGATCTGCTTCATCCTCTTCCATGTTTGCAAAAAGATTTTTCAAATCTGTATCAAGTGCAGTCAGCTCTTGTTGGCTGTCTGTATTAGTTATAACCTGGGAACGATACTCATTGATAAAATCAATTCGGGCATCTAATCTTTGTATATTTTCTACTGGCACATCAATTTTCATACTTGGATATATGACATTATATAATGATAAAAAAGTATTAAAGTTTGAGTGAAAATGGGCCCTATCACCATTTATTGCTGCATCCTTCGCTTGGTGAAACGCAGTCATGATTTGTTCTTCCATTTCTGTCCATAAGGGCTGATGACTAGTTGCGATTGCATCAATGACAAGACGGAATTTTGTTAGTTTATTTATTCTTTCCTCATATTTCATATTGGGACTAACAGCAGCTTCCATCGCTTCATCATGGGAGGTGTTAACAATCCTAACCTCGTCCATCGTTAAGGGCTTTTCTGTTCCAGTAATACTTATAAACTGATCGGAAAAGTAATCAAGTAATTTTTTTGCATCCTCATATCTATGAAACTTCACCATTTGGAGAGCCTCATCAGAGATATCATCCAGCTTCTCCATTGGCGATTGCTGTTCGGCATGTACAGTTATGGGAGTGAGCATAATGACAATTGCAAATATAAATAACCATTTCATTTTCAATCCTTGTCCCCCCTTTCATCACTATTAAAATGTATGAAAAGCTGGACAAGGTTAGACCATGTTTGGTTATTTTATTTCAAGCCTGAATCTTTCGGGTCGAATGACAAAATAATATGCAAGTCCTATTGAAACGATTGAGAGCCAAAAAGTGAAATATCCAATCTGTGGAGTAAAGCGATTGAGCATATGATAACTAGGCAACATGAAAAATACGTAATCAATGACATCATTATGTAAAGTCCAAATAGCCGTAACAATTAAATGCCACCATCTAAAGCGGTAAAAAGGCGCATATAATAGTCCTTGAACTGCCATCGCAAAATGAGAGAAAATTAGCATATAGCCAATCCAATCTAATTCTCCTTGAACAAAGTAAACTAAAATATTCATGACAACTGCCCAAATCCCGTACTTAAAAAGTGTAACAATTGCTAAGGCTTCTATTATCGGCCAATTTTTCTTTAATAAAAAAGCAATAAGGACAAACATAAAAAATAAACTTGCAGTTGGACTGTCGGGTACAAATAAAAGAAAAATGGCTGGTGTCTCCTTAAGCTGCCACCCATACCAATAATATCCATATATAGTTCCTGCTATATTAATTAAAAGCAAGATTTGAAGGATTGAACGATTTGCCAAGAGAGGATAAACCCAACGCACAAAATCTCCCCTTTTCAATTTCTATTTTGTAGGAAGTGTAATAAAAAAGCTGACGATTCCCCGTCAGCTTTTCTGAATTTAATTATTCTTTACCTAATCCAGAAATAAATTCTGAAAGTTTCTTTAACTCTTCATCAGTACCTTTAAAGATACCTGGAGGCATTTTTCCGCCTTTTCCTTGCTTAGCAATCTTCGCTACTTCATCAGCTGATAAACCAGTTCCAATAAGAGTTGGTGCACCAGCACCACCTTGAAGATTTTCACCATGACAAGTTATACAAGTGTTTTTACTTGCAATTTGGTAGCCTTCACTTGACTTATCGATTTCCACTTTAGGAACAATCTTACCTTGACGTTCTGCAGCAGCCCAGTCATGAGTAGCAACAGATTCCCAAGTTAAAAACACGATGGAAGCTAACGCCAATAACATGAATCCAGTAGCAAGTGGACGCTTTGTTGGGCGGCGTTCCGGTCCACGATCAAGGAACGGTGCCAATAAAAGTCCTCCAAAAGCAAGTCCAGGCATAATCATTGCACCAATAACTGTATATGGACCAGATGCAAATGAGTATTTTAATAATTGGTACAAGAACAAGAAATACCAGTCTGGTAATGGAATATATCCTGTATCAGTTGGATCAGCAATCCTTTCAAGCGGAGCTGGATGTGCTACTGTTAAGCATAAATACCCGACTAGAAATACAGCTCCTACCATCCATTCTTTCAAAAGGAAGTTCGGCCAGAATGCCTCTGTTTTACCAGGGTATTCTGAATAATCTTTAGGAAGCATCTGTTTACGTGCTTCAGGTGCTAACACACGAGAATCGCCTACGAACTTCATACCTTTACCTTTATGCATCGAGAAATCCCCTCCTTTTTCCGTAGAGATTAGAAAAAATATACTATGTCAGATTAATTTTATAGTGGTCCAGAAATACCTTGCTTACGAATCATGATAAAGTGAGCTCCCATTAATCCAAGCAATGCACCAGGTAAGAAGAATACGTGGATTGCAAAGAAACGAGTTAATGTCTGAGCCCCAACGATGTGTTCATGACCTGCTAGTAAAACCTTCACATAAGTTCCAATAAATGGAGTGGCTTCAGCAATTTGAAGACCAACTTTAGTTGCAAATAACGCTTTCATATCCCATGGTAATAAATAACCTGTAAAACCTAAACCAAGCATGACGAAGAAAATAAGAACTCCGACAACCCAGTTCAATTCACGAGGCTTTTTATAGGCACCTTGGAAAAAGACGCGTAGTGTATGTAAAAACATCATGACAAGTACTAAACTTGCACCCCAGTGATGCATACCACGTACGATTTGTCCAAAAGCAACTTCATTTTGAAGATAATAAACTGATTCCCAAGCATTTTTAATGTCTGGTACATAGTACATTGTTAAAAACATACCAGATAAAATTTGAATGACAGTTACGAAGAATGTTAGACCGCCAAAGCAATAAACAAACGCTGAAAAGTGATGCGCTGGATTAACATGCTCTGGTACTTCATGGTCTGCGATATCGCGCCACAAAGGCGTAATATCTAAACGTTCATCTACCCAATCGTAAATTTTGTTTAACAATGATTACGCCTCCTTCCGTGGTTGAGCTTTTCCTAAATAAAGGTACCCGTCTTTTTCTTTGTATGGATACAAATCAAGTGGTGCTAACGGTGGTGTACCTGCAATGTTTTTACCGTTTTTCTCATAACGGCCGTAATGACATGGGCAGAAGAATTGACCTGGATGTTCCTTGTCGGTATTCCAGTTAACCGTACAGCCTAGATGTTTACAAGTTGGCGATAAAGCCACAATTTTTCCATCATCACCCTTATAAACCCAAGCCGTATTAGTTACTTCTGACTCATACCAAGCATCCTTTTGCTTAAAGGTAAAGTCAACTCGAACTGGTTCTTTTGTTATTTCAGAAACTTTTTGCTTTGTTGCAATAAAGTCTCCGCCTTCTTCGGCTTTTAATACAGGATCCACAGCAAAACGAACCATTGGCATTAACATGCCGGCTGCCATGAAACCACCTACACCTGTTAATGTGTAGCTCAAAAATTGACGTCTTGAAACGCGCTCTTTACTCATGATTATCCCCCCTCTATTCACGAAGTTAAGTCCAGCGGACAATAAATTAAACACATATAAAACTAGGACATAACAATGATATATCAATCTGCAAGCAAGGTCAATATCATACTATTTTAAAAACATATAATATGAATAGTTTTACTCATTTTCATGCCATTTTTGCGTAAAAAGAACAAAAAGCTGTTTTACTTGGCTATCAATCATTTCCATTTTCTGAGAATTATTCATCTGTTCAAGCGGGAGAGTTGGCAGCCAGATTAATGATCCATTTAGTTCTTCTTCCCGATTTCTCCAATCAATGTCGGATGTTATGTAAAACAAATGCTTAAATGATCCTTGTGAAATCGTCTTTTCCCACTCCTGTAAGGTTGTTACACTTTTTTCTCTCACCTCATTTTTAAGATAAGTAAAAGGCGGGAATAATAATAGTCTTCCTGTAAACTGTCTTTCTAAATGACTTGTTAATAAAGTAATAAACTCAGCCGATGCGGCTGATTGTTTCATATCCTCTCCAACTGAAACAGCATAAAGCGGTATAATAGCAGTATCTACGTATTCCTTCGCAGTTATGTAAGTCTCTATATCTTGTGGAACCCATTTCATTTTATTTACACCAACCTTTTTGATTACTATCCATATATTATCATTATTTTTTCAACACAACAAAAGCAAAATAAAAAAAAGAAGCATGCTTAGCGCAAACTTCCCTTTTGTTCAACAGCCATTAGTTTATTTAATTTTTCTGTTAACATTTCAAATGCCATACGATCTTGTTTGTCAAGAGCTTCATCAATCATTTGAAGTAACTTCTCACGTTGAAAACGTTTTATACTATTCTGTAGAAGTTGTTCTGCAATTACTCCATCCTTTTCATTCACTTGTAGATGTTTTGGGACGAATGGATTTTCTTCTAGAACAGCAGCATATTGATGAGCTTGATTTGAAGCATGAAAGTTTAACTGGATAAATATATCCTCATCCCGATTAAGCCGGATATCATGAAAGGATTTTTCTGCATCGGTTGTCATGACATTTTCCTTATAGAACCGAAATGGCACCTTATCTACACAGTGTGTAGACATAATCAATCCTCTTGGACAGTACTGTGCTTGCTCAACAAAATGAACCTTTTCCATTAGCTGATCGTGGCTCATTAAATAGTTTAAGATCCAAACACATTCTCTCCTCTTTAATTGGTAGTGATTTAAAAACCAGCGAATAAAGTCCTTCTTCTCGTTGACAGAAACAGGGGTTGCCATGATAGTTTCCCTCCTCTGCATAATCAGCATTCTTAGTCTTGTAATTCGGTTAATCGGTCGAGTAAATCTAAGTACTCTTCATTTGTTGGATCATCAATTAGTAGTTGTTTAAAAATTTCGGCGGCTCGGTCGTTTTTTCCTTCCTCAATTAGAAAATATCCAAAGTCATGTAAAAAGGCTTCATTATTCTTAAAGAAAGTATATGCACTTTCATATTTGTCTAATGCGTATGAATATGCTTCAAGCTTCTCAAATGCAAGTGCAGAATCCCATAAAAGCTGAGGTTCTTCATCCTCTACATACTCAATCTGAGAAATTAGCTCAATAACGTCCTCATACCGTTCTTGTTGAAAAAAGAGTTTATTTAAGGTAAGAGCCGCTTCCGTAAACCCTGGATCTAATGCAAGAGACTCACGGAAAAATTCCTCTGATTCTTTTCCCTTTCCTAGCTTGATAGCTATTTTTCCACCATAAAAAAATAGTTCTTTATTAAATTCGTCTTGTTTAATTCCTTCTTTTATTGCCTCAAGGCTATTTTCTAGTTCCTCTTCCCGCTCATAGGCCTTTGCGAGATGTAAATAAAGTGAATGGTATTCTGGATCAAGGCCTTTTAGTTCATTAAATTTTTCAATGGCAGTCCGGTTGTATCCTGCCTGGAGAGCAGTAAAAGCATAACCAAACAATGTGTTAATTTCTAACTTTTCATCTAGTGCTTTATCATAATACATCAACGCATCCTCAAAAGCTCCAGAAGCGCTCAATAAGTCAGCCATTCTTTGATGTATATTGACACCGGCAATTTCGTGTTCTTCCTTTAAAACCACTTCATAAGCATTCATTGCTTTTGTTACTTCGCCTTGTTCACTAAATAGCTCTCCTAAAGCAAAATCAATGATTACTTCATTTGGCAATATTTCTTTTGCTTTTAAAAGTTTTCTTTCACATACCTCATAAAGACCCTGGATTTGATAAAGGTCTGCTAGCAATAATAATGACTGTCCATAATTAGCATCTTGTTCTGAAATTTTTTCAAGGACTAGAATGGCTTCTTCTTCCTCTCCTGCCTCAACTAATATTTCACCCAGCAAAACAAGAAGCTCTCCCTCTTCAGGGTAAATTTTTAACAGATTCTCAATTAATGCCTTAGCTTCTTCTAGGAAACCGTATTGGTACAACTCTTCTCCAAGTAAATATTTCTCTTCAGGCATGCCGCTATTTAATACAACATTATATTCAGTTAAGGCCTCATTATGTTGGCCGTTTTCTAATAAGGTAATAATTTTATTTACTCTGTCCATTGGAATAATACCTCTTCTCCCCCTTGATTTTACAAAGAAAAATAAGATGGGGTTCGCACCTTAACATGTTCTCCATTTCCAGGTTTAAATAAAACATTTCCCGCTGAACGGATCACCTTTCCTTTGTGAACTGTAACTGCCAGTCTATCACCATGATAATGAAATAAATGAAGTTCATCAACCTTCTTGATTTCTCTACGTCTTAAATACAAGTTATAGCTTAACTCGGTTCCACTCATTAGGCTAGCTTTTTGCGGATATAAACCAATTTTATTTAATAAATGTACTGTCAAGGGCTGATCTTCAATTATTTCATCGAAGTGTGAAGGTATTTTTTCTTTTACCATGATACCTTTCCATTTCGACAAGACTACCTTTTGTTCCTTCTTTAATGTGGGAGAAATTATTGGAAAAAGTGGGCAGTTAAAAGGAAACAAGGCTTCCCTTATCCATCCCCATGGTATTTTTTCTAACTCATCTTGATTTGTAAGTTCAACGAATATGGCTGGCACTTTATTTTTCTTACAGTTTCTAATAAAGTTTGGTGTTATAAGGCGTACAGGAATCTTCACCCCAATAATAAAATCAATCGGGCAACTTATTAAAGAGGTTTTTACTTCATTTATCTTTTCTTCTAATTCATTTTCATAAAAAACATTTGCATAGGTAAATAACGTAGTACAGCCCTTTAACAGGAATTGTTCAATCAAACATTTTTTCATCTCTGGAAAGGACCGAATATTCGGGATGGTTGAATTTAAAAGCACAAAAGTAGGGGTCATAAAAAATGGTTCAATATTCATCTTCATTAACCGATAATGAGGTAAACTACCTTGAACTGTAGTTATCCGATCTTCTGTAACTAGGATTGAACATGAAGTTAGCTGCTCGCCTTTAAGGATATTGGCATTTTCAATAATATACAAGAGCACACCACCTGCTTTTCTCTTTAAGACAAGCTATGCTCGAAATGACAAAACTATGACTTCGAGAGTATTTTCCACAAAAAAAAGCCGCAGTAAATGCAGCTTTATTGAATAAGGTTATTTAAATGTTCAAAGAAGTTAGGGTATGAAACGGAAATAGCTTCTGGTTTCTCCAGGAGGACCTCTTCCTTACTCAGGAGGGCGGCTACAGCCAGCATCATCCCAATGCGGTGATCTCCGTGACTTGAAACAACTCCACCATGTAATTTGGACTTTCCATGGATAACCATCCCATCCTCAGTCGCCTCTATTGATGCCCCTAATTTTTTTAGTTCTTGCACCACCGTATCAATGCGGTTGGTTTCTTTTACCTTTAGCTCTTCTGCATCTTTAATGATTGTGTCCCCTTCAGCCTGAGTTGCCATAAGAGCAATAATTGGAACCTCGTCAATTAATTTTGGAATCAAATCACCTTCGATGATTGTTCCCTTAAGAGATGAAGACTTGATAATTAGGTCTCCGGTAGGTTCAAACTTGTTGTCCTGATTTTCATGTATTTCTAAATCAGCACCCATTTTTTGCAATACTTCTATAATCCCTGTTCTAGTTGAGTTAAGGCCAACATTTTTAAGGTGGATTTCACTCCCTGATATAATTGCCCCTGCAACTAAGAAAAAGGCAGCTGAAGAAATGTCACCAGGAACATGGATCGAAGCTGCTGTTAGTTTTTGACCACCTTTGACCGTAATTACTTTGTTATCTTTTTCGATTTTGCCACCGAATCTACGAATCATTCTTTCAGTATGGTCACGCGTTTCAGCTGGCTCAATGATCTGACTCACTCCATCCGCCTGTAAACCAGCTAGTATGAGTGCAGATTTCACCTGCGCACTTGCAACAGGGAGTGTATAGTTGATTGATTCTAAATGTCCACCACGAATAGAAAGGGGAGTATAGGATCCATTATGTCTCCCGTCTATTTTTGCACCCATATTTGATAATGGATTGGTTACCCTTGTCATTGGTCTTTTTCCAATTGACTCATCACCAATTAACGATGAAAAAAACGGTCTTCCCGCTAATATACCCATTAATAATCGAATAGTCGTCCCAGAGTTGCCAACATCCAATAGCTCATTCGGCTCTGTTAACCCTTCAAAGCCATTTCCGAAGATCCGTAGTTGGTCATTACTTTCCTCAATTCTTACACCGAGTTTCCTGAAACAGGAGATGGTACTTAAACAATCATCACCTTTTAGAAAGTTAGTTACCGTTGTCACACCATGTGCAACGGAACCAAACATAACCGACCGGTGAGAGATTGATTTATCTCCAGGAATGGTTACCTCACCAAACAAACGGCCAATATCAGTCTTAAGTGTTAATGCTGCCATAAAAATCACCTTTTTAAATCATTTTTTGTTAATAACCATTGGAGGTTGCGTAGCTTGAGTAGATACCAATACATCGTTCTGCTCTTTGCCGGTCCTCATCGGATTGAAAACTGATAACTAAAACTCCATTAATGTCTTCTCTTGTTTCTAGAATTCTAATATTGGTAATACTAATGTTTTCTTTAGCTAGGTAGCCAGTTATTTCAGAAATTACGCCAGGGTAATCTGGTACATCTACAAACAAATCATAAAAGGCAGGTATAGCTCCTTTTTCCTTCTGCGGCAGACCATCACGGAATTCCTTTGCTTGCTTGAAATAATTGAAAATTGCCCCGCTATTTTCACTTTCAAGTAATGTTTTTATCCCATTCATTTCATCCTGCCATTGTTCTAGCAATCTTATTAAAATTTCCCGATTATTAAGTAAAATATCTTTCCACATCTCGGGGCTACTTGAGGCGATACGAGTGATATCCCTAAATCCGCCTGCAGTCAACCGGGGAATTAGACTTTCAGATTCTGATAATTTTTCTGTCTGTCTAACAATCGATGCCGCAATAATATGAGGAAAATGGCTAACAATTCCGGTAAGATAGTCATGATTTTCCGGGGATATAATTAAAAATTTTGCACTAGTCCCTTTTAACCAATTCTTCAATTGGTCTACCTTACTATTTGCAATATGCCTTTCAGGTGTTAGTAAATAAAATGCATTTTCAAATAGTATTTCTTTCGCAGCAGAAACACCACTTTTGTGAGAGCCAGCCATCGGATGTCCACCAATAAAAGTGATACCTTGCTCCTTTAAGCTAGTCGCACTTTCTACAATTTTTGTTTTTGTACTTCCTGTATCAGTCACAATGACATTGGGATTTAATGGTAACTCTGAAAGCAACTGAATAATTTGTTTCGTCTCATTAACAGGTGCAGCGATAACAATTAAATCCGCATTTATTGCACCAGCTGTAATACTTTCAGCTATCTCATCAATTACACCCAACATTTTGGCAAGACGGGCTTGTTCGCTGTTAATATCAAATCCAATAATGGTTGCTTTATGTTCTTTTTGGATACATAAAGCTAATGAACCACCAATCAACCCTAAACCAATAACAAAGACCCGGCCTTTCATTGATTTTTCCCCCTAATATGAAAAGCGCAAGAACATGTTTACTTTTCAGCTAGAAATTCGCTTAATGCGTTTAGTACACCTTCGTTCTGATCAAAAGAACCAACCGTAATTCTAACAGCAGTTGGGAAGCCAAGTGGTCTACCGGAACGTACGATATATCCTTTTGTTTGTAAATAATGAAAAACCTCATCCCCGTCTGTTTGACAATCAATTAGTATAAAATTGGTCTGAGAAGGGTAATAGCTAAGATCAAATTTTTCACAAAATGAATAATATTGTTCAAGACCCTGTCTATTTTTTATTTTACATTCTTCGACAAAAACCTGATCCTTCACGGCAGCTGCTGCTGCTAATTGCCCTAAAGTATTCACATTAAACGGTTCCCTAGCAGGTTCAAGTGCTTTGATAATCGCTGGATTCGCAACCCCGTAGCCAACCCTTAAAGCAGCTAGTCCGTATACTTTAGAAAAAGTTCTTAGGACAATTAAATTTTCATATTTTCGTGTTAGATTAATGGAATCATAGTAATCATCCGCCACAACATACTCATAGTACGCTTCATCAAGAACAACAAGAATATGTGATGGAACCCGATCAAGGAAGTTATTTAATTTTTGTTCTGGTATATATGTACCTGTTGGGTTATTTGGGCTGCATACCCAAATAATATTGGTCTGTTCGTCAACAGCCTCTAGCATAGCATCTAAATCATGTTCACCTTCTACAAGCGGAATTTCCTTAATAACGGCACCTTCAATAACAGCATTATGCTTGTACTGTGAAAAGGTTGGTGTCGCCATAATCGTACTAGCATTGGAATGTAATAGTGCTCTAGAAATAATTTGAATTAGATTGTCTGAACCATTTCCTAAAATAAGTTCTTCCATATCAACATTTAAAAAAGAAGCAAGTATCTCTCTTAAATGAGTCGCATAGCCATCAGGATAGATAGCCATACTAGATTGATGATCTAAAAGAGCAGCCATTGCCTGTTTGGAACATCCAAAAGGATTTTCATTTGATGCCAATTTTACAATCTGATCCAATTTAAACTCTTTCTTTACTGCCTCAATTGATTTTCCTGGTTGATAGGGAGTCAGTGTTAATAATTGTTCTTTCCATCTCATTTTCCCCACTCCAATCGTTTATGGTTATAACTTTCTTTTAACAGGATTCTCTTATAATGACAACCTACTGTCAAGGTCAGGCCTTAGTGATTTCGCTTCATTTAAATAGATATGTTGGATTTCTTGTTGTGATTTTGATGTATTTACATGCATCATTATTCTTATACACATGTTCAAGGAGTTCTGAACTGGAATTTCGCGCATACACATTACAGGCACATAGGTCCATCCTTGAAACCTCCGTAGTGACTTTGCAGGAAATGTTGCATTTACATCTTCGGTTGTGGAAATGAATATAGATGCAACTGAATCGGGATGTATTTCATTCATCTCTATCATATTTGTTAGAAGCTCTTCAGTCGCAGAAACGATAGCCTCTTCTAAGTTCTCAGTAACAGTCGTAGCTCCTCTTACCCCTCTGATCATGAAAATCCCCCTTTTTATAACCTTTTTAACTCTTCTAACAAAACCTTTTCAGATACTTCCTGTAGTTTTGGCTGACCAACTTGTTCCAATAATACAAACCGATACGATTGACCAATTGACTTTTTATCCTGCTTCATTTTTCTCAGTAACTGTTCAAAGGACAAATGACTTGGCAGTTTTATATCATATCCTAGTTCTTTCACCCATCGAACAAATTCGGTTACATTAAACGATAGATTCAAAAGTTGATTGCTGAGTTTTAAGGCATACACCATTCCAATCATGACGGCTTCCCCATGGGTGAAGTTCCCATATCCCATTTCCGATTCAATCGCATGTCCTAATGTATGACCAAAATTTAAATAGGCTCGTACCCCTGTTTCTCTCTCATCCTGAGATACAAATTTATTTTTAATTCCTATACCCTTTATTAAGGAATCAGCTAATCGCTCTTGGCTAATTGATTGGATATCAGGAATATTTGCTTTTAGCCAATAAAGAAAGTCAGAATCAGAAATAAGTGCATGCTTAATAACCTCAGCAAAGCCAGAGCGAATTTCTTGCACGGGAAGCGTTTTTAACCATTCCAAGTCGTAAAAAACAGCTTCTGGCTGATAAAAAGCTCCAATCATATTTTTCCCAAGCGGATGATTAATTGCAACTTTACCACCTACCGCACTGTCATGAGCTAATATTGTAGTCGGGACTTGGATAAACGGAATCCCTCTCATGTAGGAAGCTGCAACAAAGCCTGACAAATCTCCTACTGCTCCGCCACCAAAGGAAAGAATAACAGATTTTCGGTCAAGACCGTTTTCGAGTGCTGTAGACAGAGCTTGATAATATACATCAAAGGTTTTTGCCTTTTCTCCGCTAGGAGCTATAAAAATAATAGGGTTCCATGCACTTAGAACCTTTTGTAGCTCTTGTAAATGAAGTCTGGCAACCGTTTCATCCGTAATAATTAATATTCTTGTTAGGTCAGTAAAATGATTGAATAAAAAATCATTCAATTCTTTTCTTACACCTTCCCCAACAAAGACAGGATAACTTTTCGACTCCGTTTGAATTTGAATGGTTTCCATTAAAACTTCCTCGCATATTCACGCTGCCTTTTAATTTCATCCATAAATGTATCAAAACGATCACTATAAAATTGTTCCACTAGCGAGTTCGCTAGCTCCCAAGCAATGACATGTTCTGCCACTACAGCAGCAGCAGGTACAGCACAGCTATCTGAACGTTCAACACTGGCAGCAAAAGGCTCTTTCGTCTCAATATCCACGCTCATTAAAGGCTTATAAAGGGTTGGGATTGGCTTCATCACACCCCTAACAACAATCGGCATTCCTGTTGTCATTCCTCCCTCAAAGCCACCCAGTCGGTTGGTCTTGCGGTAATAGCCCTTCTCTTCATTCCAAGCAATTTCATCGTGCACTTCACTCCCAGGCTTTCTTGCTGCCTCAAAGCCAATTCCAAATTCAACACCTTTAAAGGCATTGATGCTGACAATGGCACCTGCTAGCTTTGCATCTAGTTTCCGGTCATAATGAACATAACTTCCGATTCCAGAAGGCATGCCTGTGACAATAACCTCTACTACCCCACCAATTGAATCTCCATTTTTCTTTGCATTATCAATTGCATCCATCATTTCTACTTCCACATTTGGATCTGCTACACGAACAGGTGAAAGTTCTGCTCTTTCCTTCAGTTCATCAATGGATAACGAAGAGTCAACATTGGCTGTCACTCCGCCAATTTCTACTACGTGAGCAACGACATCCACACCAACTAAGGATAACAATTTCTTTGCAACTGCACCTGCTGCCACCCTTACAGTTGTCTCACGGGCTGATGAACGTTCAAGAACATTTCTCATATCTCGATGGCCATATTTTATTGCTCCATTTAAATCAGCATGACCTGGTCTAGCACGCGTTATTTTACGCTTAATTTCGTCTTCCTGTCCTTCATTTAAGGGTTCAGCACCCATTATATTCGTCCAGTGTTTCCAGTCATTATTCTTAACCACAAGGGCAATTGGTGAGCCAAGTGTTTGTCCATGTCGAACACCTGATACGATTTCTGCCGTATCTTTCTCGATTTGCATTCTTCTCCCACGACCATGACCTTTTTGACGTCTTGCTAGTCCCTCATTAATATCCTCAGTTAATAATGGCATCCCCGCAGGAAAGCCTTCTAAAATTGTTGTTAGTTGCGGTCCATGAGATTCTCCTGCTGTTAAGTATCTAATCCCCATTCTCTTTCCCCCTTCAACTCATTAAAGAATTATGTATCAATATAACATATCATGCTCAATAAACCTAGTATAACTATTCAGAAAATAAGGAAAAATATTTTGTAATCGTATACAAAAAGGCACTCGTATAATGACTATACAAGTGCCTCTAAATTATTTAGATTAGTAAATCCATTCGTTGACTAATTTTGTGTACTCAACTACTCCAGTATCCTTAAAGAATAAGCCGATTTCACGCTCAGCACTAGTAGGAGAATCCGATCCATGAATAACATTTTTACCAACTGTTAATCCAAAGTCTCCACGGATTGTTCCTGTCGCTGCATCCTTTGGATTAGTTGATCCCATCATTTGGCGGGCAGTAGCAATTACATTTTCACCTTGCCAAACCATCGCGAAAACTGGGCCAGAAGTAATAAAGTCTACTAATTCTCCGAAGAAAGGGCGCTCCTTGTGCTCACCATAATGCTCCTCCGCAAGTTCAGTAGGAATGTTCATTAACTTTGCTCCAACCAATTGGAAGCCCTTTCTTTCAAATCGTGAAACGATTTCACCGATTAAATTACGCTGTACGCCATCAGGCTTTACCATTAAAAATGTTTTTTCCATGAATTCCACTCCTAATTAATTATGTATATTGATTGTTAGTCGAAAACAATCCATGAAAAATGTTACCATTTTTTCGAATATTGTGCAAGTTGATATAAATAGATGATTGCATTAAAACTTTCTTCTCCCAATAAACTTTGCAATATCACGAAGTGTTTTTTGTGTTTTGTTTGCAGGTAATTCTTCCAGTACAGCTAAAGCTTTATCTAAGTAGCGATCACTTAGTGCGATTGATTTCTCGATAGCACCTGATTGTTTAATTAGAGAGATAATTTTAGTAATTTCGGTAGAATCCATTTCTGCATGCACCTTTAGGATTTCTTGACGAATTGCAGCATTTTCCATTGCGTAAAGTGCTGGTGCAGTGATATTTCCTTGGAGGAGGTCACTTCCTGCAGGCTTTCCAAGTTCTTTTTCTGTACCCGTAAAATCTAAAATATCATCCGTTATCTGGAATGACATACCAACGTAATAACCGAAACGATAAAGTTTTTTATGAACAGATTCTTCAACATCAGCAGCTATCGCACCTAGTTGACAACTAACAGCAATTAATAGGGCCGTTTTTCTCTTAATTCTGCGGAGATAATCTCTGAGATTTTGATTAAAACGATATTTATCTTTTATTTGCTGAATTTCCCCTACTGTCACTTCTACGATTGTATTGGCTAGTATTTTGTGGGCAGTGGGATTTTTAATATTTGTCATCAATTCTAATGCAAGAGCGAAAACAAAGTCACCTGTGTACATTGCAATTTTGTTATCCCATTTGGATTTAACGGTTGGTTGACCACGGCGAAGGTCAGCATCGTCAATCACATCATCATGAACAAGTGAAGCCATATGAATAAGTTCAAGGGCAACAGCAACGTTTTTCATCACATGTATATCATAATGTCCAAATTTACCTGCAAGCAAAACAAAAACAGGACGAATCCTTTTTCCTCCGGCTTGTAATGTATGCATAGAAGCTTGTTTGAGTAAACGAGACTCGGTTTGAATCGTCTCTTCAAGCTTTTTTTCTATTAAGTTAATATCCGAATTCAAAAATGAATACATCATTTTTAATTTCATTGTATTCACCCTGCTTTTCATCCTGTCTTCGATTTCAATCCGTTATTTTTTTTTACCAATATGAACAGCAGCTGCTCCACCACTATAAGGCTTGTATTTTACCTCGGTTAAGCCAGCTTGTTCAAACATGCGGGCAAGCTCCCTCATCCCTGGAAAATCCCTTGCTGATTCATGAAGCCACGCATATTCATTATAGCTCTTTGCGAGTAATTTACCGAACATCGGCATAATAAAACGGAAGTAAAAATAGTAAAGCTGTTTATAGCCGATCAAGGTTGGCTGCGATGTTTCTAAGCAAACAACAATCCCGCCAGGTCTTACAACTCGTTGCATTTCTTTTAACACCTGAAGGTAATCAGGTACATTTCTTAAACCAAAGCCAATTGTTACATAGTCAAAACTATTATCTGGGAAAGGAAGCTCCATGGCATTACCATGAACAAGTTCAACCTGCTTTAGCCCTAGTTCTTTTACCTTTTCAACGCCTACTTTAAGCATATTTTGACTGAAATCTAAGCCAACAACTTTACCGTCAGGCCCAACAGCATCTGCTAAGGCAATCGTCCAATCAGCTGTTCCACAACAAACATCGAGTGCTTTTGAACCGGGTTGAACATTCATTTTTTTCATGGTGTCTTTGCGCCACTTGATATGCTGCTGAAAACTAATAACAGAGTTCATTTTATCGTAGTTATCAGAAATTTTCTCAAAGACATTGTGAACTCGCTGTTCTTTCGATTGCTGCATGTTTTTACCCTTCTTCCACAAAAGTTTTTGCATATGGCTTATATTCTTTCAATAACGTAGAAATTCTCGTTTCTAGCACATCATTTAAATAAGGAAGCTGGTCTAATCCTTTTTCAATAATTTGTCTTGATAACTCAATATATTGATCACAAATCATTAGTAAATGATTTTGTTGTTCACCCGAAATCTCTTTTAATCTGTATTCATTGATTGGAAAAACAATTTTTTTCAGTGCCTCAAATAACAATGAACTTTTTGTCTGAATAAATTGGTTTTTTTCTTTTATTAATCGTTTGAATAAAAATAAATGTGCTAAGAAATCATTCCATAGCTCTACTTTAAAAACCTCTGATAGTTTCATTAGTAAAGCACTCTCAATTACTTTAATACTTGCCATTAACTTCTCGATACCATCTGATTCTTTTTGATAAACAGAGATTTTTTGTTCATTCACTTGTTTGATTCCTTCAGAAAGGGCCTTAATAAGCGTTATATCATCCGAATCAGCAAGTAGCTTATAATATAGTCCGCTAAAATAATCCCCAGCTAAAACCGTTAATTGTCGGCTTTTTTCATCTTTTGAAAAGTTTGATATATGTTCATGGGTATCAAGGGCAATTTGTATAAGCATCGTTGACATGGCGTAATTTTGCATTTTGCTATAAGACAATTCGATACGGTCCATGATTGAAATAAGGATAAGGAGCTTATCTTCATCTATGATGGGCGTCTCAATATGGTCGAGCAGGTATGCGTCAAAAACTTTTTTTTCGACCTGCTCTCTAATATTTGTAAATTTTCGTCGAATGTCCTGCAATTTAATCACCCTTGCTTCCCCGAAGTAATGTCTTTATGTATTCTATTTTCTATTTAAAAAGTAAAATTCATGCCCATAAAATAAAGAAGATCCTATTCCTATCTTTAAAAACAAGGCAGACACCATTATATCATAAAAGGTATCTTATGGGCAGGAATTCACAAAATAATCATTTAATCAATTTTAACTTTTGAAACACCTATTTCTTTATTTCACTTTCCATTTCACCATACTGTGTGAGAATTTGGGCATTTCCTCTAATTTTAATGGCTGAAGTATGCTCTGTGAATTGAGCAATTAGCACTTCTCCCTTGTCCAGCTTTTCTGAATGATGAAATCTAGTATCAGTGCCTCTTGTTAAGCCTATTACACTTACTCCATCTTCAATAGCCTTAATGACCACATACTCGTTATTTTGCGGATTGCGCTTTTCCACTTTCTTCACTCCAATAGTAAAAATAATTCACCTTAATATTTTATTAAGGAAAGCACTTCAGACCTAGCAATTGCATCATCAGCAAGTGATCCACGGACCGCAGTGGTAACAGTTTTCGAGCCAGGTTTTTTTACTCCGCGCATAGTCATACACATATGCTCTGCTTCAACAACAACCATGACACCATGTGGCTCTAGTTTCTCCATCATACTATCAGCAACTGTTGAAGTGATTCGTTCTTGTAATTGAGGTCTTTTTGCAACAGCTTCAACTGCTCTTGCTAGTTTACTTAATCCAGTGACGCGACCATTTTTAGGTATATACGCTACATGCGCTTTCCCATAAAAAGGCACCAGATGGTGTTCACACATAGAATAGAATGGGATATCTTTTACTAATACTAGTTCTTCATGGTCTTCACTAAATATTGTTTCAAAATGTTGTTTTGGATCTTCATTTAAGCCACTAAAAACCTCTTCATACATTTTTGCCACACGCTTAGGTGTATCAAGAACACCTTCCCTGTTTGGATCATCACCAATTGCTTCTAATATTAAACGTACCGCCTCTTCAATTTGGGCACGATTTACTTGTGACATTCTAAATTCCTCCTAATGTATATCTGTTAAGTATATATGACAAATACATATTAGCACAATTTACAGTTCAAGCAAAAACAAAGTATTTCAAGGAACCTATCTTTACGATAGATAAAAGAAAGGCTGTGTTAAAGAACAGTGTTGATATTTACACCCTGTTGATTGGAGCGGAAGGCACGAAGACTCCTGTGGGAGTATGGTTCAGGGGAGACCCCGCAGGCGCTAGCGCCGAGGAGGCTCGCCGAAACACCCACGAACCGCTTGTGCCTGGAGCGAAAATCAACAGGCAAGTATAACAGAGCCAAAAGAAAAAAGGCCATGGAATTTTCCATGACCTTTTTGCTTTAGCCTATTCGCTTAAAGCAATAAATTATGTAATTATTTTACTGCATCCTTAAGCGCTTTACCTGGTTTGAAAGCTGGAACTTTGCTTGCACCGATTTCGATTTCCTCACCAGTTTGTGGGTTACGACCTTTACGTGCTGCACGCTCGCGTACTTCAAAGTTTCCGAAGCCGATTAATTGTACTTTATCACCGTTTTTCAAAGCATCTAAAATCGCATCAAAAACAGCATCAACTGCTTTAGTCGCGTCCTTTTTAGAAAGCTCGCTAGCCTCAGCAACTGCATTAATAAGTTCTGTCTTGTTCATGCCTTTCACCTCCTCCCAAAGTTATCATCAAGATTCGTAAATAAGATTACTTATCTACATTTCTAAACAATTTTTCTAATTTCTATACGTCATAGCGCGGTTTTATTAGATATATAACGTAATTCTGTTAAAAGATTATCACAATCAATTCAGCATATCAAGAAGATTTCATGAAATAATGGTAATCTTTTCTTTGATTCAACAAAATTCTACTATATTGGACTATTATTTCTTACAAATTCTGAGAGAATAACAAAAAAAAGACTCCAAAAGGGAGTCCCGTGCTAGAGGATAATGGCAATCAAGCCGCCTGATCCTTCATTTATAATTCTCTCTAATGTTTCTTTTAATTTATATCTTGCGTTCTCTGGCATTAAGGAAAGCTTTGCTTGGATGCCTTCGCGAACAATGGAACTCAAGCTTCGTCCAAAAATATCAGAATTCCAAATGGATAATGGATCATCCTCAAAGTCTTGCATTAAGTAGCGTACAAGCTCCTCACTTTGTTTTTCCGTCCCGATAATTGGAGCAAACTCTGATTCTACATCAACTTTAATCATATGAATAGATGGTGCTACAGCACGTAATCTTACTCCAAATCTCGCTCCTTGACGGATGATTTCTGGTTCTTCAAGGCTCATATCAGAAAGTGTTGGTGACGCAATGCCGTAACCAGTCTGCTTTACCATTTTTAAAGCATCCGCAATGTGATCATACTCTGCTTTTGCATGAGCAAAATCCTGCATTAATTCAAGCAAATGATCTTTTCCACGGATTTCAACCCCAACAATTTCTTTTAAAATATCATCATATAATTCGTCCGGAGCGAATAAATCAATTTCCGCAACTCCTGAACCCATTTCAATTCCAGCTAACCCAGCCTTATCAATGAAGTCGAAGTCGCTGAATTGTTGAACTACCCGATCCACATCTCTTAATCTTTTGATATCTTTAACTGTCTCTTTGACAGCCTCTTGATAGCTTTCACGAAGCCAATGGTTTTCACGTAATACCATTACCCAGCTCGGAAGATTTACATTGACTTCAAGTACTGGGAACTCGTAAAGTGCCTCACGAAGGACATTTAGGACATCACTGTCGCGCATACTTTCTACACTCATAGCGATGACTGGGATGTCATATTTTTCAGCTAAACTTGATCTAAGCGTTTCTGTACTTGGATGGTATGGTTGAGCGCTATTAACGACCATAATAAAAGGTTTACCAACTTCTTTAAGTTCGTTAATGACTCTTTCCTCAGCTTCAATATAGTTACTTCTTGGTATTTCTCCAATCGTACCATCTGTTGTTACAACAACTCCGATTGTTGAATGCTCTTGAATGACCTTTCTCGTACCAATTTCTGCTGCCTCATGGAACGGAATAGGCTCTTCATACCAAGGTGTTGTAATCATTCTTGGACCATTCTCATCCTCATACCCTTTGGCTCCTGGTACTGTATAACCCACACAATCTACGAGCCTAATATTAACATTTAAGCCCTCATCTACATGAACCGTAGCTGCCTGATTAGGCACAAATTTAGGTTCTGTTGTCATAATTGTTTTACCTGCTGCACTTTGTGGCAACTCATCTTGTGCCCTTGATCTCTCCGCTTCACTGTTTATATTCGGTAAAACAACAAGCTCCATAAATTTCTTGATAAAAGTTGATTTTCCTGTACGAACTGCTCCTACTACTCCTAAATAAATATCGCCTCCAGTTCTCTCGGCAATATCTTTAAAAATGTCTACCTTTTCCAAGTGATCCCCTCCTGATCATAGAGTAAAGTGGGATAATATCATCCATTTTAGGTATTTTTGGACAGTATATGTTTATGACGTTGTCCTACATTCTTATGACACTTTTCTAAAATTTTTTACCCCCCTTATTAAAAATTCACCTGATGCTCTGATATCTGTATTTCTCTGAACGTATGATGTTATGGAGGGTTTCTAACTATTGTCACGGATACAGAAGCAAACTAACTTCCATATCACGATAAATTTTTTAGCAAAAAAAACCCTTCTCCTACAATATATTTCTTAGGAAAAGGGTTATGACTAAAAAAAATATTAGCAGCTATATCCTTTAGGACTATTTGCACAACTTGAAAGTAGGAAAAACCAATCTACTCTTCTAGGAATATAGGCTCTTTCGTTTTTATATCAATGGTGTACGGTAGTGAATAGGCTGGAACAAACATAGAATCCTTGACCAAAATAGAACGAATATCTTCACCTGGTTTGACCACTATGTCACTATTCTTTAACTTTTGATATAGATCAGGGCGATAATCTACATAGACCTCCGCACTCCCCGTTATCACCAGGGATAGATTTTGATTGGTATATGGACTCACAACAAACGGAGCCGTCTCATAGCCTAGTTTTTTATAATCAAGTGAAAACACATTTTTTGCAATTTGAGTTTTATAGGGTGGATAGCCCTTCGTTTTAATCCTCAGTTTAAGCTCTCGAATGGTTTCTGTCATCCTTAAGTCCAGTAACTTAACGGTTGGGTTTGTTTCCACATCAACAAGGACGTATTGAAAAATCCCTCCGTTTTCATAGGCATTTCCAGGGGGCTCTGCTATATACTTTGGCGATAATTTCTTAAACTCAATGGGGTATTTTTGATAAATAGGCGTTTCTGCTTCCTTTGTTTTTATCGGCAAAATTCCACCATTGTCCCTTTTAAAGTCATCAACGGCCGTTTGTACTGCCTGAACTTGATCTTTATATGGTATTTGATTTTGGGTTAATTCCTCTTTAGGATACATACACCCGGATAAAAGAGCAGCGGTAATAACAAGTATGAGGCCTAACATTTTTATTTTCATAAAATCACCTTTAGATTTATGTATTAGGATATTAAGTAAAGAAAACGATAAGCAAAGTCAAGCCGGCGACGAGCATAAATAAATAAGCAAAAAAAGCTGTAATAACTCGTAGAACTCCTTTTAACTTATACCTGCTAAAATATATGGTAATAATTGCAAGAAACATCAAACCCATTCCTGCGATTGAAATCCACATTTTAATCATTGCTGGTGACAACTCTAATTCCCCCTTTTTTCAAAAATTAATTATAACATACCTTGTCCTTATCTAAATAACTTTCGGACAGAAAAAAACTGAAGTAAAGAGGGGCGAATTCTTTACTTCAGCCAATTGGACTAAATAACCCAAACTCCAGCGTCATACTACCAGGTTGCTTCGTTGCATTGTATGCAATCTACATAGAAAGCGTATCATCGTACGCCTATTTTCTTTATAAAAATGCACATTTTTCCACAAGAAAATAAATCATTCAAAATTATTTATATTTCTTGCCAACTGTTACTAATGAAACGGCTTCAAATAGACTATATATTTCGTTCATCTAACACATTAACTAAATCTTCCATCTCATGGGTTTTACCACGGGCCATTAATACATCAACTGCGTCCTTCGCGTTTTTCCCATTAAATAAGACATCATATAAGGCAGCTGTAATGGGCATGTTTACATTGTACTCCTTAGCTAACTGATAAGCAGCCTTTGTTGTTCTAACACCCTCTACAACCATCCCCATGTTATCAAGGACTTCATCCAAGGTTTTGCCTTTGCCTAACAAATTTCCAGCTCGCCAGTTTCTCGAATGAACACTGGTACATGTAACAATAAGATCACCAATTCCAGTTAATCCAGAAAACGTTAACGGATTAGCACCCATTTTGGTGCCTAGACGAGCAATTTCCGCCAATCCACGAGTCATTAATGCAGCTTTAGCATTATCTCCATACCCTAGACCATCTGTAATCCCCGCAGCTAATGCAATAATATTCTTTAGTGCACCACCAATTTCGACTCCGATAACATCTGAGTTTGTATATACCCGGAAATTATGATTGATAAAAAGATCCTGGATTTTTTCAGCAGCAGCCATATTTTCAGATGTAACGGTAACGGTTGTGGGGTGTCTAAGACTTACCTCTTCCGCATGACTTGGACCAGAAAGAACAACCACATCCTGCAACAGTTCTTTGGGCATTTCCTCTTTAATCATTTCTGATATACGTAAAAGTGTATCTGGTTCAATTCCTTTACTAACATGCGCAATGGTAATTGGACTTGAAATGACGCCTCGTATTTTTCCTAGAACTTCACGAATTGCTTTGGTTGGGACTGCTAAGATGACAGTGTCAACTCCGTCCAATGATTCATGTAAGGATGCATACCCAACTATTAAATCTGGGAGAACAATTTCAGGTAAATATTTTTTATTTGTATGACAGTCATTGATTTCCTTTACCTGGACATCGTTATGGCTCCACAAACGAACTTCATGTGAGTTATCGGCTAAAACCATCGCAAGTGCTGTGCCCCAGCTCCCTGCGCCTACAACAGCTATTGCTGCTTTCTGATCCTGCATATATTACACCCACCTTATCTTTATTTTCTTTCTCTAGCATAAATTTTGATAGGGGTTCCCTCGAAACCAAACGCATCTCTAATCCTGTTCTCTAAGAAACGTTCATAGGAGAAATGCAATAATTCTGGTTCATTGACAAAAACAACAAAAGTAGGAGGCTTTACTGCAACTTGAGTTGCATAATAAATTTTCAAGCGTTTCCCTTTGTCAGTTGGTGCTGGATTCATAGCAATTGCATCCATAATAACATCATTCAACACACTTGTTTCTACACGCATTGAGTGGTTCTCACTCGCTGTGTTAATCATCGGAAGGAGGGTATGAATTCGCTTCTTCGTCTTTGCAGATAAGAATACAATTGGAGCATAACTAAGAAATAAGAAATGTTCTCTTATCTTTTGTTCTAGTTCCTTCATCGTTTTCTCATCTTTTTCTACCGCATCCCATTTGTTAACCACAATAACAATGGCTCGTCCTGCCTCATGTGCGTAACCTGCAATTTTCTTGTCCTGTTCAATAATACCTTCTTCGGCATTAATAACAACCAAGACTACGTCGGAACGTTCAATCGCCCTTAGCGCACGAAGCACACTATACTTCTCCGTAGTTTCATACACTTTTCCTTTTTTCCTGATTCCTGCTGTATCTATTATGACATATTTTCCTCCATCATACGTATACGGTGAATCGACAGCATCACGCGTTGTCCCAGCAATATTGCTGACAATAACACGTTCTTCACCTAATATCGCGTTAACAAGTGAAGACTTCCCAACATTCGGACGCCCAATTAAAGAAAACTTAATGACATCATCATCATAATCTGCTTGCTTATTTTTCGGAAAGTGTTTTGCTGCTTCGTCCAGTAAATCTCCTAGTCCTAGACCATGTGAGCCAGAAACTGGAATCGGTTCCCCAAATCCAAGTGCATAAAAATCATAGATTTGCTCACGCATCTCAGGATTATCGATTTTATTTACAGCTAATACAATTGGCTTTTTAGACTTATATAGAATTTTTGCTACTTCTTCATCCGCAGCTGTTACTCCTTCTCGACCATTTGTTAAGAAGACAATAACATCCGCCTCATCGATTGCCACTTCTGCCTGCTGACGAATTTGCTCTAAAAACGGTTCATCACCAATATCAATTCCACCCGTATCAATTACATTAAAGTCATGTGTTAACCACTCACCAGAACTATAAATACGATCTCTTGTAACTCCAGGAATATCCTCTACGATAGAAACTCGTTCACCAACGATTCGATTAAAAATAGTAGATTTACCAACGTTTGGCCGTCCTACAATGGCAATAACAGGTTTAACCATTTTGATCGCCATCCTTTCTTATTCTTATATTAAAAATATATTTTATTATGTTAGCAACATTTATAGAGTTCTTATTAAGTAAAGAAACCCTTCTGTTATGTAGAAGGGCCTAACTTTATTATTTTAACAAATGTTAATCCTTTCCTCAATGGAAAGCTTGCCATGAATCTAATTCATGACGATTTTTGTTTCCCTTTTTCAAGAAAGTGAAGATGATTTTGTAAAAAAACACCAGCATTTTCAAAAATACTCCAGCCAACCAGTAAAGCAGAAATTAATGCACATACATCTAAGTATGCAAAAGCACCAATCGTATATGGAAACTGATATTTACTTAGGATATAGGCGTATAAAAATTCCCCCTGCATTGTTCCAGCTAAAATAATGAGTAATCGTCCTCTTAGTGTTTTTTGCAATAGAATGGCTAAATAACCAAAGCATATTCCCATCATCCACTCTTTTTTAAATATAATCCAAATAGGATCAAAAATCTCAAACAAATGAAAGGTCACATACGCCATTGAGACAATAAAGGAACAGATAAAATAATAGAAAATAGCTCCTATTTTTTCCTGACTGATCAACGCATAAGATAAAATCAATAAATAAAATCCGCTAGCATAAAATTCAACTTCAGCAAAAGTAAAATGAAAATTTGAAGATATTATTAAGAGTAGAACGAATACCGAAAGCTTCAAACGATATGGATGATGTTTATCTAAAATAAATGTTAGGTACACCCAAAATGACCAACAAATCCAATAAAACATTGCCCCTTCCATTTCCACACACCTCCTATTATTTTCATTATTGGTAATCTTTATGTACTTTCATACTTCCTCGAATAATATTTCCAATGTGTATCATCTTATTAAGAGGAGGTGTGAATCATGGGAAAAGACCGCCAAGAAAAAAAACTAAGAGAAAGTGGAAGAGTTGAATCTGATCGTGACCAGGCATTACACTATCCAGGCGCAACAAAGCTATCCACTCCGGAAGAAGCAAGGGGACTAAACGACGGGAAAAGATAGCCAGAAAAAGAAAAAGCTCTCGCAAATGCGAGAGCTTTATTTAATGGAACGCTGGCTAAAGTGTTTCGTTTCTATTCCCCTCTGGCTAAGCCAATGGAAGGTTTCACCTGTAATCATGAGAGGTGCTCTTTGTAAGTCTGAAATAGACTTAGCTCCTAAAGAAGTCATAATCAATTTTAACTCGTAATGAAGGGATTCCACTTCGTTATGCAAGGATTCCATTCCTTTTTCTACAAGAATGCGTAAAAAATGTCCAGCAAATCCGATTGCGTTCGCACCGATGGCTAACCCCTTTGCTAAATCACTAGCTGATAAAAACCCACCAGAGCCTATAATTGATGCTTGATGTACAGTAGAGGCTTCTATGATAGATACCGGTGTTGGAATACCCCATTGGTGGAAAAACGGCAGGGCTTTTTCTCTGCGTTTATTTTCTATCTCCGCAAAATTCGTTCCCCCGGCCCCTCCCACATCCACTGCAGCTACTCCTACAGAAATAAGGGATTGGACCGTTTCTTTAGCCATACCAAAACCAACCTCTTTAACAATCACAGGTACATCAACATGTTCGACAATTGTTTCAATTCTTTTTAAGGCACCAGAAAAATCTCGGTCTCCCTCAGGCATGGTTAATTCTTGAATAACATTTAAATGAATTTGTAATGCATTCGCTTCGATCATATCAATTGCCGCTTTAGCATTTTCTACTGTTGCTTCACTGCCGAGATTAGCTATAAGAATCCCCTTTGGATTTTCTTTACGGACTACTTCATAAGTAAACCGCTCACTTTTATCTTTCAGTGCAGACATTTGTGAACCAACTGCCATAGCTAATCCCATCTGGCTAGCTATCATCGCCAATTCTTGGTTAATTCGATACGTTTTTTCACCGCCGCCGCCAGTCATCGCATTGATAAAAATTGGCGAACTTAAAGAAAGTTCGCCAATTTTGTGGTCTAATCGTACATCGGACACACTGATATCCGGTAAGCTTTGATGAATAAATTTAATATCATCAAAAAAAGGTAAGCTGTTTTGCCTTTTTTGAAGGGCAAAGCGAATGTGATCCCATTTCCGTTCCGATCTAGACACTTAATATCACCATTATTTTCCTAGATTCTTTAATTTATCGCCAATCATTTCACCTAATTGGAAGCCTTTTGACTCTTCTGGAAGCTCATAATCAAAGTTTTCTTCAAACTCTTTCTCGAGCAGTTCTTTAATACTTAGTGATAATCTTTGATCCTGTTCATTTGCATCAAGCACTTTTACTTTTACCTCTTGACCTTCTTTTAGTACCTCGTGTGGTGTACCAATATGCTTATGTGCAATTTGAGAAATGTGAACAAGTCCTTCTACACCAGGGAACACCTCTACAAAAGCACCATAAGATACCAATCTTTTTACTACACCATCTAAAATACTTCCTTTGGGTGCTTTTTCGGAAATGTTTGACCATGGTCCAGGTAAAGTCTCTTTTATTGATAAGGAAATTCTTTCATTATCTCTATCAACACTTAACACTTTCACTTGAACTTTTTGCCCCTCATGGACAACGTCTGAAGGTTTATCAACATGTTCGTAAGATAATTGGGAGATATGAACAAGACCATCAATACCACCAATATCGACGAAAGCACCGAAATCAGTAATCCTTTGAACCGTACCTTCGATTACTTGGCCAACTTGCACTGCTCCAATACGATCTTGCTTTTGTCTTCCTTTTTCTTCTTCTACAACAGCTCGGTGTGAGAGGATTAAACGATTTTTTTCCTTATCGAGTTCAACAATTTTAAAAGTAAGTGTACGTCCTTTATAATCGCTGAAATCCTCTACAAAGTGTGCTTCCACTAGGGAGGCAGGTACAAAACCACGGACGCCTAGGTCAACTACAAGGCCACCCTTTACAACATCCTTCACTTCAGTTTCAAATACTTCGCCACTTTGGAATTGTTTTTCTAAGTTTTCCCATGCCTTTTCAGCATCTACTTTTCTTTTTGAAAGGATTAGTGCTTCTTCTTCAACCTTTAAGACTTCTAATTCTAAATCTTGCCCTTCTGACACAGCATCAGTTGCTTTTTCAATATGCAGACTTGAAAGCTCACTAATTGGAATGATCCCATCAAGTTTACTGCCTTGAATAGCCACTAACACTTGCTTTTCCTCGACTTTAGTAACTTGTCCAGTTACTTTGTCACCCACTTCAAAGCTCTTCACATCTACTTGATTTAGTTCTTCAGTCATTATGTATTCCTCCTTAATCCTTTTACTGAAAAAGTCTATATATGATCTGGTGAATACCACGCAGTAAACACCACATATAAAACACACTTAAAAGAAAAGAATTTTCAAAAAAAATCCCTTTTTAATAACTTCTTACAAATAGACTATTTTGTCAAGCAGAACCTATTGATACGCATTTTTTAGTTTTTGAATTTCTGACATAATTAATTCAGTGACTTCATCTGCTGAAGCTTTTGCCGCTCTCATTTCACTCATATCAATTGGTTTCCCATATACCACCTTCAGTTTACTGAAACTTTTATATGGGCCAATTACTGCACATGGTAACACAAAAGCTTCAGACCTTAAAGCGAAAAAACCTGCTCCTGAAAGTCCTTTTCCTAATTCTCCTGTCTTACTTCTAGTTCCCTCAGGAAAAAGACCGAAGACATTCCCTTCCTTTAAGACCTTTAACCCTGACCTTAATGCCTCACGATCGCCAAACCCTCTTTTTACAGGGAAGGCATTACATTTTCTTACAACGTCCCCTAATACAGGAACACGAAAAATCTCTTCTTTCGCCATATAGTGAACAGGACGTGGTGCCATAATACCTACGACTATAGGGTCAAAATTATGAATATGGTTAGAGCAAAGTAGAACTCCGCCTTCTTTAGGAAAGTTCTCTACCCCAATAGCTTCAATTCTGTACCAAGGTTTAAAAACCCCAGAAACTACCGACTTTGCAAAATCATAAAACGTCACACTTATCCAATCCTTTCGAGCACCAGAGCCATTATTTTTTCAACCACATCTAGAATGGTCAAAGAAGTTGTATCAATTTCAATTGCATCATCCGCTTTTTTCAAAGGTGCTACTTCTCTCTCTGAATCAATCTTATCTCTTCGTGCAATTTCTACCTTTAATTGTTCTAAGTCTGATGGGTATCCCTTTTGCATGTTTTCATTATGACGACGGACTGCTCTTTCCTCTACACTTGCAAGGAGGAATACTTTTACTTCCGCATTGGGTAGTACGTGAGTACCAATATCCCGTCCATCCATTACTACGCCACCACCGACAGCAAAAGCTTGCTGCCTTCTAACCATTTCTTTGCGAACTTTCTCATGCTTTGCAACATAAGATACAGAGTTAGTTACTTCTGCAGATCGAATTTCGTCTGTTACATCCTTATTGTCTAAATATACTATTTGCCCTTTTTCTGATGGCTGTAAATCAATTGTAGTTGATAAAAGCGTGTCCAATAAAGAAGCCTCATCTTCTAAATTAACATGGTTCACAATAGCTTTATATGTTAATGAGCGGTACATTGCCCCAGTATCAATATAAATGTAAGATAGTTTTTCGGCTACAATTTTTGCTACGGTACTTTTTCCGGCTGCAGCAGGGCCGTCAATTGCAATAGATAGTTTCTTTTCCATAAATCCTCCTATATGGCCATCATGATCGTCTAATTTCTCTTCTACTTATTTTACCACAAGATGAAGAAATGCCTCTTTTTTTTAACATTTTAAAAATGAATTATTTAATATAGAATCTTATAGAAATAAAAAAAAGCAGGGTTGCCTGCTTTCTTACTTTCCTTGGAAGGTTTGGAGGATCTCTGTGAATGTATTTTCATTTACACCTTCATATTTAGTTAATTGCTTAATTTGAGGAAATACATCCATTTGATGAAAGATTAATTGTGATAAAAACAGAAAAATAAACTGAATGATAACCACTTTCATTAATATTTGCTCAACCTTTTTCATACCTACCACTCCAGAATCCATATAGTAATAGTATGGGAGCGATTGTTTCATTTTATTCCTAAATTGAAAAGGAGGAAAAGCAAAGCTTTTCCTCATAGTACGTCTTCGTAAATAGCCTCTGCGTTATTAAGCTTTTCGACTTCTTCTTCCATCCCACTTACTGCATTGATAAATATCCGATACGTATCGTTTCCAATCGTCCCCAGGAACTCGTAGCACAACACTTCTTTATTCAGGTCATTAACAATGATTGCTTGCCTGTCCTCCATGACCTTAAAGTTAGGATTCACCTTACTCCGCGCCTGCTCTACAGTAATTGATGGTTTTCCTATTTCCCTAGTTTGGAAGGACTTTAAATATTCATCTGCGGATACGCCAATAATATCACCATTATCTAAAGCAACTTTTACCTTTACTGCCTCAGGATAAATCCTAATTCCATTAACATTCGTAACAAAGTTAAATACGCCGATATTATCATATTGAGTACTTTCAAACACTTCCAAATCTTTAAAACCTGTTTCCTTTAAAAAGGCTGCAGCTTTGTTATCAGCCTCATTTAGGCTTATGATCTGTTTTTTTATATCTCGATTATTAATAAACCAAATTGGGTGTCCAGCCTTTTTCGTTATATCCATACTAGCCTCTTGGCCTGTTTGGGTATTTTTAATAGATACACTGTAAAAACCGTAATTTGAACCCTTACCATTTTCCGTTACTTTGACCTTTGCATTCCCATCGAAATTCATATATTTTTTCGCAATCTTAACGGCCTCATCACGTGAAATAGTTTTTCCTTTAATCTTCTTAAAGTTTTCATCCTTTAATTGCATATTAGCAAATGAAGGACCAAGGTCAGATTCATCATAGCCTGAAACAGTTTTTTCAACTGCTTTAAAACCATCAATAATCGTATTGTCGGTCTGCTCTTTACCAGAAGCAAGCGCCAGTTCAACATCCATCCAACGAAGATTATTTTTTAGGACCATATGCTGAACATTTCTTAGCTCATTCTGAATATCACCTGATTGCTTATATAATTTTTGTAAGGCTGCATATTCACTTTTTGATAACGGTTCTTTATCTAAATCTCTGACAGCTGTCCGATAACTGAAATCACCAATCTTCGCCAAGAATTCCTCCGTTTTATTAAACGGAAGTAAGGTTAATGGAAGTTGCCCAACATCACTATGTGCTTGTGAAGTGATGCGCCATACATCGGCTAATGATGGGGAAAGTGACTTTCTAGAGTTCATTGCCAAAGTCGTCCCGATTTTATCATGCAATAAATCAACTTGATAGGTAAGATCATGGAATGCTCGTTGATAGCTATTTTCCGCATTTAAAAGAATAGCATTTTTCTCTTGGTGCTCTTGGTACCCCCAATAAGCTGTTCCTGCAACGCCTACGACAAGTATTCCTATTAATATGCCTCTAATCAATTCTATTCACCTCTCTACTTACAAAAAATATGTTTCCCAATTCGTTTAATTTGGGGTCTACCCCAAATCCACCCACTAGTGGCAGTGTCTGGGTTAAAATAATACAATGCTTCACCCGTTGGATCCCAGCCATTTATTGCATCCATAACAGCTTTCTTAGAACTCTCGTTAGGTGTCAACCAAATTTGCCCGTCAGCAACTGCAGTAAATGCGCCAGGCTCAAATATTACACCAGAAACGGTGTTAGGAAATGTTGAACTATTAACCCTGTTTAGGATAACAGCCGCTACTGCCACTTGACCAATATATGGCTCTCCTCGTGATTCCCCATGAACAGCATTGGCTATTAAACGGATATCATTTTGTGAAAAACCATTTGGCGTGTTTGCTGCGGTTGGTTTCTTAGTTGCCGCTGCTTTTGGTGCTGTTGCCTTAGGTGCAGGAGACTTGGTTGTTTCATTATTTGCCGGAGCCTTTTTGGTTGGTGCTTTTGGACTAGGTGCTGTTTGCTTACTTTGATCAACCCCGCCATAATGGGTAAACTTTTTACCAGTGTTGATTTGTTTCTTCACAAACTGTTCATTATATTTACTAGCTTTGGCAAGTTTAGCCTTTGTTCCTGTCCCTGCCAATCCATCAATTGGTAATCCAAATTCATATTGAAAGTTTCTTAAAGCCCAATATGTACTCCATCCAAATACTCCATCGATTTTCCCATTATAGTAGCCAATATACTGAAGCCTAGACTGCAACTCAATGACATCATCTCCTACAGCTCCTTTTTGAATGACCTGGCCGGAAAAAGCATGGGCCTCATGATTTACCATAAAAGAAAATGGCATAGTAAAGAAAAAGATAACTAAGAAGCATTTGATTAGGATTTTTTTCTTTAACATGGAATAATAACCCCCATAATGAATCTTTTTAACAGTAACCCTATTTTTTGTTATCTTGGTGTTTTTATTCCATTTTAAACAAATAATTAAAAAAACCCCTCAAGAGTGAAGGGTTTTCTGAACTGAATACTGTTTTTTCATATGAGTCGCACTCAATACTTTTGCTTTTTTTACTTTTCTTAAGCCAAACCACCATAGGAAAATCATGAACGGAAAAATAATAAACAACCAATGTTCTTGTGAAATTAATATAAAATCATATGATCCGTGGAGAAGAAATGGCAATAGTAACGAGAGAATCACCCATTTTACTTTCATCCCCTCAGTAAACTTGGCTTTTCCAATATAAAATCCCATAATAACCCCAAAAAGGGCATGACTTGAAACTGGTAAAAGTGCACGAGTGACTGCATGTTCAATTCCGTTAGCCAAAAGATAAAAAATATTTTCAACTGTTGCAAATCCAAGTGAAACAGCTACTCCATATACAATTCCATCAAAAGGTTCATCAAACTCAACGTGCTGGTAAACAGCATAAAAAAGAATAAACCATTTGAAAAATTCCTCGAGAAGACTGGAGCTAAGAAACGCATTAATCAAATCAGACTTTAATAAATGTTCCGTTTCAAGCACATGTTGAACAAACATAATTGGAAACACAAGTAGTGCTCCATATAGAAATGTCCGAAGAACAAAGGAAATCGGCTCTGAGTCGTATTCATCTTTTAAATAAAAATAACTTAGTAAGGCCAGTCCGGGGGCAATCCCGGCTGATAATATTCCAAGCATGATGAACCTCTTTTCAAATCCGTTTTCTTTATCGTATCATGGAACCTTTATAAAGAAAATGATAGTTTGATTTTTCAAAAATGAATATCCTTCAATCCACTAGCCATGGCGACTGCCAATTTAATCCTTGCCTTTTTAGAGTCATTGTCACTGCCAAGAATTATCCCTTTTTTATAAAGGTCATAGGCACTTCCTTCGTAATCATAGGTCGTATAAACTGCTCCTTCTTCCGCACTAGTTGTGACCACTAATTTTATTCCTGCTGCTATCGACTTTTCAATTTCTTCCATCATTAACGGGGCTACCTGACCTCGTCCTACTCCTTCAAGTACAATACCCGCAACACCCGCTTCTCGAGCAGCCTTAACAAATTTCCCATCAGCACCAATGTAGCATTTAATAATTTCAACCTGCGGAATAGATGATTGGATGTTAAAATATTCTCTTTTAATTGGTTTTTGAAAAACCTGTACTTTATCATTATCAATAATTCCGAGATATCCAAAACCAAAAGCATTAAACCCTTGTATATTTGATGCATGTTCCTTTTTCACATATCTAGCAGCAAAGATTCGTTCATTAAAAACAACAACTGTTCCCACGTCAGTCAAATCACTAGAACATGCAGAATAAATAGCATGCCGCATATTTATATATACATCGCTACCTTGATCTTCGGGAGAACGTTGTGAGCCAGTAACAACAATAGGTCTGGAATCATTAATAGTTAAATCAAGAAAATAAGCAGTTTCCTCCATTGTATCCGTACCGTGTGTTACGACCACTCCTGAAACAGCTTCATCTTTAAAATATTCTTCGATTTTATTCTTTAGGACTATTAAATCATCAAATGTAATATGAATACTTGCTTTTTGAAAAACAGATTCGACTATCACTTCAATATCATTCGGTAAATTACACATAGATGCCAGTTCTTCCCCTGTTATAGCACCTGAAGCTAATTTACCTGAATCCTTATTCGGTTTACTAGCAATTGTCCCACCAGTTGTTAATAATACCACCTTATTCATCTGCACTCACCCTTTGCCTTCTTTTTCTACTATTGATTGTGCAATTTGCCCACCATGAAATCTACCATTTTCAATAAAGATTTCATTTGCATTATTTCCTGCGGCAATGACACCTGCAATATAAATTCCCTCTATGTTTGTCTCCATTGTGTCCGGGTTAAAAAGCGGCCTTCCTGTTTCCTCATCAATTTGAATGCCCATTGTTTTCAAAAACTGATGATCTGGATGGTACCCTGTCATAGCAAAAACAAAATCATTTCGAATCTTGTGTAGTTTACCATCCTTTTCATAAACAAGATGGTCCCCTGTAATTTCCTTTACATGAGCCTGAAATTCCATAACAATTGTACCGTTTTTAACTAATGAATCAAATTCTGGGAGAATCCATGGTTTAATACTTGGAGAGTAGTCCTTCCCTCGATAAAGGACGGTCACCCTTGCACCTGCCTTAACAAGTTCTATAGCAGCATCCACACTAGAGTTTTTTCCTCCGATAACACAAACGTCTTGGTCAAAGTAGGGATGAGCTTCCTTAAAATAGTGAAAAACCTTTGACAGGTCTTCCCCCGGTACTTTCATATAATTCGGATGGTCATAGTAACCAGTTGCTACAACAACATATCTAGCACTATATGTCCTCACATTTGTTTCAACTAGAAATACTTCTCCGCTGCTGGATACTTTAGCAACCGTCTCGAATGAATGAATACGTAATTGCTTTCGTTTGGCGACCTCTCTATAGTAAACTAGCGCTTGATTCCTTTTGGGTTTGTAGCTATCTGTTATGAAAGGTACTTCACCAATCTCTAATTTTTCACTTGTACTAAAAAAGGTTTGATGTGTCGGGTAATGATATATAGAATTAACCAGATTTCCCTTTTCAATAATCAAAGGCTTTTTCCCAATTTGTTGTAATGAAATTGCTGCAGCTAATCCACAGGGACCCCCACCTATTATAATTACATCTTCAATTTCCAACTTGGTACATCTCCTTAAAATTTCAAATATATGAAGTAGATTGTAATTTCACATAAAAAATCTCCTACCGTATAATGATAGGAGATTTTTTAAAGTGTTTCAAGAACAAAAGGTTTCTATTTAAATCCAGCCTCTAAAGCGACTTGCTTCCGCCATTTTTCTAACCCCAACCATATAGGCTGCAAGACGCATATCTATGCGACGCGTTTGAGCTGTATCATAAATACTTTTAAATGATTTAACCATTACTTTTTCAAGTTTTTCCTCTACTTCTTCCTCAGACCAGTAGTAACCCTGGTTATTTTGAACCCATTCAAAATAAGATACTGTTACACCGCCTGCAGAAGCAAGGACATCTGGAACAAGTAGAATTCCACGTTCTGTTAGGATTTCGGTTGCCTCTAAAGTGGTTGGACCGTTAGCCGCCTCCACTACTATGCTTGCACGAATGTTACGGGCATTTTCTGCAGTAATTTGATTTTCAATTGCAGCAGGTACAAGAATATCACATTCAAGCTCTAACAATTCTTTATTGGTGATGGTATTATTAAATAATTTTGTAACCGTACCAAAACTATCGCGTCTATCTAAAAGATAATCTATATCCAAACCATTCGGATCATACAAGGCACCATACGCATCAGAAATTCCCACTACGATAGCTCCTGCATCGTGCATGAATTTTGATAAATAACTTCCTGCGTTTCCGAACCCTTGAACAACTACCTTGGCACCTTCAATTTGAATGCCTTTCTTTTTAGCCGCTTCACGTATACAAATGGTTACACCTTTCGCAGTTGCAGATTCACGTCCATGTGATCCACCTAGGACAAGGGGTTTACCAGTGATAAATCCTGGAGAATTAAATTCATCTATCCGGCTATATTCATCCATCATCCACGCCATGATTTGCGAGTTAGTAAATACGTCTGGCGCTGGAATATCTTTCGTTGGCCCAACGATTTGGCTGATTGCTCGTACATATCCTCGGCTTAGTCTCTCAAGCTCTCTAAAGGACATATCACGTGGATCACAAACGATACCACCTTTACCACCACCGTATGGAAGGTCAACTATACCACACTTCAAGCTCATCCAAATGGAAAGGGCTTTCACTTCTGTTTCAGTTACACCTGGATGGAAACGGATTCCACCCTTTGTTGGACCAACCGCATCGTTATGCTGTGCACGATAGCCAGTAAATATTTTAATAGAACCGTCATCCATTCTTACTGGAATTTTCACTGTCATCATACGCAACGGTTCTTTCAAGAGCTCATATACTTCTTCTGGATAACCTAATTTTTCAAGGGCCTTATGTATAACCGTCTGCGTTGATTTCAACACATCATGATTTCCCTCTTGATTAGTCTTTTCATTAGCTTTTTCGGCTCCCATTTGTAATCCTCCTAAGAAATTGCTTTTACGAATGTTGTCCGCTTTCAGAGACAAGTATACACGTTTAATTGATTTATGCAAGAAGAAAAATGCACATGTAGATAATTTATTGCGCAAACTTGTAAACGCTGTCATTCCTATTTTAATAGGGAATCTTAAAAAATTCTACTCCTATTTTGTTATTCTTTGTCCATAAACAGAGAGAAGGGACCGAAGCCCCCTCGAAAAAAATGTTACTATAATATTTCACTTAAAATATAGAAGTATGGTTTCCACTGTTTTATTTTCAACAATTACTTTGCCATATTCAGCGAGAACGTAAGTACTAATGATGGATGGGTTTCCAAATTCCGATAATATACAGGCAGCTATTTCTTTTTTTGTCGTATCCACCTGGTCCATCAGAAGATAATACCGGTTATTTAGGATATATAAACTGCCTCCCCTTATATCTGCAATGGATAACCTTTTTGAAAGGTCTATGATATCCTCAAAGTCTTTAAATTCATATAAAAGATCCTCACAGCCTTCAAGCCTAACCTGCATTTCAATAAATCCATCATACAATAAATCATCATCATCATCTTTTACATCGTCGACTGTAATGATTAATATCATCCCTTGAGCTTGAAGGGAGAAAATCTCAACTGCCACTGAACCTTGTATTTCTACATCAAACTCCTCACTTGCCTCTTCAAGCATATCATGAAAGAGCTGGTTCCATTTGCTTGAATCCTTCCATATATCTTCTTTCGATAGCCCTCTTTCAAATAAATCATCAGAGGTTAAAAATATTTTAATCTTATTGGCCGTTAAGCGTTCTAAGCGCATGCTTTTGCCCCCTGCCGTGACATAACTCTTATTTTCAGTGTATGCCTCAAGGGGTTATTGGTGAATTGTCTACATAGACCTATTGTTTTTGCTCCCTGCTTAGCGTTATTAGGTGTGTTTCAGCAGGTGCCCCTAATCTTAGAGGAAGAGCTGTCGTTCCATATCCGTTACTAATGAGAAGTATGGTATTTGCTAACTTTTTAATACCGCCTCTTTTGTAGGGACTATAACCAAAAATATGTATTTGCCCCCCGTGAGTATGTCCGCTTAACACTAGACGAATACTGTGTTCTGGAACTATCTTCTCAGTAATGTTTGGATAGTGGCATGCTAAAATTTTGAAACTACTTTCCTCAGCATCTTGAAGGGCGTAATCAAGTCGATCTCGGTTTTGATTTAAATCATCTACACCCAATAAACATAATTTCTCTCCCAGTCTGGATTCAAAGGTAACTGCTGTATTATCTAACACTTTAACACCTGCATCTAGCAAAATAGCATCTAATTCGTGATAATCCACTTCATAGTCATTGTTTCCCCAAACAAAATATACAGGGCCTACCCGCTTTAACTTCATTAAATTGGCTTTAACCCTATCAAAGGATACACCTTTTTCTGTTAAGTCTCCCCCGATTACGACAAAATCCGCTTTTCCCTTAACTAAGTTAATAATGGTATCTGAAATCTCTCTCCTATGTATATCTGAAATAAAAAATAGCGAAACATTTCCTAAGGATTCCGGAAAGTCTGGAAAGGCCAGCTTATGTTCCAAAACTTTATTTCTGAAAGCTTCCAATAACATATATGCAAGTAGGCATGCCCCAAGAATGAATAGGACTACCAATAAAATAATCATTTCATTTTTCCCCTTTGCTGTCTTATTGTTTTACGGAAATAATACCATAAACCATACTTAAACTAAAAAAAACAAGCGTGTGCTCCCAGCCCAATTGAAAAAGTAAGAAGAATACTACTAAGAGTCCTACAATTTTGGAATAAAATAACAACTTTAAATGAAAGTCTTTTTTCCAGGTTCTTTTAGCTGTATGTATGATCATTCGAATTTGACTACCCACACAGATGATTCCGATAAAAAAAGCTAAAGAAGCAGCAAAAAATTTTATTGGATTCACAACAAGACTAATAAAAAAGTCAGATAGGACGAACGGATGTGTAATTGGTATCCATTTAATTGTTAAATAGCCGGATAAGAAAGTGACTAGCAGCATAACTATATTAAAATACATGAAAATCCCTCCCATATAAATGTATGAGAGGGATTTTATTTCTTTACCTATTTGGAGTTAATTAGTCTTCTTGAATACTCAAGATACGAAAACCATGCTCTTCTAGCTTTTTCGTAAACCTGTCGATATTGTCTTTCTTTTCAATCTTCATAACGATTCTTCTCACTAATTTATCAGTTTCATCAAATGTTACAAGTGAAATGATATGTTCATGGAAGTGATGGGCAATTTCAGATAAGCGGGCAATACGACCTTCCGTTTCAACTGAAGTGAATGCAATTCTAACACCTGGACGATTTACTCCAAAAGCACTTTCAAAAGAGCTAATGACATCAGAACGAGTCACCACTCCAAGGAATTTTTTAGTTGAATCCACTACTGCCAACAAAGGGAAATCCTTCAGGTCAATGAGTGTTTTCTCAAATAGTTCCTCACCTTGCAAAAACTTATCCTGGTGTGTAACAACATCTTTAACAAAAGTCGAGGTTAAATACTCTTCCTTTTGTTTATTGGAAAGAAAATAGTTTTCATAGATCTTATATCTGGTCGCTACCCCTAAATATTGATCTCCATGTAAGACAGGTAATCCGTCAATCTGATGATTCTCTAACATGTCCAAAGCATCCTTCAACGTTATATTATCCTGTGCCGTATAACACTCATGCTTTGGTATCATTATATTTTTTACGAACAATTCCCATCACCTCAAAATAATAATCCATTCTTCTCATTATACTTCTACAAACAGATAATAAAACCCTTTAATATCTTAAAGTTTTATGTCATGAAACGATAATTTTTTCATAAGATTAATTGATGTTGAATATAGGGAGGGCTACCATGAATACTCATTTTAAAACATATCATCCTTACGTGAGTCCGTTTGACCCTTGTAAGACAATACTAGAAAAAACTTATTCCACTCCACCTCATTTATATATGGGATTCCAGCCACCGAACCTTCCACAATTTTCTCCACTAGATGCACTTAAAGCTGGCACGTTATGGAAGGACCTTTATGATCCTTACTTTAATTCTTCTGAAAAAGCGCAAGGGGGTCTATCCACATGAAACAGGTACCCGCTGAATATTATCAATTAATGGAACAGCTCCAAGCAGTTGACTTTGTTTTAGTCGAGCTAACCCTATACTTAGACACACATAACGATGACCTTGAAGCTATTAATCAATTCAATCATTATGCAAAAGAAAGAAAACGATTGAAAAAGCAATTTGAAAGTCAATTTGGTCCCTTGTTGCAATACGGGAACAGTTACTCAGGCTATCCTTGGAACTGGGATGACACACCCTGGCCTTGGCAGGTTTAGTAGTGAACAGTTGTATCGGAGCCGGTTACTGAAAAAAGTTTAAAAAGGAGGGATTTTCATTCATGTGGATTTACGAAAAAAAACTTCAATACCCTGTACGAGTGAGCACATGTAATCCAACATTAGCAAAGTATTTAATTGAGCAATATGGAGGTGCAGATGGAGAACTTGCCGCTGCCCTCCGGTACTTAAACCAAAGATATACTATTCCTGATAAGGTAATCGGGCTTCTTACAGATATCGGAACAGAAGAATTTGCTCACCTCGAAATGATTGCTACAATGGTCTATAAATTAACGAAAGATGCAACACCAGAGCAATTAAAAGCCGCTGGACTAGGGGAACATTATGTCGATCATGACAGTGCCTTGTACTATCATAATGCTGCGGGAGTACCGTGGACAGCAACATATATTACGGCTAAAGGAGATCCTATTGCTGACTTATATGAGGATATTGCGGCAGAAGAAAAGGCACGGGCTACTTATCAATGGTTAATAAACATAAGTGATGATCCGGATATTAATGATAGTCTTCGATTTTTACGTGAACGTGAGATTATTCACTCCCTTCGCTTCCGTGAAGCTGTAGAGATATTAAAGGAAGAACGTGACAAGAAAAAGTTCTTTTAATGAAAATAAGAAGCAGAAACGACTCTGCTTCTTATTTTTTTTCGTGATAGAGGTTAATATCGTATTTTTTCTTCATAGTTTCAAACACAACATGACGATTCTTCCATTCATCTTCCTTTTTCCATAAATCTTTACTCCGATCGACAATCTCACACCTTAGTTCCTGATATTCCTTTTCCTTTTTCTCTTTTTGTTGTTTTAACACATTCATGGACCCTAGTCCAATAAGCACGATTGATAAAAGTGACACACTGAATGAATCATTGATAGTTGCGGATAATACAGCTAAAAAAGAATAAGAAAAATGCAGATAAATCGTAAAATAAAAATATGCCATAAAGATTAAAGCAAGGGAAAGAGTCGCATATATCGAAATATAATGCCATAGTTTTGTATCATCAAACTTTTTTTTCCGTTTTCTCACGTTTTCTAACATTTGTTTAGTTGCTTGGTCGGTATGTTCAAGTAATTGGATTGGAGAATCCATTCTTATCCCTCCATTTCTCCTTATATACTTATGAACTTGTCCTAAACAATATGTTTTTTTCCATAAAAAAACCGACCAAAGGATGATCGGTTAGTTGTTTAATGGGATTTTTAATACTTGACCAGCATAAATATTTTCACTGGTTAAATTGTTCGCCTTTTTAATAATGTCTATCCCTTTTTGAGACTGGTAATAATCCATTGCAATTCGGAATAGACCCTCACCAGGCTGGACCGTATGATATTTTACTCTTACAGTGGGCTCTGTTTTTTTTGTTACTGTTTGTGTACTACTATTTTTATCTGTTTGTTGTTGATCACCCGGGGCTTGATTAGAACTAGCAGGCACACTCTGGGTGGTTGGCTGACTACTATCATCGGTTGATTTCTCTTCTACCAAAGGAACTTCACTTTGTTCCTCTGGACTACTCACATTTGAATCGTTTTGAATATTATCCTCAGTTTTTACAGAATCCGCCTTGCTTTCATCTTCATTATTGTCGAGATTAATGGTTTCATATCCGATAGAATCGCTTGAGGTTTTTTCTGTACCTATGATTTTTTTACCGCTATCACGATATGAAATAACACTAAAGATAATAATGGGTAAAAGGATAAAGCATAAGACTAATAATCGAATCACGGGAAATCTTAGCTTCCATTTTGTTTTCTTCTTTTTTTGCCGATGGATTTGTTCTCGTGGAGGTAATTCATCACCGTACTCCACTTTTTCATTTATTTTTTGAATTCGTTGTTTTAACCTTTCCGCTTGGTCCCTATATGGTTCTTCTTTATTCATGGAGACCCCCCTCTTGTTGGACATCAATTGGTGAACGTTTAAATTTTATATATATACCTAAAAGAAAATCAATGACAAAATGCATAGTAATTGTAACAACTAAGTTATTTGTAAAAGCATAAATGCTACCGATTAAAAAGCTAAGGACAATAATATTTAAAAACAAGAACCAATTAAAAAGGTATCGATAATGAATGATAGCAAAAATAATACTGGCAAATAGTAATCCAACCTTTGTTTGTATGATCCCTCTAAAAAGTAATTCTTCACTAAATGCGACAAATGCCGCAATGAAAAGGATATGAAGGATTGATTTATTCCTAAAAATTCTTTCATTCAATCCCCCATCATCATAAAAAGAAGAAGGCAAAATTCTCATTAATATTATATCTAAGATAACTACTGCCACCCCTGCAGGAATACCTATTGCAATTATGTTCCGATCCATTAAATTGAAAGGCTTTAAATAAGAAAAATGGTCAAATAAAAGTAGCCCTAAAATGAAAGAAATGATTAAAAGAATGACCTGTGTTAAATATAAATGTTTAAGTAGCTCTTTATCAGTTAAGCTGGCGATTAATTCGTTATACTTCTTTTTCATTCACTCATCTCGCTATTTAATAAAATTTTGGCTAAATAATCCTTCCAGTCTCCATCACTGTGTCTTCCTAATGAAAGATTTCCGTTTGATTCATAGCTCTCTAGATGAATCCCACATCTATCGCAGCATAATGAAACCTTGGAGGTGAGTGTATCTTCAAAATATTTCAGGATCAATTCACGCCGGCACGTCGTTGATTCAATCCATTTTCTCATTTGAAATATATTACTTTTTTTGATCCTTATTCTTTCTTTAACAAACTCTGAAATTGTATCTTGTAAAGTGTTTATACTTATACCCGGTTTATATCTATGGTGTATTAACTCCTCCATTATTCTCCACTGTATTTCAGTAAATCCTCCGAAATCTCTTAAGTCACTATGGAGATTAATTCCACCATTGTCCAACTGTTGGGTTTGCCTAATTTGCTGGAACAACCAATCTATTTGCTGTACTGATGGAAGCTCTCCCTCTGCAAGCTGAATTGGTAGTTGTTCATCACCTGGAGAATATAGGAGAATCGCAATACTAGGACTGCCATCTCGCCCTGCACGTCCAATCTCCTGAAGATAAGACTCCATTTGCATTGGCATGTGATAATGAATAATAAAACGAATATTTTCCTTATTCACTCCCATTCCAAAGGCACTTGTTGCACAAATTACATCTAGTTGATCATTAATAAATTGTTGTTGGATCAGAATCCTTGTGTTTTGCTCCAGTCCCCCATGATAGGCCATAGCCTGACAGATTCCTTTTTCAACTAATAAAGAAGCCACTTGTTCGGCAATTTTTTTACTTGAAAAATAAATGATTCCAGGTTTCTGCAGTTTAGAGACAAGTTCAACTATACGATTCTGCTTTTCATCGAAATTAGCCAATTCTTCAACATAAAAAGAAATATTCGGACGATCAATCGTTGATTCAATTTTATTAACCACTTCCAACCCAAGTGATGCAATAATATCTTCCCTTACCTTCATAGTAGCAGTAGCCGTTAGTGCTAATGTTAAGGGATTTCCCAGTTTTTGACGAATATCCCCTAGTTTTGAATAATCTGGTCGAAAATCAAAGCCCCATTGTGAAATACAATGAGCCTCATCCACTACGAACAATGAAACGGAAAGCTTTTGAAGCCTTCTAATAATAAATGGAATCGCCAGCATTTCAGGAGAAATAAATATATATTTATAATTGTTCAACCGATTCAGCACTTTGTTCCTTTCTTCTACAGGAAGAAAGGAATTCAATGCAACGACCCTTTTTTCTCCAAACCGATTCATTTGCTCTACTTGATCCTGCATAAGGGATAAAAGTGGAGAAACAATTAAAATCTGACCTTTTAGGATATAACCAGGTAGCTGGTAACATAATGATTTCCCGGTACCAGTAGGGAGCATGGCCAATGTGTGTTTCCCTTCAAGTAAGGAGGTAATGACTTCCTTTTGTCCTGTTTTAAATGAATGATACCCAAAATATTTCTCTAAAAGTATCTCTAGTTCCATGATCTATCACCATATTTCGCTAAGACTAACCTTATTTGAAAATATGTTGCTGTATTCAATTTGTCCCTAATCACCTTTAGTTGTCTTGTTCCCGATTTTCGAGAAATGGATAAAATTTCCTCTTGTAGATTTTTGCTCACATATGAATCAATAGAAAAATCATTTACATGTAATGCAAATTCAACAAGATGATCCTCAATAGTACTCATTTTCAACTGTCTAAGATTGGCAATGTGGTCGAGCGGATATCCCTGATTTAATAAATCCCATGTTTTCCTAGATGATAGAGTTAATTCATTTGTTTGTTTAAGGCCGCGAATAAGTAAAGGTAAAATGCTAAATTGACCTTCTTCCTGTCCAATCTTTTGTATTAAATAATGAAGGATTTGAATAAAAGCAAGGTGGTAATCGTGCACATCCATCTCTACCTTTCTAGCTGTCTGTTGTGGCGTTAAACCAATCTGTTTAAAACCAGTCAGCCGAAAAACAAAAATGGAGGGGTCTACACCTTTATAATGATCAAAACAACTGACCAATTCAGCAAAAACCAATTCACCTACTTCTTTCTTTGGAATTTTTATCTCTTTTAATACGCTTTTCAACCATTGGTGGTGTTCTTTATTTTTTTGTATGGGAATATATCTTTTCTCCCCGTATACGAGATTCGAAGTAACCTGAATGAATAACGATAGTCTTTCCCAAAATAAATTTGTAATTGAATGATAATTCCACCCATCCAAATAAGACGTTGGTGGATTTTTTTCAAGGAGTGTCTTCCCATGAGTGGTAAGATGGTATCGCTGATCACCATGAGAGGAAATTTGATTTTGGTTTATCATGGATTGGATAATCTCTTCAAAAGTGTCTCTCTTTAGGGGTTCATAAATACCAAAAAAATGTTTCAAAGAAAACAGATGGGCATCCTGAATCGTTTGAGATGACTTTTTTCCATTAAGTAAATGAAAGATGGAATAAACTGTTCGCTCGCAATTTAGTTGTTTTAAGCAATAAAGAATAATGGATTCTATCTGCTTCATTCCACCTCACCACTTTTTCCTGTTTATATTCGACAAAATATCCAATTTTTCTATTATTATTTTAACATGAAATGGAGGTACTTGTTGCTGAAAATTGTGTAACTTTAAGAAAATCAATTTACCGATAGAAGGCTATAATAACATTTTTCTATTGAAAAGTTGCCCATACAGTTTTACAATAGAAATGAGTTATGCGTTTCCATTTTGCAATGGAAATTAGCAAGAATATTTTTGTTAATTTACTGGGAGGTTTTTTTCATGGCAAAGTACACAATTGTTGACAAGGAAACATGTATCGCTTGTGGTGCATGTGGCGCAGCTGCACCCGATATCTATGATTACGATGATGAAGGTATTGCATTTGTAACACTTGATGATAACGAAGGTATCGTTGAGATTCCAGATGTATTAATCGATGATATGATGGACGCATTTGAAGGTTGCCCAACTGATTCAATTAAAGTTGCAGACGAACCATTTGATGGTAATGCAACTAAATTTGAATAATATTTTGCTAATAATATATTCTTAAGCTACTACCCCTCCTAAAATAGGAGGGGTTTTCCATTACTAAAAATAAAAAAACAAAGGTTCACTAATGAACCTTTGTTTTTTTTACGCACCTTTAATGATTGAAAATTTATTAATCCATGACTGCATCCGAACAAATAACAACATGAAGATGAATGACATCATGACACCCTTCAATATATTAAAAGGCAGTATAGCTGGAACGACTAGATTTCGCATATCTGGAAATCCCATTAATACCGTATAGGCCGGTAAAATGATAATGTAATTTAGGATGCTCATAACCACAGCCATTGTTACAGTTCCTACAACCAAGGCTAGTGTCATCCCTTTTTTTGATTTTAATTTGTTGTATACATAATATGTCGGAAGAACAAACACAATACCAGCTAGGAAATTAGCAATATGACCTACAGGAATTCCCGTTTGGCTTCCAGTCGCAAGATAATTAAGCACATTTTTGAAAAACTCAACCAATATACCCGCAATCGGGCCAAAAATTAATGCAGCAATTAAAGCAGGAATATCACTAAAATCAACAAATAAAAAGTTCGGAAACAACGGCAGCGGAAAGTTTAGTAGCATTAACAAATATGCAATACTACTAAGCATGCCAATTGAAACATAAGCCTTAACATTCATTTTCTTCGTTTTCTTCATTTTTTCCATCTTCCTCTCTCCTTTTTGATCCATCACGTTAGGAAGAGAGGTTCAGCAAAAAGACGATCTCAAGAATAAAAATACCCTCAAGCAATTAACTTGAGGGAGTTTACAAAGGTACGCTTAATAAACGTCCATTGAGATATCATTTTTGAACGTCTGCAGAACCTCCATCTTCTCCCATCCAGACTATACTGTCGGCTTTGGAATCACACCAAATCCTGCCTATACAGGCTCGCGGGCTTAGAGCAATGCTCAATACCGCCGATCGGGAATTTCACCCTGCCCCGAAGATAGATCGATATTAAATTACAAGTTTAATTATAATGGAGGACAAAGATTTTGTTAAGTAAAAGGTTTGCTATTTTTCTTTTTTGTAACATATATTGAAAAAACCTGCAGAATTACAGTCTGCAGGTCTAGCTATTTTTGGATAATTAATATTTGTTTTGGCCTAATCAAATCAGAGGTCAGCTGGTTTAATTCTTTAATTTTATTTATAGTTGTATTTCTTTTCTTTGAAATAGAGTACAAGGTATCACCTTGTTTGACGATATAAGTGTCCTTTATTGACGATTCAGTTGTTTGAAGTTTGCTATTATCGTCACTCGTGTGGAAATGTGAACTAGCCTCTAGTATATGATCACCTATACTAGCCACTCCCCCTTGAACTGTTTCACCCACATCTGCTTTCCCGAGTAGAACTTCCGGATCCAACGCAAATTTCTTATCGTATCTCCACTCTAATTGATGAGTTTCAAAGTGAAGGTGTGTTCCTGTAGCTTGTCCTGTTTTTCCCATCTTGCCAATCATAACACCTTGTTTAACGCTTTGTCCCACCATAACACTTCTCTTGTTTAAATGAGCATACACTGTTACAAAATTACTTGGGTGTTTTATAAATACCACATTACCATATGTAGTAGAAAAATAGGATTTTAAAACCACACCATCTTCAACAGCAAGAATAGGGGTATCTAAGTTTCCGGCAATATCAATACCTTTATGTTTTCCATTTCTTGTTCCATAGGTATCAGATATAATCCCATCTGACGGCCAAATCCAGCGCTCTTTTATTTCAGCCGTCTCAGGTGTACTTGCTGCCTCTGTATGTCGTCCACCTAAAAATAATAAACTGACACAAAGCGCCATAATTATGGCAATAAGAAACCTCTTTATGTAGTCACGCATTCCTTTCTTTTCCTCCTTAAACTTGTCCTCTCCTCCACACTATGTTAAAACCCTTCTATTTAGAACATATTGGTTTTTGAAGAGGGAATTGCACATACTTGTTATAATTTGGAGACCATTGTTATTTTATACAAAAAAAATCAACCTAAAACGGTTGACCTTTTTCATTTATTGGATTGAACGCAAATTCGGAGCTACTGGTACTTGGTTTTCCTTTGTTAGATCAAATGGACCCAATTGCAAAATCGGAGAATCCTTAACTACTACTTTTTCTAAACCAAAATCTTTAGCAGTTAGTAATAAGGCTTCAAATGCAGATACTGTCATTTGGTTATTCTGTAAAGTCGTATTCCCCTTAAATGATAGAACTAAAGTCTTATCTGTAATTGAAACGCCACTAATCGGCAACAATGGTGAAAGAGAACCCGTTAGACCTAATTCTGTTTGATCCGTTTTCATTGCATCTAAAGCTTTGTTAATATCAGTATACATAGTTGTTGACGGTGTTAGGAATGGAACATCACTTCCTGTAGGATAATAAAAGAAATAACCATGATTCTTTACTGCATTAATATCTATTTCCTGTTTATTACCGAAATTACCCAATTCAATTCCCGGTTCACCATTCGTTGAAAATTTTACTTTTTTTATATCACTGTTCGAAGATATATCCTTATTTATCACATTAATAAAGTTAGTTTCATTAGTTGAACCTTGTCCGTACTGATGATTTAGAGGAGCATCGACTTGAATGGTAGTGTGATCTGAATTTACACTCATCGTAACATTTAGTGGATAAAAATCGGTAAGTCCCCATTCTTCCTCTTTTAAGTTTGCCATATTTTCATTATATAGTGTCAGCCATGATTCATTATCAGATGTTGCTACAACCGTTGAAACGGGTATTAGTATCTGTCCTTGTGGGTCTGGAATCCAGTACGTTAACACCTTTCCATTACCAACATCGTCTGCATAGATGGCTGTTTTTACAGTACTCGCTGTCATAACCTCATTTTTAGGAGTTCCTGACTGTGCCTTTTCTTTTGAAGAAGGTTCACCTTTATCCATGGCAAAAGTCGAGTTTTTCTTTTGATCCGCATCTTTTATTTCTGTGTTGAACGAGGTAATTTCTGCTTGTTTATCAGAAGAAGAATGGGCTCCATCCATTAGTTTAGGGACCAAAATGAAAAATAGAAGCAATGCAGCTGCAGTAGCCAAACTAGGTAACAGCCATGATTTGGTTTTTCGCCTTTTTAGAGAAAGATTTTGGTAAATGTCACGAGGATTGCGATGATCCTTTATTTTCGGCATTTGCATTAGTAATTCTTCGAGCTCTCTATCGCTCCACTCCGACTTTTTCACTAATTAATCCCTCCTTTTCATAAAACATTTCCATATGCCTCTTTAAAACCTTTAAGGAGCGGTGTTGTGTGGTTTTAACCTTACTTTCCGTCCATCCTAATGCTTGGGCGGTTTCTGAAATGGATAAATCCTGTAGGTACCGCAAAATAATAACTGCCCTTTGGTCGATCGTGCAATGTTCAAGACATTTGTATACCCATTTAATTTCTTCTCGTTGAACCGTAATTTCTTCTGGTATTGGAAATTCGTCTTTAACTTGATTGGTTGACCAATCAAATTTTTCGAGTAATCTTTCCTTCCAGCCCTTTTGCTTACGAAAAAAGTCGATGGCAACATTTCTCGCAATCGAGTATAGCCAGGTCTTTTCGCTACTTTTCCCTTCAAAACGATTGTAGGACTTAAATACCCTTATATAGACCTCTTGGACAAGATCTTCAGCATGCTCTTTATTTCTAACCATATAAAATAGAAATTGAAAAACGTCATGATGATATTTTTGATAAAGTTCATCGAAAACGGAGTCCATCAATTCCCCTCCCCGTTCAATAATATTAGTCGATAGATATGTATAAAAGGTTACACCTTATAAATATAGTCTTTTTTGGGGTAAAAAGGAAGGAGTTTGCTGGAAGTAAATTTAATGGATTAAAAATTAAAAGATGCCCATCAATTAGATGAGCATCTTCGTTTCTATTTAATTACTCTCGCCTTAATTGTTTCCCGTGAATCAAGATGAATCGGCAAGATAGTTGGAAATATTACTTTTTTCGAGGGAGAAGGAAGGAAAATGTCGTTCCTAGTCCCATCTTACTTTGAACAGAAATATGACCGCGATGGGCATCGATAATATTTTTAGCAATTGCTAAGCCAAGCCCAGTGCCCGCTCTTCCTCTTGTCCTCGCTTTATCGGCTTTATAAAAGCGTTCAAAAACAAACGGTAAATCTTCTTCAGGAATTCCAGAGCCTGAGTCTTTGACTTCTATTTTTATTGCCTGTTCTTCTTTTGAGACAGTTAACTTAACTAGTCCGCCTTTTGGAGTATGTCTGATCGCGTTATCAATTAAATTGGTTAAGACTTGTTCAATTCTATCAGGATCAAAGGAAATGGTTGATATTCCACTACCTATTTCTACAGTCAATTGAATTTCGTTATCCTTCGCCAATCCCTGAAATTTGTGAATAATACGATTAATAAATGAAGAAAGATCTACTTCTTCAATGGTTAACTGGAGGTGCCCCGCTTCCATTCGTGCAAGGTCAAGTAATTCATTAACAAGGCGTCCCATTCTTAATGATTCATCATAAATGACCTTGGCCATTTCCTTTTTCTCTTCCTGGGATTCAGCAATGTCATCGACAATAGCTTCGCTGTAACCTTGTAACATGGAAATAGGTGTCCTAAGTTCATGTGAAACATTAGCGATGAAATCTTTTCTCATCTTATCTAACTGTCTCTCTTCAGTCATATCCCTTAATACCGCAACTGCTCCGCGAATAAATTGATTACTGTAAAGTGGGCTCACTAATATAACCCAGTGACGACCTTGAAGTGAGATTTCACCCACCTGTTCCTTTTCAGTATCTACCGCTTTTTGAAAGAGATTCATTACCTGTGATGGAATGGCCTCTACATCTGAAGTATTTCCTCCTTTTTCATAATACCAATATTGGAGGAACCGATCTGCAGGAGGATTGGTAATTAAGATGGTACCATCACGGTTAAAGGTAATAACCCCATCAGCCATACTGCTTAATATACTGGCGAGCTGCTCTTTTTCCTGACTAAGAGCATTCATATTAAACTTTAATTGCCGTCCCATTTGGTTAAAAGCAGTGGCCAGTTCTCCGATTTCATCATGAGTAAGAATGGGAACCTTTGTATCAAATTTTCCTCTCGCCACTTCAAAAGCAGCTTCTCTCATTTTTCTTAATGGAGCGGTAATTCTCGTTGAAAGAAAAAAGGCAAAAATAGTTGTTAAAATAATTGCCACACCTGCAACAAGCAAGATAAATTTTGTTGTGGAATGGGTAGTTTCCTGCATCACCCGTAGTGATTGATAAATAAATACAGCTCCATGTTCATCACCAGGTAAATGCAATGGTACACCAATAATCGAATAATCCGATTCGTTTCTCCCCATATTTTCAGAAAGATCGGAGACTTTTTCAACCGTCTTTTCTTGAAAGACTTTCGCTAACTCTTTGTCATTTTTAATGTATGACAATGTTAATTTTTTTTCTTTTTCCGTATTCGGAGAGTAGTAGATTTCATTCTCATTTTTAACAATGACCACTTTGGTAACATCGTCGATAATTTCCCATGATATTTCTAACCCCAGTGGGAATTTCTCATTTGGATGTTCTTCCAAAACATTTGCAATTTTTTCAGCAGTATTAGTAAGGTTATCTTTTGTCTCATGAATGTTGTAGTTTTGAAAAAACTCTAGGAGCATGACAGTTAAGATAAACAAAATAAAGGATACTAATAGAAGAATTGTAAACCAAAGTTTACCTACAACACTTCGTAAAAAGGTCATTCATTAATTACCTCAAATTTGTAGCCCACTCCCCATACGGTTACAATCATTCTTGCTGCTTGCTCAGAAACTTTGTTTAACTTTTCACGGAGACGTTTCACATGTGTATCAACTGTCCGTAGATCACCAAAAAATTCGTAGTGCCAAACTTCTTTTAACAACTGTTCGCGGTCAAATACTTTATCCGGTGCTTTTGATAGGAAATATAATAGTTCATACTCTTTTGGTGTTAAACTTACTTCCTTACCATCAGCAGTTACTCTGTGAGCGTCATTATCAATTGTAAGGTGTGGAAATACAATAACATCTTTAGTTGTGGTTTCAGTTTGCAGATAACTAGTTTGTGATGACCTTCTTAGTAGTGCCTTCACACGTAAGACTACTTCTCTAGGGCTGAAGGGTTTAACAATATAATCATCTGTTCCGACCTCAAAGCCTTGAACACGATTGATTTCTTCTCCTTTTGCCGTTAACATAATAACGGGCGTTGCCTTCTTTTCTCTTAGTTCCCGGCAGACTTCAATTCCATCTTTACCAGGCATCATAAGATCGAGCAGAATGACGTCATAATCATTAGCGAGGGCTTTTGTCAATGCCTCGGTACCATCCTCTGCTTCATCAATGCTATATTCTTCACGCTCTAAATACATTTTTAATAATCGGCGAATTCTTTCTTCATCATCTACGACTAAAATTTTTACGTCTTTATCCATTATTAATCCCCCCATGAGGTTTATTTTACAAAATGGTATCGCATTTTGCTATCTTTTCGTAGTAAATACTCCTCTAAAAGTGTCAATTATTTGACAATCCATCTTTTTTTAGTATTTACACAATTTTTATTTTAAAAAAAGCCCTCACTTTGTAGTGAAGGCTATAAAATTTATTATAAGTCTAGTCTTACTGTTTTAACCAGCATATGAATGGAGTCCTGCTATTACCAAGTTAACAGCAACTAGGTTAAACATGATGATGACAAATCCGATGACGGCGAGCCATGCTGATTTCTCACCATGCCAGCCTTTAGAAAGGCGAAGGTGTAAAAATGCCGCATAGAAAAGCCATGTAATTAAAGCCCAAACCTCTTTTGGATCCCATCCCCAGAAACGAGACCATGCCATTTGTGCCCAAATCATAGCAAAAATGAGCGCGCCTAATGTAAATACAGGAAAACCAATTAATACTGAGCGATAGCTTATCTCATCAACAAAATCAAGTTTGATATTCTTGACAAGAGGCTTAAGTGAGGCTGCAATTCGCTTTCTAATGATTAGTCTTATTATGCTATAAAGCACCAGACCACCAAATAATGACCAGATAACCGTATTTAATTTTTTTGCATTGATGAAAGCAGGTACTTCAATAATAGGCTTAAATCCACTCTCAGTTATTAATTCTCCTTTATGTGGACCAACCAGAGCAGGCATCGTATATTCAAGGACTTGCTCGGTATCATGTTTATCAATCCAATTAAATTTCTCATGATATCCTGTTCCTGAGAATACAGATGATATAGCAACAAAGCCAAGTACTGTAATTAATGCAAACATAACCATTTCTAGCCAAAAGGTTTGTTTATTAGATTTTGTTTGGTCAATTGCCTTCACTAAATAAATTAGTCCGGCTGCAAAGCTTATTGCCAAAATAGCTTCTCCGATTGCCGCAGTGGTCACATGAATATGCAGCCAATAGCTTTGAAGAGCTGGTATTAATGGAGTAATATCCCTTGGAAACATACTCGCATAGGCAATTACCAATATAGCTACAGGCATGGTAAACAATCCAAGTAAGGTTGTACGATAGATAAAATAAATAACAATAAATGCACCAACAAGAGCCATTCCGAAGAAAGTGGTAAACTCGAACATATTACTCACTGGAGCGTGTCCAGCTGCAATCCATCTAGTGATAAAATAACCTAGTTGCGAAATAAAACCAACAATTGTTAAAAATACAGCAATTTGCCCCCACCTGTTGGTTCCCTTCTTCTCATTAAACTCTTTCTTTGATTTAATAGAGCCACCGAAAAACAACGTTGCTATTAAATAAAGAATAAAAGAAACAAATAATAAATTACTACTTAGTGTCGCCAACTAGACTCCCTCCTTATCTATATTTTCTTTTTGAAGTTGGTCTTCTGGAATGCCAAGCTTGGTATCCGCTAAGACGGTTTCAATTTCCCGTTTTAAGCCATACCAATTTTTATTTGTGTGAGCGGCAATCCAAACTTGTCCGTTTTTCTTTTGTACCCAGATCCGACGGTGGTTCCAGTAAGCCCCCTGAATGACACCAATCATAAATATAATTCCACCTAAAATAATGGCCCATAATGACGAATCTTTTCGGACAATAAATCCAGAGACGTTCTTTGTATCTATACCCTTAAATGCGATCTTATACTTATTATTTCCAAATGGTTCAATGTTTTGTCTAATTGCAATAAAGGCCGTTTCTCCCTTTGGTTTATCAGGAGTAATCATACGAAAAACGAAAGCAGGATTATTGGGTACTCGGGATTTTGTTGTAGGTTCCCCGTTTTTATCAAATTCAAAATCCGGGAAAAAGTTAAGAATCTCTACTGAATAACCATTACCTAAATCATATTTATCTTTTGGATCTAAAAGATCCACTTTGAGGTCACCAAAAGATTGGTTTGTACTTTTATCAATTAATGAAAATGACATTGAATTCATCTCAGACCTAAAAGAAGACTGAAAAATGGAGTATCCTTCATAAGATAACGGTTTGTTTACTTGTATTTTATATTCTTTTATTTTTTTAAGCTCTGGTTTCTCACCAGGAAGATTCTTTCCGACCCGTTTATATAGGACAACGTTTGATTGATAATTCTTTACCACTTCACCCGCACGATTGATTGCTTTTTCAAAAGTTTTGTCTTTATTTTTATCATAGTGTTGTAGAATGAATTGATTGTTTTTGATAAAAAATTGTCCATTTGTTTCTGGTACTACAGCCGTTTCTCCTTCTCGAACCCAAAGGTCTTCATTTATATAAAATCCAGGAATAAACCGCAGCATCCCGCCAAATAAAAAGATAATTAAGCCTACGTGGTTAATATAGGGACCCCAACGTGAAAAGCGGCCTTTTTCAGCCAACAAATCCCCATTTTCTTCACGAACATTATATCTTCTTTCTTTTAGATGCTTTTTAATGGTAGTTATATCATCTGTATCACTGTATTCATTGACACCAAAAACCCTCTGACGCTTTAAAAATCCCTCATGTCGTGTAACCCGTTGGGCTTTTAAAGCCTTATATAAGGGCACAACCCTATCAAGACTACAAATAACAAGAGAAATTCCAATCATAGCAATTAATAAAAGGTACCACCAAGAGCCATACAAATCATGAAGACCTAAATCGTAATATAATTCTCCAAACCAGCCATACTCTTGTTTATAATAGACTTCTGGCGGCAGATTAATATACATTTCCTGCGGAAGAATGGTTCCTAGTGTAGAAACAATTAAAGTAATGATAATAAGCCAAACTCCAACCTTTACAGATGAGAAGAAATTCCAGATTTTATCTATCAAGGTTTTATTATAGGTTTGTGAGCGGCGTGCACTTCCTTCATAGCGCATATCGAGAAGCTGTTTATCATTCTCTTGCTCATCGAGCACTTTACCACAAGCTTCACATAGTACAGTACCGTGTGGATTTACATGGCCGCATTCACATTTAACATCTTTCATTGTAAAAACTCCCTACAACCTTAAGGTTTTATTTTCTCCATAAATTCCCTAATTTTATTTTCGGTTAGTTCTCCTGTATGGTATTTAACTACCTTGCCATTTTTATCAATCAAAAAAGTGGCTGGAAGAAGGTCTATACCATATGTACTCATGACTTCTTTATCTGTATCAATCATGATAGGAAAATCAAGCTTAAGGCGTTCAGCAAATTGTTGGACAGCAAGCTCGGGTTCCTGTATATCTACAGTCAAAACCTGAACCCCTTGGTCCTTATACTGATGGTATTGATTATTTATATATGGCATTTCTTTTTTACAGGGTGGACACCAGGTTCCCCAAAAGTTTAAGAACACTCCCTGTCCCCTATAATCAGATAAGCGGTGTTTATTTCCCTGCATATCTACCAAAGCAAAATCAGGAGCTGTATCTCCGACCGCCACTTTTTGTTTATTATCTTTTGTTAAATTTGCATACAGTGAATAGGCAACGGCAGCACCTAGAACAAGTAAAATAAGGGATCTCATCACTAATCGCCGTTTCTTCATAAAAAAACCTCCAGTTACTCCATTACACAGTTTGTCTAATTATAGCATTTACCAACACTCTCATAGTGCTAACGCAGAAAAGTAATTGTGACGATATTATGAATTTTTCTTAGATGAATCCATTGCAAAGGCTCTTAGCTGCTTTACCTCATGCGGGGTCAGTTCTCGTGCATCTCCTGCCTTTAAACCGTGTAACGTTAAGAATGCATATCGTTCACGCTTTAGCTTTAATACTTCATGGCCAATCGCTTCGAACATTCGTCTAACCTGTCTATTTCGTCCTTCATGAATGGTAATTTCAACAATAGCGGTTAGCTTTTTCTTATCTCCCGATAATAATTTCACTTTTGCTGGTGCGGTTTTTCCATCTTCAAGTTTGATACCTTTTTCTAATTTTCTTAGGTCTTCTCTTAAAGGAATTCCCTTTACTTTTGCTACATACACTTTATCAATCTCATTCTTTGGATGCGTGAGTAGATTGGAAAATTCCCCATCATTTGTTATTAAAAGTAGTCCTGATGTATCATAATCCAGCCGGCCTACAGGAAAAATTCGTTCTTTTAACATGGGGAAGAAATCAGTAACCACTTTTCTGCCTTTATCATCACTTACACTAGAGATTACCCCCCGTGGTTTATATAAAAGGAAATAAACTGGTTCTTCTTTCTCAATTTGTATTTCATTTACTTCCACTCGATCCGTAGGAGTGACTTTTAGACCAAGTTCAGTAACAACCTTTCCATTCACCTTAACTCTGCCTTCTTTAATTAATTCTTCAGATTTTCTTCTTGAAGCTATGCCTGCTCGGGCAATAACTTTTTGTAATCTTTCCATTTTTCCACCTCATATTTCTCAATCCTAAATCCATCTTAATGAATTATGACACAATTTCTCCACTTTTCAAAGTAACGGATTTTTAAAGTGAAATAAAAATAAGGTTTTGTTAAACTTGCCTATTGATTTCCGCTCCAGGCGCGAGCGGTTCGTGGGCGTTTCGGCGAGCCTCCTCGGCGCTTGCGCCTGCGGGGTCTCCCCTGACCCATACTCCCACAGGAGTCTTCGCGCCTTCCGCTCCAATCAACAGGGTGTAAAAATCAACAATGTTCTTTAACACAGCCAAAATAAAAAAGTATGTTCTTTTTAGAACACACCTTCTACTTAAAGCTATTTAGTTCCAAATATCAATACTACTACAACAATGGATACAATGATTCCAAACACATCAGCAATAAGCCCTACTTTTAAAGCATCCCCCATTTTTTTAATCCCAACAGCACCAAAATACACGGTTAATACATAAAAGGTGGTATCTGTACTGCCTTGCAAAATAGAAGCAAGTCTGCCTATAAAGGAATCAGGTCCATAAACACCGATTAAGTCACTAGTCATACCTAGGGCCGCCGTTCCAGATATGGGTCTTATTATTAACAATGGTACAATTTCAGCCGGTACACCCATTGATTGCATAAACGGGCGAATCCAATTCATTAATGCATCTAATGCACCAGAAGCACGAAATATCGAGATTGCAACAAGCATACCTACTAAAAAGGGAATGATAGAAACGGCAATCTTGATGCCCTCTTTCCCACCTTCAACAAAACTTTCATAGGTGGGCACACGTTTAAATGTGCCGTATAGAAGAATGAATCCAATAAGTAAAGGAATAAATGTTAAGGAAATAACTGAAATTAGCTGCATACATGTTCATCCTTTTCGGCTTCTACGGTAATAAAAGTACCGATCAATGAGGATTGCACCGATTGCCGATATAATAGTTGCAATGATAGTTGGGACTACAATTTCTGTAGGGGATACAGAATGATAGTTTATTCGAATCGCAATTACAGTTGTTGGAATGATGGTAATACTGGCTGTATTTATCGCTAAAAAAGTAACCATCGACCGACTTGCTGAATTTTTTCCACCATTTAATTTTTTTAATTCCTCCATTGCTTTAATGCCCAGTGGAGTTGCAGCATTTCCTAATCCAAACATATTAGAAATCATATTAGACAAAATATATCCCATTGCTGGGTGATTTGGAGGAACCTCAGGAAACAAAATTTTCACAAGAGGACGAAATAGCCTTGAGAGACGTTCTAGAAGACCCGACTCTTCAGCAATACGCATCATTCCGAGCCAGAAAACAAGGACACTGATCAGTCCTATACACAATGTTACCGCTTCTTTAGCACCATCAAATACAGCTTTGTTGACAGCCTCCATTGTTCCATTGAATAATGCAAAGACAACCCCAATAACGGTCATAAACACCCAAACATAATTAACCATGAACATTCACACCAATAGCAATGAGAAATATTTCTTTTATAAAATCAAACAAACCTTTCTTTTTCTTGACGATGTTTTGATAATAAATCGGAGTTTCTTGTACCACTTTTCCATCTAAGTAGACGGCAGCTTTCCCAACAACCAGTTCCTTACTCTTTGTACTTTCGGCACTTTTAGACTTATTTAACTTATATTTAACTGAAAATAAGTTCATTTCCTCGTTTGTTGCCGGGTAGACAATTGACTTTTTCACATACAATTTGTCCTTGTAATCTTTATTATTTTCAATCTCTACTTTTCCCTTAGGTATCACTTCTGCCATATCAAACCCTTTAAATCCACCTTCATACATGGAAATATGATCATTCCAATCATCCGGCCCATCTAAGGTTACAGCAATAAGTTTCATGTCCCCTTTAGTCGCAGTAGTTACCAGCGTCCTTTTCGCTCTTTTTGTATATCCGGTTTTCCCACCAGTGCAAAACTTATATTTTGAGAGCAAACGATTCTTGTTTTTCCAAACTCGATCCCATTTCTCAGATGGATTCGGGGCACGATGTACTTTTGTACCTGAGATTTTTTCAAAGGTTTTATTTTGCATAGCATAACGCATCAGAATAGCCATATCATAGGCAGTTGAATAATGATCTTCGTGATCATCGAGTCCATGTGGATTGGAGAAATGAGAATTATACATTCCAATTTCCCTTGCCTTTTGATTCATCAAATAAGCAAAACCATCTACACTGCCCCCTACATATTCAGCGATGGCCACAGCGGTATCATTTCCTGATCGCAGCATCAATCCATAAACTAAATCGCTTAGTTTAGTTTTCTCTCCAGGTTTTAAATAAACGGACGATCCCTCCGCACGAGTCGCTTTTTCACTAACGGTTACGTATTGATTCATTTTTCCCGATTCAATCGCAAGAATTGCCGTCATAATTTTAGTTATACTTGCAATTCTTCTTTTGGTGTGTGCATCTTTTTCAAAAAGGACTCGACCAGTTTTCTGTTCAATCAGCACAGCACTTGCGGCACTTACGGAAACGGATGCGTCCACCTTCTGAGGAATGTTTGTAACGAACAGTGAGACCAAGAGGGAAAAGATAATTAGTTTTAAAATCATTCTCATTAGATCAACCTCGTCTCCTTCTATACTTCTACTTATTTAGCTTTGTACAAGTTTATGCAGGACAAGGATGAATATGATTAATTTTAAGCAAAGCAAAAGCACCCGACCATGCCGGATGCTTTTTAATCCCCGTTTAAAACGCAGGCCATTTAATATCTGCTGCCTTTTCAAACCTCATCTCCACATCATGCCAATTCACTATATTCCACCAATTATCCACGTATTCAGCCCTGTTGTTTTTATATTGGAGGTAATAGGCATGCTCCCATACATCCAACACTAATAAAGGAATGGTATCCCACTGTGTTAACAGCATATGCCGCTCTGATTGAAGTATTTCCAAATGTCTCGCTCGCGGCGCCCAAACCAAAACGGCCCAGCCCACTCCCTCAACTTGCTTTGCAGCCTCGGTGAACTGTTTTTTAAATGCGGAGAAGCTACCAAAATAACTATCAATCTCCTCCTTTAGTAGACCTTGAGGGCTACCACCGCCATTCGGACTCATATTTTTCCAAAAAATCGTGTGCAAATAATGTCCAGATCCATGAAATGCTAGCTCTCTTGACCAATGCTTAATCAAAGAATAATCGTTAGTCTCTCTGGCTTTTTTCAGATTGAGTTCTGCTCGATTTAACCCATCTACATATGATCGATGGTGCTTATCATGGTGCAGTTTCATAATCTCCTCAGAAATATAGGGTTCTAATGCATTATAGGGGTAGGGTAGCTCAGGTAGAGAATGACCACCTGGTGATAGTTTTTTTTCAGTTATCCAAATATTTCCTATTTCCTGTTTTCTTTTGAAGTAATCCTCCAATTGTATATGGATATTCTCTGCTTTCGTTTGGAGTGAAAGCAGTTCTTCATTTGACAACTCGCGATTTGTACTTTCAATCAGTTCAGTAAAAGCATCCAGCTGATTCCACAGCTCAGAATCCTGCCCCACCTTTTCTGACTGGAGAAAATGTTTCATTTGCTCATTCCATTTAAACAATTCGCTAACATATCTGCTAAACCGATCCACTATATCCCTCATTTCTAACTACCGCAATTGCGTGCGGTGTCATGTAGTTACCTAAATGGTATGAGGGGGTTGATAAAAAAATGATAGGAAAAGGCTGCCCTCGTACAGAGGCCAGCCTGATTTACTATTTACTTTGATTGAATCATCTTTGTTCTATAGTCTGTTTCGTAGTACTCAAGTTCTTCCCTTACCCGCTGGAAGTCACCCTCTAAACTTTTAACTAGCTGTACGATGCTTTCAGACACACTTCGGTAAAATTTAATCGAATTTCTGCCCGTGTAGGCAGAGCGACTATCTTCGTACCATGCATCATTTTTCGGTGAGAAAAACTCTTCAATGCATTGGTGGTAGATTTTGTAGAGTGTTTTTTCCGCAGCCGCTTTTTGAAACGGTTCGCTTTGTAAAATAATCGAGCAGGCTTCAAAACTTTCCTCGCTATAGACAATTAACTTTCTTAAACTTGAAAAAATTAATTTATTATACTGACGGTCTTCTTCATTCTCTCCATTCATTTGTGAGAGGGTTGTTTCATTTAGAAAGTTTTCTAAAGTTGTAATTGACTTACTTAAAAATTCTTTCACATCATTTAGTTGTGATTTTACCAACGAGTTTCCCATAGTTACCTCCCTAATTTAACATCGAGCCTTCTTTATTGCGGTTGCAAAATGAATTCAAGTGGTGAATGGAGTTCGAAACCCTTCTTTTCTTTAAGAGCACGAAAAACTTCAGGTAATTTTTCAAAATTAATATCCTGAAAATAAGAAGTAAATTCATTCTTTGAATTAATATATAGACGTTTTCTGCTTCGCAGACCTGGATTCTTAATGAGGCAACACAGTGCTACGATATCCCTAAAAAATATCTCATTTTCATTTTGAACCAAAATGGGGTCCTGTTTAAATGGTGTCAATTCCTGGAGAAACTCATCAAAATACCTAACGTATAAAACATGAAGTGTTTTTTCTTCCCCGTTGTCGATAAAGGTTACTTCACTTCTGTTAAAAAAATCCTCAGAAGTATTTGATTTTTCTTTTTCTAATTCAATACCTTTACACTCTTTAATCTGCAAGATAATCCCGCCCCTTATTGAAATGCTCAGTTAATACCAGTTATAACTGATAAATCATTTTGAAAACGTATATTTATTTTAGCATAAATTGGTCATTTTGATAGCCATTTTAAGAGTTAATCGTTTCTTGAAATTTCTCAAAAAATAAATCGGCTTCCTCTTGGATGTATTCATCCTCTACTTTTTCAGGAAGTTGTGGAAGTTCCTTAAGACTTTTAAGGCCAAAATAATCAAGAAATTCCTTCGTCGTGCCATATAAATAAGCTCTTCCTGCTCCCTCTGCACGACCAACCTCTTTAATTAAAACCTTTGCCATTAATGTATGCAGGGGTCTTTCTGTTTTCACCCCTCGAATTTCTTCTATTTCTGCCCTAGTAATTGGTTGTTTATAGGCAACAATAGCCAATGTTTCTAACGCAGCCTGTGATAAGGTTGAGGTATGTGGAGAATCCACCAATTTTTTTAAGTAATTTGCGTTTTCCTTTTTTGTAGCTAGTTGATAGGTCCCAGCCAACTGGACAATCATGACTCCCCTATTATTGTTTTGTACGTATTCTTTCTTTAAGTCCTCAAGGACCTCACTTGCTTTCAGTTCATCCACATCTAGTACTTCAGCTAATTGCTTTAACGAAAGCCCCTCATCTCCAGCTGCAAACAAAAGGCTCTCAACAATGCTTGTCCAATTAATAATTTCCACTTCAATATGCCCCTTCCTTAACAGCTTCAACAAAGATTTCACCAAAATTTTCTTGCTGTTCCACGTCGATCTCTTTTCTTTTAATTAGCTCTAAAACTGCTAAAAAGGTCACCACTATATGTTCTTTAGCCGGATAGGGAAACAATTCATTAAAGTTTTTCCTTCCTTTTAGCTGTTTTAATTCATCCATAATTTCTATCATTCTTGTCTCAATAGAAATTTCTTGTCTGGCAATTTTAGTTGCCATCGGACGCTGTAGTTTTTTTCTACGTAATAATTTTTGAAATGCAGCTAACATATCATACAAAGAAACATTTAATTCTGTTCTTTCAGGGTGTTTTTCCTTTGCAAAGTCAGAAAGGTCACTAGGTGGCTTTGTAAACATAAGCCCTCGTTCTTCTTCCATCGATTTAAGGTCCTGTGCTGCCTCTTTATACTTCCGATATTCAATCAATCTTTCAACCAACTCGTCTCTTGGATCCTCTTCGAAAGACATGTCTGGATCCGCGTCTACGTAGGCCTCTTCATGTTTAGGCAAAAGCATCTTACTCTTAATGGCAAGTAAGGTAGCAGCCATAACTAAAAACTCACTAGCTACATCCAATTTAAGTTCACTCATTGTTTTAATATACATAAGGTATTGCTCAGTGATTTGAGCAACCGGAATATCGTATATATCAATCTCGAGCCGGTTAATTAAATGGAGAAGTAAATCCAACGGCCCTTCAAACGCATCAATTTTCACCTGGTATGGCATTTATATTTCACCAAAATTCTATAAAGATAAATTCGTTAGCCGTCATTACGACTAATAATAGTATAGAGTATTCATTTGTGTTATCCAATAAAAAAATCAACCTTACGTGGTTTCTATCCAAAATAGATGTTTGCCCATAACAATGGACAAATAACCTACATATGATGACAAGGAAAAGAACAAAAACATTTTAGGAGGTATTTGATTATGTCTGATGGCGGCTTTGGTACTGGTTTTGCATTAATCGTCGTTCTATTCATTTTGTTAATTATTGTTGGTGCTTCCTGGGTTTATTAAAAAATAAGCCGAGGTACTGGCCCGTCATTTTTGACGGGTCTTTTCTTTTTTCTAGTTTCAAATTCATTTGTAAGAAGGTCTATCTTTGATTGTGATAAACTTATTATAGTATGTTGTTAAGGGGGGATATCTTGTATCCTAGAGCGTATATTCAATTTTTAATCCATTTTCATGGAGATCGTGATTATTTCGAGTGTCACGAAGTCCTTGAAGAATATTGGAAAAAGACAGACTCTAAAAACAAAGATTCCATTTGGGTAGGTCTGATTTTATTGGCGGTTTCCACTTATCATCACCGGAGAAAAAACTTTAAAGGGGCAATAAGAACATTACAAAAGGCCTTAACTATTCTAAAGAAACAAGAAGATAGTGTAATTAAACTTGGATTGGACTATGTGCAACTGCTTCAAATTGTACAAGAACGTTTAAACCTCATTACGTCAGAACAATTATATAAAAGTTTTAATATACCAATTAGTGATCCTCATTTATTGGACCTATGTTTTGCTACTTGTGATCAATTAAAATTTCAATGGGGTAAAGATAGTGATCTGACCAATATTAACCTCGTTCAACGCCATAAATTACGGGATCGAACAAATGTGATTCAAGAAAGAAATCAATCTTTAAAAATGAGAAAAGAGGCTGACTTATAAGGGTCAGCCCCATGTTATTTCAGCAAACATCACATTTTTCGATAAATGGTGCAGTGTTTTCATTTGGAATAATTACTTTATCTGAATACATCTCTCTTAATGCTTTTACCATTCTTTTTCCCACACCTTGGTAGCGATGAGAAGGGTTAACAGAAATATGCTGAATCTCGAGAGTATTTTCTTCATTATGATAAAGAACTCCTAGCAGTCCAATAATATCTTCTTCTTTCCATAAGAAAAGCTGCCAATTTTCTTCCGTCTCATATTCCTTCATGGTCAACTGTAGCTTTTTTAAGTCCTTTTCATTTGGCATAAAAGACAGTAATCCCATGGCAATTTTTTCGAATGTTTTCTTATACCGAATTAACATTTTGATCCCTCATTATATTAAATAAACCATTGGTAATTTGGTTTAGCAATAGTATATTTTTACCAAACAACTCATTAATAAACCTAATTTATTATATGTAATTAAATTTATAGTGTTTCACTAATGACCATCATACATAATTAATGGGCAATCATCAATGATAAAAATTACTAAATCCTATTGCTTTGGTCCAATAAATAGCCAGTAGATTATTCCCCAAATGGCAGAAATTCCAATTAGTATACTAAATAACACCCAATTTCTTTTCATAAAGGCTTCCTCCGAAACAGTTCATTCATGACACTCATTCTACACCAAATGACAGAAATAAGCTATTTCCTCTTACAAATATTACATATTATCACTAAAGTTTTAAAACTATGAAACTTCTTAATACATTTATTCGTTTATATTAAAGGTTTCGGTTATATTATAAAAGAGCATATATTTATTAAAGGCTTTAAATTTCAAGGAGGCAAAAAATGAAAAAATTTTTCACCCTTTTATTAGTAACTTTAATTTTCTTTCAACCGATCAGAAGCTTTGCAGATCTAGCTGAAGGGGATATGATTGTCACTTTAGGTGAAAATCTTACCAAAGATCAAAAGGATAAACTTCTAAAAGAAATGGATGCCCCTGTGGATGTACAAATAGTGACTGTGTCCAATCAGGAGGAACACCAATATTTAGGGAAATATGTAGCAAAGTCTCTTATCGGAACAAAGGCTATCTCTTCTTCTGCCATCACCATTGCTCCTAAGGGGTCTGGCATCACCGTTAAAACCAATAATATCAATTGGGTTACAGATGAAATGTATGTGAATGCATTAATTACTGCCGGTGTAAAGGATGCTAACATCTATATCACAGCTCCTATTTCTGTTTCTGGAACAGCTGCCTTAACTGGAATCATAAAAGCATATGAAATCTCGGCGGATAAAGCTATACCAGAAGAGGTCAAGCAAGCAGCTAATCAGGAAATGGTTGAAACTGCCAAACTCGGCGATTCGATTGGAGAGAAAAATGCTGCGGCATTAATCGCGAAAGTAAAAGAAGAAATAGCCAAGAATAAGCCGCAAAATGATGAAGAATTACGAAAAATCATTGAACAGGCTGCTAAAGATTTAAATGTGAGTCTTACTGATGAGGAAATGCAACGTCTAATTGATTTGTTTAATAAGTTGAAGAATTTAGATATCGACTGGAACCAAGTGAGTGACCAACTGAATAAGGCAAAGGATAGGATTTCTAAATTTCTTGAATCGGAAGAAGGTCAAGGATTCTTAGAAAAGGTCAAACAGTTCTTCATTTGGTTGATCGACGCTATCAAGTCAATCTTCTCTTAATAAATAAAAGCTGCCACTTGTGGCAGCTTTATTATTTATTTTAAGGCTTTGTTAAATTTGTCTGTTGATTTCCGTTCCAGGCGCTTCGCTTTCCGCGGGCGTTCCGGGAGCCTCCTCGTCGTTCCTCCTGCGGGGTCTCCCGAGACCGCTACTCCCGCAGGAGTCTTCGCGCCTTCCACTCCAATCAACAGGTTATAAAAATCAACATTGTTCTTTAACACAGCCTATTTTAATGGTAAATCATGTCTTACTAGATCTTCGTACGTCTCTCTTTTAACAACAAGAGTGGCCTTGCCATTTTCAACAAAAACAACAGCTGGCCGTGGAATACGGTTATAATTATTTGACATGGAATAACCATAGGCACCCGTACAAAATACGGCTAGAATATCTTCTTCCCCTGCTTCAGGAAGAGGTAAGTCCCAAATTAACATATCACCCGACTCACAGCATTTCCCTGCAATAGAGACGGTTTCCTTTGTTTTTGCTAAGGGTCTATTAGCAAGAACGGCCTCGTATTTAGCGCTATAAAGAGCAGGTCGAATGTTATCACTCATGCCTCCATCAACAGCTAAATATTTCCTCACACCTGGGACTTCTTTTGAAGAGCCTACTTTATAAAGAGTGATACCTGCATCTCCTACAAGTGAACGCCCTGGTTCAATCCAGATTTCAGGCATTTGCATAGAGTAATGCTCTGTCAATTTTTTTACTTCTTTAATGATTTCACTGACATATTGTGCAGGTGGAATTGGCTCATCCTCTTTTGTATAACGGATCCCAAAACCGCCTCCTAAGTTTAACACTTTCGCTTTAAATGAAAGTTCATTTTCCCACTCTGCCATTTTTTCAACAATTTTCTTTGCAGCAAGTAAAAATCCTGTTGTTTCAAAGATTTGCGAACCAATGTGGCAGTGTAGCCCGAGAACATCAAAATAATCAAAATGAAGAGCTGTTTCTAATGCCTGTTTCGCCTGTCCATTTTGAAGATCAAATCCGAATTTTGAATCCTCCTGCCCGGTCAAAATATAATCATGGGTATGTGCTTCAATCCCAGGAGTTATTCTTAATAAAATATTAACTTTCGTTTTTTTCTCCTGGCAAATGGATTTTAAAAGTTCGATTTCATGGAAATTATCTACAACAATACAGCCAATTTGGTGATCCAACGCCATCTCCAGTTCTTCCCGGCTTTTATTATTCCCATGAAAATGAATTCTCTCGACTGGAAATCCTGCAACTATAGCGGTATATAACTCCCCACCAGAAACGACATCAAGAGATAAACCTTCCTCTTCTGCCAGCTGTATCATAGCAACTGTGGAGAATGCTTTACTTGCATATGCCACTTGAGCTTTCATATTTTGTTCTTCAAAAGTTCTTTTAAAGCCTCGAGCTCTTTCACGCATTAATGCAACATCATATACATATAAAGGAGTACCATATTCATGAGCCAATTCAATGGCATCGACTCCGCCTATTTCTAAATTTCCGCTTTTATTAACTCCTGTTGATCCATAAAAATACATTTCCTTCCCCACTCTCCATAACAGCTCACTATAGTTTATGTAGACAATGTTAAAAGATATAAACAAATAGACAGAATCTACATAAGATACTGCCTATTCATAATCCTTTATCACTCTATTTAATTAAAATTACTTTAGCATACCTGAAATAAAACCGCAATTATTTCTCGTTTGCTTTAGGTGGCTGTCGGAAACGGTTTCGCGGATGAACAATGCTTGGTCTAAGTAGTGAACCAGGTATAGCTCTTCGAACGAGAATCTGCAAAAATCCTTTAGGCTCAAACGGAAGAAAAGGCCATAGGTAAGGTGTGTTAAGGACACGCATCTTAACAAGAAAAATAAACATTAAACTTGCACCAATAATAAAACCTGGTGTATGGAAGATGGCAACTAAAATGGTCAATGTTATTCGGAGCATCTTATTAGCTACACCTAACTCATAACTTGGTGTGGTAAATGAACCAATGCCTGCGACAGCAACATAAAGAATGACTTCAGGAACAAACAAACCAACATCAATTGCAATTTGACCAATTAACACTGCTGCAATTAAGCCCATTGCCGTGGATAATGGTGTTGGTGTATGTATGGCTGCCATTCGTAAAAACTCAATCCCAAAATCGGCTAATATTAGTTGAATGACAACGGGAATATTGGTTTGTTCGTTAGGTCCAATAAACGATATTTTTTCAGGTAATAAAGAAGGCTCTAAGACAAATAAAAGCCATAATGGAAGCAATAAAATCGATGTTAATACACCTAAAAAACGAGTCCACCGTACAAAGGTCCCTGCTGCTGGTGATTCCCGAAATTCTTCTGCATGTTGCACATGATGAAAATAGGTTGCTGGTGTAATGATGACACTTGGGGAAGTATCACAATAAATGACAATATGCCCTTCTAAAATATGAGCAGAAGCTACATCCGCTCTCTCCGTATATCTAACCATTGGGAAGGGATTCCACCCTTGTTTTACAATAAATTCTTCCAGCGTTTTATCTGCCAAAGGAATGCCATCTACTTGTATAGCATTGATTTCTTTTCTGAGAATATTTAGTAGATCTGCATCGGCAACATCCTCTAAGTATCCTAAGGCCACATCCGTTTTCGACCGTTCTCCAACCTTTAACATTTCAAAGCGCAGTCGTTCATCACGAATTCTTCTTCTTGTTAATGCCGTATTTAATATAATATTTTCAACAAATCCATCACGAGAACCACGAACTACTTTTTCTGTGTCAGGCTCTTGAGGAGATCTTCCTGGATAACTTCTAACATCCACTGCAAGGGCTGTATCTACCCCATCAATAACTACAACAATTAACCCTGATAATACAAAGTCCACCAATTCATTTAGTGTTTTAATCGGTTGAACAGATTGGTTGAGGAGCCGATTATAAATGAGTTTATAAATGTCCGTTGAGAGTTTTTCATGGTCATTGAGTTGCACTAGTTCTTCAATTAACTCAATAACGAAACGAGTATCACATAATCCATTACAAAAATAAATTTGGACATCTGTTTTAAGGACGTTAAGTTTTCTAACTCCTAGATCAAAACTTATTCCAAGCCCCACCCGTTGTTTCATATAATTTTCAGTCTCATGGACCGATTCAGGGATAGGCCATTTTTGCTCATTACTTCTTGCCATAGAAGCCGCTCCTTTCTAGTATAAGTTCAACTGCTTTCTTTGTTATTGGGGAACCTTGTTTATAAGAGTCGTTCCTTGCCATTTTCCCTACATCACCCACTCCTACGATAATAGGCACATCTAACTCATCAAGACAGTAAACTGTATCTCCATTTATTCTGCCGATTTCAAGTTCGGGTATACCAAATTTATCTACCCCATAGGGAGTTAACACTCCATCACGATCAATACTTACATCCACCCTTGCCCATTCTTCGTGTCTCGATTTTGCGGCCACCGCAATAATGCCTAGAACTTCAATGTCTTTATGGGTAGCTACATATTTTAATGCTTTCTCACCCGCCCCCTCCCCTACAATGCCACTGTCATCAAACATGACTAATACTGGATCATAAGCTGCTTCTTTTATTAAGCGGATAATTTCAGGACCTGACAATTTAGACGGATTTCCTTGAGACCGGGAAATACACCGACCGCCAATCTCTCGAGCGACGTGCTCGATGGCCTTTTTGGCATATTCATCACCGTCCGTTACTAGAATGACTCGTCTCCGCTTACTCATTCTTTGATGTCCTTTCATTAGAAAAGCGTGGACCTAGCAAGTCCTTTATACAACCTGCTAGGCTTCATGCTTGACTGTTTATTATCATTAATGATGTACAAAATAAAGCCATTGAAAGAGTGACCCGAAAATTTTCCCCAGTACAATCGCCATAATTAAAATGACTAATTCCCCATCCATTCGAATTCTTTTTACAAGGATTGGAAAGACATTTAACACTTCTGTAAGTGCAGCGGCTAACATGCCAACAAACACTCCACCGTATACCCCTAAGAGGATTAGTGTATAAGGCCAAATATGTAATACTGGATCTCTGAGACTGGCTATTACTCCAGTAAGTGCACCGATAACTACCGCCCATTCATATTGTTGGATCATTTTCATCGTTTTGGTAAGCTGCGTTAGCCTTGGAATGACTCCTAATACGGTAAGGAAAGCAACAAATCCTGATCCTACTGCTAATCCACTTGCTATTCCTAAAAAACATACTGCAAGAATTTTAATCGTTATCATGGAGATGCTTCATACTTTCTTTATTTTCATGAATAATCACGTAGTTATCTAAATCCATTTGATAATTAAACATTTCTACTTCAAGAGGACTGGGCTCCTCATTGATTCGTTTCTTAAATACATGATTAAAAAAAAGAATCATTCCAAGACCTAAACCAATGGAATAAGGTATTTGAAATAATAATGGTTTTGCTTCCTTTTTGCCTGTAATAATGGTATATAGCTTTTCTTGTACACTTCTCATACTTACATCATCATGAAAATTCATGATTGCCATTGCTGAACCAAAAAATAAGAGAAACCAGATTAAAAGAAAGAATGGAATGTTTAATCCCTTTTTCTTTACCATTACTTCTATGATGGTTTGAGCTGGCCCAATTGTTTGGACCTCCAGGGATCCAAACTTATTTGTTATCAAATCGATCACTTTCATTACATCAATCACAACAATATTACGATCCATTTCTGTAAGTTGATAGATCATCATAGATTTAAGAGCCGGAAGTAAGGTTTCTGGTGCGATTATTTGGGCTACATCTTTTAATAATATTTTTCCATCAGGCTGGGCTTGTACACGATTCCGCATGCGGATGTAGATTGTTTTCTCCAAAACATTCACTTCCCACACATTTATTTCCTCGTATGTGTAGTATGTTTAAGAATTAAGCATTTCATGTAGGAAAAATAAAAAGACCGTAGGATCATAGATCCATACGGTCTTTCATTTGTTGTAATATCTTTTTCTCAAGTCTTGATACCTGAACCTGTGATATTCCAAGTCTCAGTGCCACTTCTGACTGTGTTTGATCTTTATAGTATCTTAAATAAACAATAAGTCTTTCACGCTCATCCAATTCGCGAATGGCTTCTTTTAAGGCTATTTTATCAAACCATTTCCCTTCATTACCATCATCAATTTGGTCAAGTAATGTAATTGGGTCACCATCATTTTCATATACTGTTTCATGAATGGATGAAGGAGTCCTGCTTGCCTCTTGAGCAAGGATGACATCCTCCGGCGAAAGCTCCAAATGGGCTGAAATTTCATTAACCGTTGGAATCCTTCCAAGTATTTTCGATAATTCATCCTTGGCTTTACGGATTTTATTTCCCATTTCCTTCAGCGACCGGCTGACCTTAACTGTTCCATCATCGCGAATAAATCGTTGGATTTCACCAATTATCATTGGTACAGCATATGTGGAAAACTTAACATCGTAGGAAAGGTCAAACTTATCGACTGATTTTAATAAACCGATACAGCCAATCTGAAACAGGTCATCAGGGTCGTATCCCCTATTAAGAAACCTCTGGACTACTGACCAGACAAGACGCATGTTTTTTTCAACTATTAGATCCCTTGCCTCTTGGTCCCCATCATGGCTCTTTTTAATGAGCTCTTTCACTTCGTGATCCTTTAAATACGTTTGACTTTTTTCGTTCTTGACCTCCACATCCATCGGCAAGTCTCCTTAATTGCAAAGCATTTTGCGGGATTGTAAATGCTTTCGTAATCTAACCTCGGTTCCTCGACCTGGCTGTGAATGAACCTCTACCTCATCCATGAAATTCTCCATGATGGTAAAACCCATACCGGAGCGTTCTAAGTCCGGCTTTGTTGTAAATAATGGCTGACGAGCTTCTTCCACATCAACAATACCTAATCCACTATCTTTTATGGTCATATCAATCAAGCTATTTTCGATAATTACTTGAATCACTACGGTTCCATTCGGATCATTTTCATATCCATGGATAATCGCATTTGTCACGGCTTCAGAAACAACTGTTTTTATTTCAGTTAATTCATCCATTGTCGGATCTAGCTGTGCAATAAACGCGGCAACAGTTACACGGGCAAACGATTCATTTTGACTTAAAGCACTGAATTGAAGATTCATCTCATTCTTCACTCAGGCCACCCCCAATCTTTGCAATGCAAATTCCTCAGTCGGTTCCATTTTGATAATTTTAAATAAACCAGACATATCGAATAATCTTTGTATTGCAGGGGAAATTGCACAAACGACCATTTCACCGTGCACCTGTTTAATTTGTTTGTATCTTCCTAGAATAACCCCTAATCCAGAGCTATCCATAAAAGAGAGGTGTTCTAAATTTAAGACAATATGACGAATTTCATTCTTTTCAATAACCACTGTCGCTTGTTCGCGTAAGTCATCTGCTGTATGGTGATCGAGCTCACCACTTAAGCGAATGCATAATACGTCATGTTTTGTTTCCATATTAATGTTAAGACTCACTATCCCCGTCCTCCTTAATCTGGTATAGTGAGTCAATTCGCTTTTTTGAAGGTAATATCCTTCTTCAATTACAAAACTAGTCGTATTTCGCTAAAAGTAGTTATATAATAGGTTGTTTCGACAGCAGGTTCTATTTACCCGCTTTAGTGAACATTCCAAAGGAACGTTTATAAAGTGTCCACCATCCGGCTTCCTTAACAGCCTTCTTTGCCACTATAGGACTTTCAAGAATAACCTTTCCATCTTTCATCAATTTGATAGTACCTACTTGATCCCCTTTGGCAATTGGAGCCTTAAGATTTTTTGCCATCACAACTGTTTGTTTGACATTTTCAGTCTTTTCACCTTTTTTTGTCAGTAAGGAAAGTGGTTCACTAGTAACTGCTTCAACCGTCTTATCTTTCCCTTTACTTATTTTTGCTTCACCAATGATTTGATTACGTTTAAACATTGGATGTGTTTTATATTGACTAAAGGCATAATCTAGCATTTTAGTTACCTGTGCATTTCTTTCCTTTGATGTAGGAGCACCAAAAACGACAGCAATTACACGCATACCATCCTTTTGTGCGGTTGCGGTTAAACAATACTTTGCTTCAGCCGTAAATCCTGTCTTTAAGCCATCTACACCAGGGTAAAAACGAACTAATTTATTTGTATTAACAAGCCAAAATTTCTTATCCGTATTCTCACGTAAATATGCTTCATACATTCCTGTAAACTTGGTTATATCTTCATATTTGAGCAATTCCTTTGCCATGATTGCCATATCAGCAGCTGTGCTGTAATGTCCACTCACAGGAAGCCCCGTTGTATTTTTAAAGAAAGTATGCTTTAATCCAAGTTCTTTCGCCTTATCATTCATCATATCGACAAATGCTTCTTCAGAACCTGCGATCCTCTCAGCCATAGCAACCGATGCATCATTACCTGACCCGATCGCTATACCTCTTAACATTTCCTTAGTGGTCATTTCTTCGCCAGGTTCAAGGAAAATCTGCGAACCTCCCATTGAAGCAGCGTATTCGCTTGCACGAATTTTTTCATTCCATGTCAGCTTGCCCTTATCAATTGCCTCCATAATTAAGAGCATAGTCATAACTTTAGTCATACTTGCAGGTGGCAGTTCATCCTTACTATTTTTCTCATATAGGACCGCACCTGTATCTCGTTCAATTAATATAGCAGATTTAACATTACTGACAATATCAGCACTTTTCTTTTCTTCAGCAGCAAAAGCAGATGGACCCCACAAACTTGTAAGTAATAAAGATGTCACTAATAAAGAGACAAATCGTTTCATTCGCATAACCCTCCATTCTTTATAGCCTCCATTTTTTCCAAAATAAATTACTTTATACAATTTTTGCCTTTGATTAAATAAAAAAATAGAGGCTGCTCCTTTGGAGTCAGCCTCTATTCGTATAAATTGATTATTGAGTAATTTCTTCATGTACTAGAATTGGTGCTTCTACCTTTGAAGATGAAACTTTGATGTTCTCATAAAGTTTTTCTTTTACTTCGTTTACATCTTCAAAATTACTATAGATAGTTACCAACGATTCACCTTTTTTCACTTGATCCCCAATCTTCTTTCGTAAAACAAGTCCAACAGCAAGGTCGATAACCGATTCCTTCGTTGCTCTTCCTGCTCCAAGTAACATCGCAGCCGTTCCAACCTCATCGGCAACAATTTCTGAAACATACCCATCTTCTTTTGCTTCTAATTCAATAACATACTTAGCCTGTGGCATCTTAGATGGATCATCAACAATGGAAGCATCTCCACCCTGTGAACTTAAGAACACTTTTAATTTATCAAGAGCAGAACCATCCTTGATGACGTTCTCTAGAAGGGTACGTGCCTCTTCTAATGAACTTGCTTTTTCAGCTAAATAAACCATATGACTGCCAAGTGTTAGGCAAAGCTCTGTTAAGTCTTCGGGCCCTTCCCCTTTTAAAGTATCAATTGCTTCTTTTACTTCAAGAGCATTCCCGATTGCATATCCAAGCGGCTGACTCATGTCAGAAATTACTGCCATTGTTCTTCTTCCAACATTGTTTCCAATGCGGACCATTGCTTTAGCTAATTCTCGTGAATCATCAAGTGTTTTCATAAACGCACCGGCACCTGTTTTAACATCAAGTACAATCGCATCCGCACCAGCAGCAATTTTTTTACTCATAATTGAACTTGCAATAAGCGGAATGCTATCAACAGTTGCCGTTACATCTCTAAGGGCATATAACTTTTTATCTGCAGGTGTTAAGTTACCACTTTGACCAATAACCGCAATCTTGTTTTCATTTACAAGATCAATAAATTCTTGATTTTCAATTTCTACATGGAAGCCTTCAACTGCTTCTAATTTATCAATTGTTCCACCCGTGTGACCCAATCCACGACCAGACATTTTAGCAACTGGTACACCTAGTGCAGCAACAAGTGGTCCAAGAACTAGAGTAGTTGTATCACCCACGCCCCCCGTGGAATGTTTATCAACTTTAATTCCCTCAATTTGTGACAAGTCAATCTGATCACCTGACTCAACCATTGCCATTGTTAAATCGGCTCTTTCTTTTTCAGTCATTCCTTTAAAGTAAATAGCCATCGTTAAAGCACTTACTTGATAATCAGGAATTGAACCGTCTGTATATCCTTTTATAATAAACTTAATTTCCTCTGTTGATAATTCCTGACCGTCTCTTTTCTTCTCTATTAAGTCAACCATTCTCATGTTTATCACCACTTCTTTATAGTATCTATTTTTATTTAGCCATACTTTTTACTATTTCTTTTAAATAGCGTAGGAAATCAGCTTTCACTCTTTCTGTTGTTTCAATTACTTCATCATGTGTTAGCGGCTGATCAAGAATTCCTGCAGCCATATTAGATATACATGAAATACCAAGAACCTTCATCCCGCTATGACGCGCTACGATTACCTCAGGAACTGTGGACATTCCGACTGCATCTCCGCCCAATACTCGTGCCATACGAATTTCTGCAGGTGTTTCATAAACAGGTCCTGGATTTCCAAGATAAACCCCTTCTTGAACCTTAATGTTTAAACGGCTAGCGATTTCTTTCGCTGCCGCACGCAATTCTTTTGAATAAGCTTCGGACATATCTGGGAATCGTACACCAAGCTTTGAATCATTTGGTCCAATTAATGGGTTTGTCCCCATATTATTAATGTGGTCGGTAATGATCATTAAATCTCCTGCAGAGAAACTTTCATTTACACCACCTGCTGCATTTGTCACAATTAGCATTTCAACGCCTAATTCTTTCATTACACGAACAGGGAATGTCACTTTATCCATACTATATCCTTCATAGAAATGGAAACGGCCCTGCATAGCTACAACTTCTACTCCACTTAATAAACCAAATACAAGTTGTCCAGCATGTCCTTCAACTGTAGAAATTGGAAAATCGGGTATTTCATTATAAGGAATTTTAACTGGGTTCTCAATTTCATCTGCTAATACACCAAGACCAGAACCTAGGATTAATCCAATTTTCGGTGTATTTGCATATTTTCCCTTCAAAAAAGAAGCCGCATTATTGATTGTTTCGAAGTTCATCCTCTTACTCCTTTTTAAGCTATTCAATATAGCCATTTTTTTATACAACTCATTATTTCAATTCATTTAAAAAGCTTTTTCCATACTTAGGCAGCTTTACACTGAAGTTTTCAGCAACAGTTGCTCCAAGATCAGCAAAGGTTTCTCTCAATGGAATTTCTTTACCCTCAGTCATACTCTTTGAATAGACAAGAAGTGGAACATATTCACGCGTATGGTCTGTACCTGGGGCAACAGGATCATTTCCATGGTCAGCTGTTATCATGAGTAAATCGTCTTCTTTCATTTTTGCAAAAACTTCAGGCAAGCGTGCATCATATTCCTCCAATGCTTTTCCATAGCCCTCAGGATCACGACGGTGACCATATAATGCATCAAAGTCTACAAGGTTTAAAAAGCTGATACCTGTAAAGTCCATATCAAGGGTTTCAACCAGCTTATCCATTCCGTCCATATTAGAGACCGTTCGAAGTGACTTTGTCACTCCTTCTCCGTCATAAATGTCGGAAATTTTTCCGATTGCAATCACATCTAGACCCGCATCTTTCAATTCACTCATTACAGTCCTGTCAAAGGGTTTTAAAGCATAATCATGACGATTGGCTGTACGTTTAAAGTTTCCTGGTTCCCCCAAGAACGGACGGGCAATCACACGACCAACCATATATTTCTCATCAAGTGTCAATTCACGAGCAATTTTACAAATTTTATATTGTTCTTCAATTGGAATAATATCCTCGTGAGCCGCAATTTGTAGTACTGAATCGGCAGAAGTATAGACGATTAAAGCGCCTGTTTTCATATGTTCTTCACCGAGTTCATCTAGAATTTCTGTTCCACTTGCCGGTTTATTCCCGATAATTTTTCTACCCGTGCGTTTTTCCAATTCGGAAACAAGTTCATCCGGAAAACCTTCAGGGAACACACGGAAAGGTGTTTGAATATTTAACCCCATGATTTCCCAATGCCCAGTCATGGTATCCTTTCCATTAGAAGCTTCCATCATTTTAGTGTAGAATGCTAATGGCTTTTCCGCTTTCTCTATGCCTTTCAGTTCACGGATATTACTTAAACCTAACTTACCCATGTAGGGCATGTTCAGTCCATTCATTCTCTCAGCAATATGGCCAAGCGTATCTGATCCTTTATCTCCAAAGCGTTCAGCATCTGGTGCTTCACCAATACCTACTGAATCCATAACAACAATAAAAATTCGTTTATATGTATTTGTAGCCATATGATTCTTCCTCCTTTTATCTATAGAAACCGTTTGCAAATAGTAAAATTACAATACTATGTTTCCCTCTTTAAATTTGGATTATGAAACCTAATAAAATTCTATTTGTCAGAAGTCTGACATCTCTATTTTACTAGATGTTTAGGAAATTACAAGAAAAAGCTACCGAAAATTCCGGTAGCTTTTTGACACTTTTGTGACTTACATACTATCAATCTCTTAAGCCCTAGGATGAAATTTACTATATACATCCTTCAGTCTTGTTTTTGTTACATGGGTATAAATTTGGGTCGTGGAAATATCTGCATGCCCCAACATTTCTTGGACTGCTCTTAAATCTGCCCCATTTTCCAAGAGATGGGTAGCAAAAGAATGTCTGAGTGTGTGCGGAGTCAGTTCCTTTTCTATGCCAGCCTCTTTTGTTAACTTTTTTAATATTTTCCAAAAACCTTGTCTCGTTAACCGCTTTCCCTGATGATTTAAAAACAAAGCCTGCTCCCGGTGTTTTTTTGAAACAAACTGTGGTCTCCCAGTATCTAAATATAGCTTAATGGAATCAGAAGCTGTACGCCCTATAGGTATGATACGTTCCTTATTTCCTTTGCCAATACAACGGACAAATCCCATGGTTAAGTGGACATTTTCAATATCTAAACTAATTAACTCACTAACACGAATCCCTGTTGCGTATAAAAGCTCAAGCATCGCTTTGTCCCTGATTCCATAGTGGTCTTTCTGCTTCGGTGTTTCTAGAAGAACTTCTACTTCCTGCAAACTCAATACCTTTGGCAAAGATTTCTCTAACCTGGGTGTTTCGATTAAAACAGATGGATCCTGATCTGTTGCCTTATCACGTAATAAAAATTGATGAAAGGCTCGAACCGAGGCGATATGCCTTGCCAAAGTCTTAGAGGACTTGCCTTGTTCCTTTAAAAATCCTAAAAAATGTACAATATGAATTCGTTGCACATCATTTAATGATAGGATGGATTCAACATTTTTTAAGTAATGAAGATAGCTTTTTAAATCCCGCTCATAAGACACAATCGTATTCTTAGCCAGCCCTTTTTCCACTATTAAAAAATGCATAAAATCCTTTAATTGATCTTCCATCACATTACTCCCCATTTAAATAAAACAACATCAGCCGATCTAACAAGGAAGAACTTTCTTCTTCTACTGCATTAGACACTTTCAGTGCAGATCCTTCCGGTTCATCATAGCGATGATAATTTTGATATTCTTCAGATACCCACATGATACCATAATAAAAGAGAATCGTGCACCCAGTGAAAAGGATAAAAACCTTTATTGTTTGTAGTGCTACTTTAATAAAAGACATCTATCTTCCCCCCATTAATGATTACTAGTAAAAGCTATGCCAGAATGTACAAGTTTTATACCTAGTCTCTATTAATAGGGGGAATTATTTCTTCTTTTTAGTCTTCTATTAAAAGAAGGCAATGTTAAACTTTCCTGTTGATTTCCGCTCCAGGCGCTTCGCTTTCCGTGGGCGTTTCGGCGAGCCTCCTCGGCGCTCACGCCTGCGGGGTCTCCCCTGAACCGTACTCCCACAGGAGTCTTCGCGCCTTCCGCTCCAATCAACAGAGTGTAAAAATCAGCAATGTTCTTTAACACAGCCAAAAAGAAAAAGCCCCTTTCAGTAAAAAAGGACTTTTTTATGTTATTCAGTTTTTTCTTCTTTTTCTTTATCTTGGCAACGGTAACAGATTCCATGGAAGGTCAGTCGATGGTCTTTAATTTTAAAATTCCATCTGCGTTCTACAACCTCTTCCACATCTTCTAATAAATCTTCCTGAATTTCATCAACAGCTCCACATTCAATACAAACAAGATGATGGTGAAAATGTGCCGCACCTTCCTGACGAAGATCATAGCGGGAAACACCGTCACCAAAGTTAATTTTATCAACAATTTTTAGTTCTGTTAGCAATTCGAGTGTTCGGTAAACAGTTGCTAAACCAATTTCAGGCGATTTTTCTTTTACGAGGAGGTACACATCTTCTGCACTTAAATGATCCTCTTCATTTTCTAGCAAAACTCGAACGGTTGACTCACGCTGAGGTGTTAATTTATAACTCGCTGAATGCAACTGTTTCTTTATTCTCTCAATTCTAGTTTCCATCCTGAATGCCCTCCCTCGCCACTGTTAATTCTCATTATAACAGATGAGAAAAGAGAGTCAAAATAAAATTATTATAAACAACAGTTTATAATAATTATTAATTAGTTATTATTTTAAAACCCCTGAACTAACCACAGTTTTCATTAGCCAGGGAGATAAAAAAGCTTCAATTCCTGAGGCAGCAGAAATAAAGATGACTGCTGCAATCAAAGCAATAATGTATCTTTTAAAAAACGGCATAATTGGCTGGGCATATTTTTTCATAAATTGTTTTTTAATCATTCTAAGTGAGAAAATCACTGATAAAGCGGCCATTATGATAAACACTGGAATGATAATCAAATTCTGCGGCAAGATAGAAACAAAGGCTAACATAAACCCATTCCACCCCATTTGACTAACTAGAAAACCAACCGTAAACCCAACAACCATCCCCTTAATAAATAAGAGAATGAGAATGACCGGTAAACCAATAATTGAGATTCCTAATATCCACATAAGCCCTATAAACTTACTGTTATGAAAGAAGCTTTGTAAAAATAAATCATTGTCTTCTGATACTTTTCCATCAGAGACTTGTCCAAAAAATTGTGATAAATAATAGAATAAATCTTCCTTTTGTGTAATACTCATGCTATTTACGACAATTGCTCCAAAAATAACTCCCATTAGAAACAGAATGACAATAAATAAAAAAATTGAGGAGTGCTCACGGAAATAACTAGCGGCATCGGACTGGTACAATCGTTTTTTCATCTGCGTTCCTCCTACTAAACTTGAATCGATTAATACATTCTATGCCAGTCTAGTATTTCTATGACCAAATTTTAATAGATTTAATGTAAAAACCCGCCTCTCCTCTAGCTGACGGGTTTCACCTTGTTAATCTGCAATCTTTCCGTATTTTCCGCCTCCGCCAGCAGAAAGGTTTATCTTTCCTTCTCTAGCTTTCATAATCAGTTCGGCGATTTTTGGTGTGACAATCTCTTTTAGTGCCTCGTAAGGAACTTCATGCAAAATTGCCATTTCACTCCCAAAATGATTCACAAGCTTCTCGAGTAAGCGGGGCCCGAGACCGGGAATAAATTCGAGCGGCACTTGATGGACATACGGAGGCCGCCACACTGGACTTGCTTCTGCAGTTTTAAGTTCAAGAATCCGATCAGCAACTCCTTTGATGAACTTGTTACTCCCACAATGTGTACAAAGTTGCTCATCATTTTGGGCAGAATGGAGACATTCCATGCAAACTGTCTTATGATATTTTCCAAGTAATGGATCTAGTCCATAGTTGGCGACAATTTTCCGACCATCGATACCTTTTAATGCTTTTTGCAGCTCTTGGAAAGTGGGCTTCTCCATCGCGATTACTTGATATTCACGTGCAATTTTGGCGAGCGAGTGGGCATCAGAATTTGTTACAAAGGTATAATTGTGTAATTCCTTTAATTGATCCGCCATACTGGTATCTGAGCTTAATCCAAGTTCGATTCCATCGATCAACTCGGGATCCAACACCTCCGTTAATGACTGGGTCACTCCTTTACCATATAGACTTTTGAATGGCGTAAAAACATGAGCAGGAATAAAGATTCCACCTAACTCTTTTACCTTCTTTTGCAATACAAGACCTGATACATAAATTCGTTGAGAACTTAACTGAATATTTTTCAAGTGACCAGAAAGCCACGAAGAGAACTCCCTCATGACAGAAAGGTTTGGAAAATAACAAAGCAAGTGAATGGGGCCTTTACATTGTTCATCATAAATCTCCAATTCTGAACCAGGAATAACGGTTAAATCTCCAAACACTAAGCCGCCTTCCGGATGTTCAATCACATCTCCAGTTTGAATAAGACTTTCCATCTCAAGAATCACTTCGGGTGAATGACTATCAATAATTCCAATCATATTCAGCCCTTTTTCATGTCTTGCATGGTCAATGATATTAGTAAACGTAAGCGATTTAGCACCTGTAATTTTAACAGGCTTCCCCTTCCACGTTCGCCCGATATGAATATGTAGATCTACATAGTAGCGGTTCATTTATTTTTCAACGCCTCTTGTAATTGTAAGTATTGGACAGCAAAAATTGTTTTCGCATCATAAATCTTTTGCTTTTGCACATATTGTTGCGCTTCTTCGAGCGTCAATTCTTCTAAATTAACAAATTCATCCTCGTCAAGGGCCGCTGAATTTTCCTTTTTGGTTAGTCCTGTTGCAAGATATACATGAACGATTTCATCCGCAAATCCTGGCGATGTATAAAAGGAAGTGAGTAACTCCAAGCTTTCACATTCGTACCCTGTTTCTTCTTCTAACTCTCGACGAGCACAAATCGCGGGTTCTTCTCCCTTTTCGAGCTTTCCTGCTGGAATTTCCACAATGGTTCTTTCTAACGCTTTCCGGTATTGCTCAACCATGACCACTTTCTTGTCATCCGTAATTGCTAGTATTGCCACAGCTCCCGGATGTTTAATAATTTCTCTTTTGCTCTGCTTGCCGTTCGGAAGCTCCACATCCTGCAAATGAAGACTGATTACTTTTCCTGAAAAGATTTCTTCGCTATGGAGCGTTTTTTCTTCGAGATTACTCATAAAGGTCACTCCTGTTCTATTCCTATATTCTGCTCATACATTTTACCATACTTTAATTGGGGGAGTATGGGATGAAAGTGTATGTGCATGAAAAGGGAATCATTCTTGTTGGCAAAGGCTGGGAGATTGTACAAAAGCTCAAGGAGTATAACAAGGAATACATTACTGTATCTGACTGGGTTAAAAATGTACCACAAAAATAACACCTCTCGTTTGTAGTCTGTCCTTTTCTTTACTAAAATGATAGAAAAGGACGGGGTGATTTTTTGAAAAAAAGGCAGGTAGGAAAATCCGATTTATTTGTAACTGAACTTGGTCTTGGCTGTATGTCCATTGGCACGGAGGAGAAGGCTGCAAGATCTATTATTGAAGCGGCACTTGAAGAAGGCATTAATTATTTTGATACAGCGGATTTATATGATTTTGGCGATAATGAACAACTAGTAGGCAAGGCCTTAAAAGACGTCCGCGAACAAATAATTATTGCAACGAAGGTTGGTAACCGTTGGCACAAGGAGCGAACTGGCTGGTCATGGGATCCTTCTAAGGCGTATATTAAGGAAGAAGTAAAAAACAGTCTAAAGCGTATAGGTACAGATTATATTGATCTTTATCAATTGCATGGCGGTACCCTTGATGACCCGATTGATGAAACCATCGAAGCATTTGAGGAACTAAAAGCAGAAGGCTTCATTCGCTATTATGGCCTATCATCCATTCGACCGAATGTGATAAGGGAATACGTAAAAAAGTCTAGTATCGTATCTGTGATGATGCAGTACAGCATACTTGACCGCAGACCGGAAGAAACAGTATTCCCTCTTCTTCATGAGAATGGAATTAGCGTTGTCACTCGCGGACCTCTTGCAAAGGGACTGTTAAGCGATAATCTGCTTGATAAGGCTTCTGAAAAAGGGTACTTAGACTATACTCTTGAAGAACTACAGGACATTTTGCCAGTGTTGAAGAAGAAAGTGGCTTCGTCCCGTTCATTTACGGAGGTTGCCCTTCAGTATAATCTAGCTAACCCGGCAGTTGCCTCTGTTGTGGCTGGTGCCAGCAGCACCGACCAAATTAAGAGAAATGCAAATGCAGTTAGAAGCCAACCGCTGACAAATGAAGAAATAAGGATAATTAGAGAACTAGCAAAAGCTAATATTTATAATGAACACCGTTAAAAAGGGAGAGCATCCGCTCCCCCTTTTATTTAAACTCCTTCCAATTCATCCCGCTCTCATTTAATAGTTCTTCAAACGATTTGTTTTTTTCCTTCAATCTTCGCTCTTCCCGCTTTCGCTGTTCTTCCGCCTCTTTTCTTTTTTCTTCCTCTGCCTTTAACTGATCCTGCTGTTCTTTTAACTGCTTTATTAAATTGGGATTGATTAAATCTTTTAATGTTACGGCTGAATCATCTTTTTTTGGAGCCGCTTGCCTTGTTTGCTTTGATTTCTTTTTCATTCTAACTTCCCCTTAATTATTTTTTTACTGCCTGTTAAAATTGTCTGTTGATTTCCGCTCCAGGCGCTTCGCTTTCCGCGGGCGTTCTGGGAGCCTCCTCGTCGCTCACTCCTGCGGGGTCTCCCATGACCGCTACTCCTGCAGGAGTCTTCGCACCTTCCGCTCCAATCAACAGTTGTCTAAAATTAACATAATGCTTTAACATAGCCATTTTATTAATAGTATATCATCACTTTTTAAATCCCTACAAAAAAGCAGGCTGTCCGTTTGAACAACCTGCTTCCACTATTAATAAGCTTCTAGTTTCACATTTTCATCCACATGTAAGGTGGCTTCTGTTGAATTAACAACATCCTCGACAGTAAAACCTTCGGCAACCTCCACGAGCCTTAGCCCGGAGTCTGTTACATCCATGACTGCGCGCTCAGTAATAATCCGGTTGACTACCCCTTTTCCCGTTAACGGAAGAGTACACTGTTTTAAAATTTTCGATTCGCCTTTTTTATTTACATGCTCCATGATGACGATAATCTTTCGAGCCCCATGAACAAGGTCCATGGCTCCACCCATACCTTTAATCATCTTTCCAGGTATCATCCAGTTTGCCAGGTCCCCAGTTTCAGATACTTCCATTCCACCAAGAATCGCTATATTGACATGACCACCACGGATCATAGCAAATGATTCAGCACTGTCAAAATAAGCTGCACCAGCAATTGCCGTTACCGTTTCCTTGCCTGCATTAATTAGATCAGGGTCCACCTCTTCTTTATGTGGATATGGACCGATACCAAGCAGTCCATTTTCTGATTGCAGGACAACCTGTTTATCCGCTGTCATATAATTGGCTACAAGGGTAGGCATTCCGATCCCTAGGTTTACATAAAAGCCGTTTTCTATTTCTTTCTCTGCCCTAATCGCAATTCTCTCTCTGACAGAGACTTTTTCATTCGCCATTCAAGTTCTCTCCCTTCACCAACTCTAGTTTCTAACGGTTAGTCTCTCTATTCGCTTTTCTTGAGTTCCTTCAATAATCGTTTGAACATATATACTTGGGGTATGGATGAAGTTAGCATCCAATTCACCAATTTCATAAAGGGTTTCCACTTCTGCAATCGTCACTTTACCCGCTGCTGCGATCATCGGATTAAAGTTTCGTGCTGTCTTGTGGTAAACAAGATTTCCCATTTTGTCCCCTTTCCATGCCCTAACCAAGCTAAAATCTGCTGTCAGTGCTTCTTCTAAAAGGTACTCTCTTCCGTTAAAAACCTTTGTTTCTTTCCCATCAGCTATCGGTGTTCCTACCCCGGCAGGAGTATAGAATGCTGGGATACCAGCGCCACCCGCCCGAATTTTTTCAGCTAATGTTCCCTGTGGTGTTAGTTCTACCTCAAGTTCACCTGTTAACACTTGTCTTTCAAACTCTTTATTTTCCCCTACATAGGAGCCAATCATTTTTTTGATTTGTCTATTATTTAATAGGAGTCCTAAGCCCCACTCATCAATTCCACAGTTGTTAGAAATGACCGTTAAATCCTTCACTCCTTTTTCAGCTAAGGCTAAAATGAGATTCTCCGGAATACCACATAGGCCAAATCCTCCAACCATTAACGTAGCTCCATCATGAATATCAGCAACCGCATCCTGGAAGGATGTACAAATTTTCTTCATCTTTGCTCTCTCTCCCTCAAATGTTTTACGCTAACTCTACAATTGTTGCTACCCCTTGACCCCCGCCAATACAAAGCGTAGCTAAGCCATTTTTCGCATTTCTTCTTTTCATCTCATGAATTAAGGTGACGAGAATTCTCGCGCCGCTTGCCCCAATTGGATGTCCAAGTGCAATAGCCCCGCCGTTCACGTTTAAAATTTCTTTATTAAAATGAAGTTCTCGGTCTACAGCCAGCGATTGGGCCGCAAAGGCTTCGTTTGCCTCAATTAGGTTCACATCCTCCATTGAAACGGAAGCTTTTTCAAGAGCCTTTCTCACTGCTGGTACTGGTCCAATTCCCATTATACTTGGGTCTACCCCTGCACTTGCATTGGCTTTTATCGTTACTAAAGGTTTAAGCCCTAGCTCATCTGCCTTTTTCTTACTCATTACTACAACAGCTGCTGCTCCATCATTGATTCCAGAAGCATTCCCTGCCGTTACACTGCCGTCCTTTTTAAAAGCAGGACGTAATCCCGCCAACTTCTCTGCAGTTGTTCCTTTTTTCGGGTATTCATCTGTGTCAAAAACAATAGGTTCCCCTTTGCGTTGCGGAATGACAACCTTTACGATTTCATCTTTAAATCTACCTGCTTCAATAGCCTCAACTGCCTTCGCCTGACTCCACGCCGAAAATTCATCCTGCTCTTCTCTTGTAATGGAATATTTACTTGCTAAATTTTCAGCTGTAATCCCCATGTGATAATCATTAAACACACATGTAAGACCGTCCGAGGTCAAGGTGTCGACTAGCTTTTGGTCACCCATTTTAAAGCCATCACGGGCATTTTTTAATAGGTATGGTGCCTGGCTCATATTTTCCATTCCGCCTGCAACCACAATGTCAGCATCTCCCGCCAAAATTGCCTGTGTTGCTAAGTGAACTGCCTTTAACCCCGAACCACAAACCTTATTAATCGTCATCGAGGAAACGCTTTCAGGAATTCCCGCTTGAATAGCCGCCTGTCTTGCTGGGTTTTGCCCTAGCCCTGCTTGGAGCACATTTCCCATAATCACTTCATCCACTAGTTCAGGCTTAACTCCTGCCGCTTCAAGCGCCCCTTTAATCACTGTTGCTCCAAGTTCAGGTGCGGATACATTTTTTAAACTACCGTTAAAATTTCCTAATGCGGTACGTACAGCACTGACAATTACTACTTCTGTTTGGCTCATTTCCGTTCTCCCCTCTACCTCTTTTCATTTACTATTTCTAGTTAAATACAGAAATTCCTCTTATTTTGTCAAAATTTCTATTATTCTTGATTTTTTGATTTTACCACCTCTACAATGAAAGTATGAATTGTTTGGAGGGAAAATGATGCTAAGTTTACCTAAAAAAGTGACGATTATCGAGGTTGGCCCTCGAGATGGACTGCAGAATGAAAAGTTATTTGTACCAACTGATATCAAAAAACAATTTATTTCTGGACTGAGGAATGCTGGACTAGAGGAAATGGAGTTGACTTCGTTTGTGTCTCCAAAATGGGTGCCACAAATGGGAGACGCCCCAGAAATTGTTGCAGACTGCCTTGATGGAAGCGCGAGAAACTTTGTCCTTGCTCCAAACCGTAAAGGAATTGATCGAGTGTATTCTACTGATTGCAAGGCCGTAGCCGTATTTGTTGGTGTCAGCAACAGTTTTAATCTAAAAAACATCAACAAAACAACGCAGGATAGTATGGAAGAGCTTAAACCGATCATCCAGGAGCTAAAAGAAAAAAATTATTTTGTCCGTGCTTGTATTTCGACCGCCTTCTATTGTCCGTATGAAGGGAAAATGGATGAAAAAGAAACAATAAAGCTATGTTCTGAATTTGTAAAGGCCGGAGTGGATGAATTGAGTGTTGCGGATACCATTGGCATGGCCGCACCGAATGAAGCGTATTCCTTGTTTTCACAGTTAAAAGATGCGTTTTCTGAAACCATGCTAACCGCCCATTTTCATGACACCCGAAAGCTTGCACTCGCGAACATTTTCGCTTCCCTTCAAGTAGGAATTGATCGATTTGATACATCGGCTGGCGGTCTTGGCGGCTGCCCATTCGCTCCTGGTGCTGCAGGAAACGCAGCCACGGAGGATGTAGTGTATATGCTTGAACGGATGGGAATTGACACAGGTGTAAGCTTGGAGAAACTCCTTGATGCTATTGAGATCGTGCGTCCACATCTTTCAAGACCCATCGAAAGCAGTTATTATCGCCTTCATGCTCAAACTGTCTAAAATCTAATCTCGTTTTTCGTGAATAATCGGTCTTCTGGTAATCCATCTTAATAATTGAGACCACCTTGAAGGGAGACTAGATTTTATGAGCCAAAAGCGGGACAAAGGTAACAGTCAAAGCGGGAAAAATTATGCAGATACAGCTGGTGGCGGCAAACGGATGATTGCTGCCGAGGAACTCGAAAAAGCACTACATCCAACGAAAAGACAGAATTCTGAGCAATAAGAAAAGCGGAAGCGTCTTGTTCAGCCCCGACAGGCAAATGTTCTTCGGCGAGAAAAGTCCGCATTTTGACTTTTCTTGCCGAAGGTTATTTGACCCCGAGGGGCTAGACGCTGCAGCTAGACAGTTATCAAAGTTCAAAGAATCAATTTTGTTTCAATCAGAAACCGCCGCTTATTGGTGTGAGCGGCTTTTTTTATGCTAAAATTAAAACTGTTAATTTATGGGCACTAAAAACGTGACTTTCATAGTTTATAGTAATTACTTCAGGGGGTGCCAATTGTGAGGAAGACATTTCGGACTTTGTTTATTGTGTTATTTTTCTGGTTATCTCTTGCTCTATACTTTACCAACCGTCTGATGTATATGAAGAAAAAGGATGAAGAATTAATCTTAAGGCGCGAAAAGGAAGCTGGCCGATATAAGCCTGATGAATTCGAGTCTTTGCCAAAGCAGGAGGTTGATATTCCTTCACCATTTGGTTACATGATTAAAGGTCTTCTTATCGAACCACACAAGACGAACCGATATATTATTATTTCTCATGGCGTAACGGAAACGAAAATGAATTCGATTAAATATGCAAACCTCTTTCTCGAAAGAGGGTTTAATGCTTTCATTTACGACCATCGTCGACACGGAGAATCCGGTGGAAAAACAACCAGCTTTGGTCACTATGAAAAATTCGACCTCAAAACGATTGTCGATTGGCTAAAAAAAGAAAAAGGACCGAACCTTGAGCTTGGGATTCACGGGGAATCCATGGGAGCTGCTACCATGCTGTTATATGCGGGGCTCCTTGAGGATGGGGCTGACTTTTACATTGCAGATTGCCCATTTTCTGATTTTAAGGAGCAGCTTGCCTATCTCATTAAAAAAGACTTTAAGCTCTTACCCGGACTGTTACTTCCGATTGGTGATATCCTGTTGCGTGTTCGCGACAAATATTCTATTCGTCACGTATCACCCATTTCGGTCATTGAAAATATTAAACACCCGATTCTGTTCATTCATAGTAAAAAGGACGATTTTATACTCCCTACCATGTCAAAGGACTTATTTGAGCAAAAAAAGGGTCCCAAAATGTTATACCTTGCTGAAAATGGACGGCATGCCCAGTCCTTTAACGAAAACCGTGCGGATTATGAGCGAGTCATCGATGAATTTTTGGAGACATATGTTCATCAAGGTTTATCATCTATTTAAGAAAAGCGCAAGCGCCTTGGTCAGCCCCGACAGGCAAATGTTCTTCGGAAGAAAAGTCCGCATTTTGACTTTTATTGCCGAAGGTTATTTGACCCGAGGGGCTAGGCGCTGGAGCTGGACCATTCTCGAAGTCGAAGTTTATACTTTATACTGTAAAGAAAAAACAGACTGTCCATTTGGGATCAGTCTGTTTTTTCTTTAATCAATAGGCTCATGTGTCCATTTAAGATTTGCTGTGGACTTTTTAGTTGAAAACAATTGGTGGTTTGAGAAAAATCGATTTTCATTTCTTCATCTAAAAAAACAGTTTTCGCTTTTTCTACAAATACCGGTCGGTCATTTGTTTCGATAGCCAAGTCATCTTGATCTAATGCCGGTACAAACCACAGGGCGATTACCCCATTTACCGCGCACCCACAGCCATCTGTATCGTATTTTAATTTTAAAAACCCTTTGCGGCCTGCTGTTCTTTCATTTATTTTTTCTATTGCTGCCGCTGTTATAGTAATTTGCATGATTAAATCCCCTTTTTTAAGCATATCGTGATTGTAGCATAGGTTGTAAGGGATTCTAATTTTTTTGCTCATCTTTTGTTGCATTTTCCTTATATTCCAGTTATTCTCAAGATTAATATGAAATTTCAAAAGGGGTGTTTGCTTTGTCAAAAGTACAAATCAAGGTAAATGATAACGGTTCATTACGAATTACAGGTGATGTGGAACTGCTTGATGGCGAAGGTAATGTCTATCCATCAAAACCAGCCTTTTCCCTTTGCCGCTGCGGTTTATCAAACAATAAGCCATACTGTGACGGCTCACATAAAGGGAAATTTGACTCTCAAGTTCGTGTTCCTAAAGAGGAATAGAATAACAATGGGCGGCCTTCAACAGGGGCCGTTTTTTTGTTATTTTAGCTCCATGCCAGTTTAAGTTCTCTTTCTTGTGTCGTTGAATAGACCGCTTCTACGTGACCGTTCTCTTTTCCCAGAGCCTACTTGGGTAACGTAGACTGCTTCTACGTGTAACGCGTTTTGTTTCCTATCGCAAACATTAAAAATGTAAGTTAAAATGAGTGCCAATTTGCATATGAAATTGACACTCATTTTTTTATTGGTGTAAAGCCGTTTGTGAGGAAATTACATAAAAAATTGTATAAGAAAATGCACCACAATTTGATATACAAATTGTCTAACAAAAAATGTTTAGAATGGACATTACAATTGGATATATATGTTAATACAAAATAGAGTTTGTGAAAAAATGTACTTACGTTAACGGATCAGGTTAATGAAATAAGGAATCCATTGAAGGTTATTACTTCTCCTATAAAATAATAGAAAATAAATTATTCGAGGATAATGAATATGAAAATTCGAAAAGCGACTGTTGAGGATGCCAAAGGACTTTTGATTCACGTTGAGGCTGTTCTTGGAAGCAGCACCTTTACACTTACCACTTTAAATGAATTTAAGCAGTCTGAAGATGATCAAGTGAAAAGGATTTTAGAAATGGAACAAAAAAAAATCTAATATTAGTGGTAGAAGATAATGGAAGGATAATTGGTGACTTAGTTTTCAATCGGGGAATCAAAAATAGAAATTCACATACTGGTGAATTTGCACTTGGAATACAAGAAAATTACCGAGGTCAAGGTATAGGAAAAAAGTTAATAGACGCCCTAATTGCCTGGGCTAAAAGTACAAATGAGATAGAAAAGGTTTGTTTGCAAGTTATCTCAGGAAATGAGACAGCAATGGGCTTATACAAAAAATTAGGGTTTCAAGAAGAGGGTAGGTTAAAGAAACAAATTAAGTATAGTAAAAAAGTATATGCCGACCTTATCAATATGTCTTTATTCATTGATTAAAAAGTTGCTTATTTAGCTAACTGGGTGCAAGAGTTGAAGATTCAGCTGCTATTTTGGCGGCTTATTTTTTGGAACTCTGGAGTGGATGATTGAGATAAAAGTAAGAATAGCCTAACTAAACACGGAAGAGGATATATAAAAATAAATTACCCAAGAATAATCTTAGTGCTGTACTACAAACTATGAATAATAAAAAATAAATAATAATGCTGTTTAATGCTGCCAAAACAGTATTGAAAGGGTAAGATAAATGAAAGTAAATTTGGTGGTTGTATTTAGCTTGATTTTAAATATGTTAATAAACATCGTACCTTCTCAAGCCGCTGGAAAATATCCTAGCAATATTTATGTCGTAAAATTAGGTGATAATTTACCAGGAATCGCAACTACATATGGAACATCTGTTGAAGAACTGAGAGTAACAAATGGATTGCAATCCAATTCTTTATTTGCTGGTCAGAAATTGCGAATTCCAATTTCATATGAAGTTGTAGCAGGTGATACACTTCGAGACATTTCAATGGCCTATAATTCTTCAGTCGACATAATAAAAAAAGTAAATGGATTATCATCAGAACAAATTAATACAGGGCAGAGATTAAAAATTCCTCCTAAAAAAATGGCAATGCAAGGGCAGTATATTCTTATGACAAAGGAGGAATTCGGGGAGTGGTTATTCCACCATAAATTTGCTCGAAAAATCACTTTAATCCAAGAACATCACACATGGGCACCTTCCTACAAACATTTTTATGGCAACAATCATTTTAAAATGTTGAAGGGGATGGAGACGTATCATGTGAGAAAAAAAGGGTGGAAGAATATTGCTCAAAATATCACGACTTTTCCTGATGGAAAAGTTGCCGTTTCTAGACCGTTTGACATGGCCCCTGAAGGCTCAATTGGTTTCAAGGCCAATGCTACTGGAATTGCGATCGAAAATGTTGGGAACTTTGATATAGGTCATGATTTCATGACAAAGGAACAAAAGGAAACTATCGTTTATGTCGCCGCTTTGCTTTGTTTAAGATTCGGGTTAACCCCATCCATTGACACCATTACTTATCATCATTGGTGGAATTACATTACACAGGCAAGGGTTTTAGATAATAGTAAACCATATCAGGTTAAAACATGCCCTGGAACTGGTTTTTTTGGAGGAAATACTACGATAAGTGCAAAAACTTATTTTTACCCACTTGTGTCACGTAAAATGCAAGAAATTTCTGCTATGCATAAATATTAGATACAATAAAAGTTTGTTAGGGCACGTTAAAAGAGAGAAACTATTGGTTAGTTTCTCTCTTATTTTTGGCGTTTTTCTTTTGTCACAGGGGTTGGTTTATCCCCTAGGAACTCTTTCATAGCTTCTTTATTTTTGGCAAAATCTAATTGGAGCACTTGTCCAGCATGTGGATACTGCATATTAGAATACCCAGTTGGAACAGGAATACGTATGGTTTCGACATCTTTGACTCGGTTAAACAATACATTGCCGCAAAGAGAGACAAACGTTTTAAAATCCATATCTGTATCGATATAATGAATCATTTCTTCTCCTATAGTTGGCAACTTCATGACACCGTTCACCGTACTTAATTGTTTAGTAAACTCATTTTTCAACGAAGCAAGGACTTTCTGTTGCCTTTGGACTCGGCCAAAATCGCTAAATTTATCATGACGGAAGCGAACATATGCTAATAAATCTTTACCATGTAATTTTTGTACACCAGGTTTTACATTTAGTCTCATGTCCTCGATCATTTTTTGATTCACATTTACTTCGATGCCCTCTGGAGCAACCATATCAACCACCTTGACAAATCCTTTAAAGTCAATTGTGATAAAGTGTTTCACATCAATATCGAAATTATTTTTAAGGGTCTGTCGTAATAATTCAGGACCGCCTAAATAATAAGCGTTATTGATTTTATTATAGTGTCGGTTTTCACCTGGAATTTCGACGTACGAATCACGCATAATTGTTACAATTTTGCCCTTTTTAATATGTGGATTATATTGAGCGACCATAATAGCATCTGAACGGGATTTTTTTTCTCCTCGGGAATCAATACCTATTATAAGGACATTGATTTTTCCATTTACATCTTTTTGTCCATTAAAGGGTTTCTTAGTCTTCTTTTTACTCGCCTCTTCCATTTTACTTAATAAGACGGCGATATTTTTTTCTTTTTGTTTGCTTTCCACTCCATGTTGAAAGCTACATGATGGAAATATGAATAAGCAGATTAAAGAGATGAATAATTTTGTTTTCAAAATATATCACTTCCTTTTGTGGTGAAACTAATTGGATTCATATTAAATATTTTTTGAAAGTTGAATGTGATGAATACAAGGTAATTTTTGAGATACAGCCTGGCATCAATTGCGGAGTTTAATTATTAATAATTACTTTATGTTTGTGAAAAAATGCACTTAAACTAATGGGTGCGTTAGTTCAACAAGCTACCAAAAATCGATATTAAAAATGGCTCAGTATAGTGAACTGAGCCATTTTATTTTTAATTCCAAAAACAGATACAAAATGTAGTACAAATTTGGCTACATTTTCGATTGCATTTTGGGTTTTTGCGATAGAAAACGGAACCCGTTATTCTACGTGACCGTTCGCTCTTTCTCTAGCCCCTTTGGGTAACGTAGACTAGATTGCTTTTTTCTCCAGATTCCTCTACATATCAATATAAATATTTAACAAAGCCTTTTTTCACAAATCGGTCAGTCTGATATCGGCAATATTCATTATGGGAATGCGATGTATCTCTTCAAAGCGGTCAACGATATGAAGTCTTTGCAGCAGTTCATCCCAGTAATGGATTTTTCCAATGACAATTTCATAGTTTCGATTCCGATAGTGAGTAACGGTAACGAACTGATCAAACTCGATTGCTTCCGAAAGGGTCTCATTCATGAGCTCAAGCTGCTGTTCATCCATTTCCCTTTTTTGTTCAAATCCATCTTCCTTCACCCAATCCCTAAGCAATTTCACATGCTCAGGAAGCATCATCGACGTCCACTTGATCCTCCCACGGTCGCGAATCATACGCTCTCCTTCTTTCGTTACATTTTATGTCCCCCAACCAATGTGGCACGATGCTTGGCGGTTCCTGCAGCTGTATAAGAAACTGCGCGCAACAGCGAGCCTGCACCGAAGCGTCTCCGGACAGCATCAACCACATAGCCAAGCTCTCTTCTCTTGTATGCACCCATGTCAAAAAGATCAAGCTGCAGCTCGCGATCATCAACAATATTGCTAATAGCAATAGAAATTTGCCGTACCGTCTTTCCTGTATAATGCTCGTGAAACAATTCCAAACAGACACGGTAAAGCTCCATCGTTACATTTGTGGGATGATGAATGGTTCTTGAACGATGAAAACCGCCGCCAAATTCATCTTGACTGTATCCTACTCCAAGGCTAATCGTTCTCCCTGCCTTTCGATGTGTTCTTGCTCTTCGTGCCACCTCTTCACATATTTCTAACATGACAGCCTTAATCTCCTCTTCCTCTTTATAATCTCTTAAGAGAATTTGGCTTTTTCCGAAGCTAATTTGCCCTTGGATAATGGGTGCTCCCAAATCAGAGAGGTCCACTCCCCAGGCATGATAATATAACTGATTTCCCATAATTCCGAATTTCTTTTCCAGCTTTTCTAAATCATAGCGGGCCAGCTGACCGACAGTAAAAATCCCCATACTATTTAATGTTTTTTCCACACGTCTGCCAATACCCCACATTTCTCTAAGTGGTGATACCTTCCAAAGCTTTGTTTGGACGTCCTCATATGTCCACTCTGCCACGCCTTTTTTCTTTGCATCAAGATCAAGACAAAGCTTTGCCATTAACATATTGGGGCCAATCCCCACTGCACAGGGCAGCTGGAATTCCCGCTCAATATCATCCTTTATTTTTTGAGCAATGGTATGAGCATCTCCCCATAAATGATCAGCTCCATCGACTTTAATAAAACTTTCATCGACGCTATACGTATGGATGGCCTCTTTTGGTACATAGCGGTTAAACACGCGCGAAATTTCTGTAGAAATACGTAAATAGGTTGCCATCTTGGGCTCAACAATTTGGATTCTTGGATCATTTGGAATTTCAAACATTCGCGTTCCCGTTTTAATCCCAAATTCTTTTTTCAATCGCGGCGAAGCAGCAAGTACTATACTCCCTTGACGTTCCTTGTTACCACAAACAGCTAAATAGCAATCTAAAGGGTCGAGGCCAAGCATGACAGCTGAGCAGCTTGCATAAAAGCTTTTCATGTCCACACATAAAATTTTATTTTGCGGCAGCGTACTGTAATCGACCATGGAGTTTCCCTCACATCTTATTTTTTCGAACATCTGTTCTTAATTATTATATTCCTAATCATAAGCGAATATGCGTTCGTATTCAATGGGGATTTTTTGACAATTTTTCTTATGGGGATTAACTAAAAAAGCGTTATAATAATGGATGAGGTGTTATTGGTGGAAAAAAAGCTGATAAAAAAAATGATTTTAAACTGTCTGAAACAGTATTATTTAACTGAATCCATGCCTATTGGCGAAAAAGATTTAGAGGATCTGATCAATAGGATTTTGCTTGTAAAAGAAGAAGAACCAAAAGCAGATTTACATGAAATCATAAATGACACAGTTTATGATTTCTTAACTGGATGAAATTAGGTAAAATAAAAAGCCTCAAAATTGAGGCTGATTAATTAAAACTATTTTGAATTAAAAACCCGCTTCCCAAGTCGCTCAAACAACCGTGGAAAAAGAACATAAACCACGCTTCCCATGTTCATCCACCGTGGCAAATTAATTTCTCTTGTTTTCGTCAGCATGCTGTCAACCACCTTACTTGCCACATATTCAGGCTGAAGCATGTACCGCTGTACATTTTTTACATATGTGCCTTGTTCATCTGCAATGTCAAAAAAATTAGTAGCGATTGGTCCTGGATTAACGGCTGTTACGAGCACATTGTAATCCGCAAGTTCCATTCTTAGTGCATTCGTATAGCCGAGAACGGCATGCTTAGTAGCTGAGTATACACTTGATTTTGGTGTAGCAATCTTCCCTGCCTGCGAGGCAATATTGATAATATGACCAGAGCGCCTCTCCCGCATTTTCGGCAGTACCATGTTCGTGCACGCCATCAGCCCCACTACATTCACATCAAACATACCCTTGATTTCATCCATTGTTGCTTTATGCGCTTCACGAAAAATGCCGAAGCCTGCATTATTGACAAGAATATCTATCTGGCCAATTGTATCAAAGATCTGTGTAAAGACCTCCTCCACCTGCTTTGTGTCAGATACATCAAGTTGGAAAACATCCACACTCACATGGTATTTTTGCTGCAAATCCGATTGAAGTTGCTGGAGCTTATCTAAACTTCTTGCCAGTAATACAAGGTTGGCACCACGTGCCGCACAAAGCTTAGCGATTTCTGCACCGATTCCTCCCGATGCACCGGTAATCACAATATTTTTTTCTTTTAGTAGTTCCCTTCCCACATGCACACCTCTACTCGCTTACTCCCGTTACTCACTCTTCAGATCGCCTTGTAGAGAACGGGCTGTTTATTATTACTACTAATTTCGCCGATAGAGGATAAATAGTCAAGTTGAGCAACCGTTTCTGATATGGTTAGCATGAGTTCACGCTGATAGACAGTCGGAAAAAGGCGTTGACAAATTTCAAATACAGTGAGTTCCTCTTCTTTCAGCCAGTTTTTAACGGTCATCGCCCGCTCATGCTGCCGTGTGAGTCGTTTTTCAATAAGCGCTTCTAATTCATACACTTCTTCACCGTGCCCGGTGTACACACACTGAATAGGATACGCCAACAGCTTTTTCATCGAATCATTATGCTGAAGCTGTGGCTTTGGTCTTTCTGTTTCACTAGGTGCAGGCGGCTCAAGCAATGGGTTCGGTGAAATATGAGCTAGAATTAAATCACCACCAATTAATACTCCATCCTTTTCTCGGAAAAGAGCAATTTGACTTTGAGCATGACCTGGCGTTTCAATTACCTCCCATTCACTAAGTCCTAATGGCCTCATTCCCTCAGAGAGATGTCCCGTTAGTGAACGATTACAAGAATACTTCAGCGTTTTTCTTAGCTTGGAAAGGAACGGAAAATACTCCTCAGGAAGCCCAAATTCTTTAAAATATAAGCGGAAGAAAGTCTCTTGTTCTTGAAAAAAGGCTTCTGTCGGGTTGACCCACCGTTCATTCAGCAGATGACCATGAACCTCCAAAGAAGCAGGGAAAAAGTCAAGCCCTCCTGCATGATCGGGGTGATGATGAGTTAAGATTACTTGTTCAATATCATCCGGATGTAAATGTAATTCTGCCAATTGTTCTTTCAACGAATTCCAAGATTCCTCTGTCTTCACTCCCACGTCGACGAGTGTCAACCGCTCCCCTTTAATCAAAAAAACATTCACATCCCCAACTGGAAATGGTGTTGGTAAGGTAATTTTAGCAATTCCATTTTTCCATTCTGTCATAATGAAAACTCCTTAATATTATTGTTAAATAAAGAAATGAAAATAGAAAGATATGAACAGTATTGTCATTTAATATATAAAATAAAGTGTAGCGATTTATTCCCTAATTGTCATTATTTCTGCATAATTTTTTAGAAAAAATAAAAAATTCTTACAACACTTCACTTGACAGACAACCTATTTCTCTTGCATAATCACAATTAAAATTTGCTACGTTAAAGCGATGAATAAGGCCAGCCTTTCGTCCTTTATGGATGAAGGGTCTATTTTATTTTTACGGAGAAAAAGGAGGAAATAAAGTGAACAAAATAGCGATTGTCGGTGCGGGTTCAATGGCTGAAGCATTCATTTCAGGAATTCTTAAAAATGAATTAATTGATAGAAAAAATGTATGGGTAACAAACAATTCAAATAAGGAAAGGCTAAATAGTCTTAGAGAGCGCTATGGTGTTAGGAGCACGTATGATTTGAATGCTCTTTTCGATGGTGCAGATATTGTCATGTTAGCGATGAAGCCAAAAGATGCAGCGACAGCAATCCAAGCCATTCGCGAACAGCTAACTGAGCATATGCTAGTCGTTTCCGTCTTAGCAGGTGTATCCATGAGTACCATTGAAACCTTGGCAAGAAAACCCCTTGCAATTGTACGATCCATGCCAAACACCTCAGCCGCAGTTGGCAAATCAGCAACCGCGGTAGCTGTGAATCAGCGGGTTACCAACGAGCAGGTAGAAACAACAAGAAAGCTTTTTGGTACGGTTGGATTAACTTCTTTTGTGGAAGAAGAACAATTAGATGCTGTCACAGGACTATCTGGAAGCGGACCTGCTTATATCTATTATTTAATTGAAGCAATGGAAAAAAGTGCGGTTGAGGTTGGCCTTGAAAAAGAAATGGCAAGTCAACTCATTGTTCAAACACTGATTGGAGCAGCAGAGATGGTTAAGAATTCATCTAAATCCTCCACACAACTGCGCAAGGACGTAACTAGTCCTGGTGGAACAACGGAAGCCGGCATTAAAGTGCTCGAGGAAAATGAAGTGCAGCAAGCATTCATTTCATGCATTAAAGCAGCTACTGCCCAATCTAAGAAAATGGGAGCTACCTTACGTTCTCAACTTGAGACAGCGGATCAACCTTCCTAGTTGGATGTTTGACTCATTTACTATAAACTAGGTGGAAAAAGGTCCAGGAAGTGTGGTTCATGCTAACAATATTATTTTCATTAGGAATTCTCGTTTGGATTATTTTTCTGATTGATGCACTGATCGGTTTCCGTCAAGTGGACTCGCTTGAAAAAGAGGAAGGTTTAGAAACAGGCCCCATGTTATCGGTGATCGTAGCAGCTAGAAACGAAGAAAAACAAATAAAGGCAAGTATCCTAAGCCAGCTACAGCAAACCTATAGAAATGTGGAATGGATTTTAGTAGATGACCGCTCCACGGATGAAACTGGAAAACTTCTTGATGAATTGATGAAGGAAGATCCTCGGGTCAAGGTTATTCATGTGAAGGAATTACCTGAAGGTTGGCTTGGAAAAAATCATGCATTATATAAGGGAACGCTTCAGGCATCAGGAAAATGGCTATTATTCACCGATGCAGATGTGAAGTACGAAAAAGAAGCATTCGCAAAGGCACTTCATTATGCTGAACGACACCAACTCGATCATTTAACAGCAGCGCCCAACTTACATGCAAACCATTTTTGGCTAAAAACCTTTGTTGCTTTTTTTCTATTTGGATTTTCCTATTTTAAGCGGCCATGGATGGCAAATAATCCAAAATCAAAAATTGGAACAGGAATTGGGGCATTCAATCTTGTTTCTAAAGAGGCATATGAATCATTTGGCACACATGAAAGACTAAAAATGCGACCAGATGATGACTTGCAACTGGGGATGAAAATGAAAAAGGCTGGCTACCAGCAAAGAATAGTCACAGCACTAAGGCTAATTGAAGTCGAATGGTATGGGAGTTTAAAAGAGGCATTTATCGGTCTGGAGAAAAATACATTTGCAGGCCTAAATTATCAAGTCAGGATGGTGTTTTTTTCGATTTTCGGAGTGTTTGTCACCAATGTGCTTCCGTTCCTGACAATTTTTTCTGCAAACAAAACCGTGGCCTTTCTAAGTTTAGGTAATATTGTTACGAGTGGTATTCTTTATGTGTTGATTATAAAAAGAATGACGGTCTTTTCCCCTGTATTATTTCTCGTTTTTCCCATTACCGCTTTACTTTTTATTTATTCGATTATTCGGGCAAGCCTGCTGACCTTTAAACGCGGAGGGATCGTTTGGAGAGGAACTACTTACCGCTTGAGTGAGCTGAAAGATCACGACTGAAGCAGTATTGTACATTATATTTATGCCCTTTGCTATACTAAAGAAGGATTAGTATGAAACAGGAGGGATTTTTCAAATGACAACCAAATTATTTTCTCCCATTACCATAAAGGGAGTGACATTAAAAAATAGAATTGTTATGGCTCCAATGTGTATGTACTCCAGCCATAATGGAGATGGGCATCTTCAAAACTGGCACCGCACTCACTATACTAGTAGAGCAGTCGGACAAGTTGGTCTAATCATCGTTGAAGCAACAGCAGTTACTCCACAAGGCCGAATTTCTCCACAGGATTTAGGTATTTGGAGTGATGAGCACACAGATGGTTTCAAAGAGTTAGTAAACCTAATGAAAGAACATGGAGCGAAAACAGGCATCCAGCTTGCCCATGCTGGCAGAAAAGCAGTATTAGAAGGTGAAATTCTTGCCCCATCCGCGATTGCTTTTAATGAAAAATCGCAAACTCCAAAAGAAATGACAATAGCAGAAATTAAAGAGACAGTGGAAGCATTTAAAAAAGGGGCGGAGCGTGCTGCCAAATCTGGTTTCGATGTGATTGAAATTCACGGCGCTCATGGCTATTTAATTAATGAGTTTCTGTCGCCACTTTCCAACAAAAGAACAGATGAATATGGTGGCACTGCTGAGAACCGTTACCGCTTGCTGCGTGAGGTCATTGAAGCTGTGAAAACCGTTTGGACAGGTCCATTGTTCGTAAGAGTTTCTGCTCATGATTATCACGAGGATGGTTTAACACCTGAAGATTACATCGTGTTCGCAGATTGGATGAAAGAACAAGGTGTAGACTTAGTGGATGTAAGCTCAGGTGCCGTGGTACCCGCACATATTCATGTGTATCCAGGTTATCAGGTAAAGTATTCTGAAACGATTAAAAATGGGACTGGTATTCCAACTGGCGCGGTTGGCTTAATTACTACAGGAATTCAGGCTGAGGAAATTTTACAGAATGACCGAGCGGATTTAGTTTTCCTAGCTCGTGAGTTACTACGCGACCCATATTGGCCGCGAACAGCAGCCAAAGAACTTGGGGTTTCCCTCGAAGGACCGAAACAATACGAGCGAGGATGGGTATAAGAAAAGCGTAAGCGCCTTGATCAGCCCCGACAGGCAAATGTTCTTCGGCAAGAAAAGTCGCTCTTTGACTTTACTTGCCGAAGGTTATTTGACCCGAGGGGCTAGGCGCTGAAGCTGGACAATTCTCGAAGTCGAATTTTATACTTTCTTATAGTATAATAAAAGATAAAGCACTTCCTCCGATTGGGGAAAGTGCTTTTTTTACCTAAGCGGAATATGAATCTCCTTAAAGTCTTCCGCGATGTCTGTATTAGGAAAGGTTTCCATTGCCTCGGCCACTAACTCGCGCCAATCATTCCGATCATATCGTGAACTGATGTGGGTCAAACATAAGTGCTTGCAACCAGCCTTTCTAGCAATATCTGCTGCCTGAGAGGTCGTTGAATGAAAGTAATCATAGGCTAATGTTTCCTCACCCTTTGAAAAGGTAGCTTCGTGAATTAATAAATCTGCCTCTTTAGCCAGCAACAACGCATTTTCGCAGTATCGTGTGTCCCCAAGAATCGTAACGACTCTTCCCTTTTGCTCAGGACCAAGGAACTCATTCGGATCAAGCACCCGTCCGTCTTCCAGAGTAATTGATTCACCATTTTTTATTTGCCTAAAGATTGGCCCAGGTTGAACACCCGCTTCGATTAGCTTATCAGCAAGTAAGGTCCCTGGTCTGTCCTTCTCCATGATTCTAAATCCATACGAAGGAATCCCATGTTCAAGCAGCCGAGCTTCTACAATAAACTGGTCATCTTCAAAAATAATTCCTTCGCTAATTTCGATGATACTCAAGGGATATTTTAAATAGGTCTGACTTAAGGACAGACTCATCTCAATATATTCTTTAATTCCTTTTGGTCCATAAACCGTAACCTCTGACTCCCCGCCTTGAAACGAACGACTGGATAACAACCCAGGTAACCCATAAATATGATCACCATGTAAATGAGTAATAAAAATTTTTTCAATCCGCCGCGGTTTTAAGGATGTGTGTAAAATTTGATGCTGTGTCGCCTCACCCACATCAAATAACCATACTGCTCCCCGTTCCTCGAGCAATTTCAAGGCTATAGATGTGACATTTCTGAGTTTCGCTGGCATTCCTGCCCCCGTACCTAAAAAAAACAAATCCAAGTGTTATTTCCCCTTTCTTACCGTTCCTTTAGCCAATATTGATAATATACCATAAACTCGCTATGATTTCTCAATGGCTCCTTCAAATAACGAAAAGGCATATTTCTTACATGCAAATCAATATATTTGCGAAACCTAATAAAAACCGCTAAATTAAATACTTGAATGAAGGAATTGTAATTTAAACTACATATGCACACTCATGCTATTAGGAAAGAGGTCTTTAACCCGTGGAACAAAATATGAATTCATTAATTATGATCTTCGGAGCAACCGGTGATTTAGCACACAGAAAATTGTTTCCTTCTCTTTACCGATTATTTAAGAAAGGTAGATTAGATAAATTTGCTGTCGTTGGGGTAGCAAGAAGATCATTATCAAATGATGATTTTCAAAAATCTGTAAAGGATTCAGTATTGTCTGCTTTAGGAGATCAGGATAATCTCGATGAATTTGCCTCTCATTTTTATTATCAATCACACGATGTAGCTGATTCAAACTCATATGCAGAATTAAATAAATTGGCACATGAGATTGATGAGAATTATCAACTTGAAGGAAATCGGATCTTTTACCTTGCGATGGCACCAGAATTCTTTGGACCAATCGCTCTCCATTTAAAATCAGATGGGTTAACCAATGTAAAAGGCTACAAGCGCTTAGTCATTGAAAAACCGTTTGGACATGATTTAGAATCTGCCAAAGAGTTAAATAAACAAATTAGAACCGCCTTTTCTGAAGAAGAAGTGTATCGAATTGACCACTATCTTGGAAAAGAAATGGTTCGCAATATTGAAGTCATTCGATTTGCCAATGCCATTTTCGAGCCGCTGTGGAATAACCGATATATATCTAATATCCAAATTACGTCTAGCGAGACACTTGGTGTCGAAGAACGAGGGCGTTATTATGAAACAAGCGGGGCTTTACGTGATATGTTGCAAAACCATATGATGCAAATGGTAGCCTTGCTTGCGATGGAGCCTCCAATCAAATTGACAACGGATGAAATTCGTTCCGAAAAAGTAAGGGTATTTCGTTCACTCAGAACGGTTGTGGGTGACGAAGTAAATGATTACTTTGTCCGCGGACAATATGGTGAGGGAATGATGGCTGATAAGAACGTTCCAGCCTATCGTGATGAACAAATGGTAGACAAGGAATCGAACACAGAGACTTTTGTCGCAGGGAAAGTGATGATTGATAACTTCCGCTGGGCTGGTGTTCCGTTTTATATTCGAACAGGTAAACGAATGGCAGCAAAATCAACAAAGATTGTCGTTCAATTTAAAGACATTCCAATGAATTTATACTATCAGACGGAAAAAATGTTGAATCCAAACCTTCTTGTTATTCATATCCAGCCGGAAGAGGGAATTACCCTTCACCTTAATGCCAAAAAGGCTGGCGGCCATTTAGACGCACAAGAAGTAAAGCTAAGCTTTGCTAACACAGGAATTAATGCTATGAACACTCCTGAAGGCTATGAGAAGCTGCTTTACGATTGCATGCGCGGCGATGCGACCAACTTTACGCATTGGGATGAGGTAGCCTATTCTTGGGCCTTTGTAGATAAGATTTCGGAAGTGTGGGAAGGAACCAAGGCTGCATTCCCTAATTACGCTTCAGGTTCAATGGGACCACAAGCTGCGGATGAACTGTTAGAAAAGGATGGCTTCTTCTGGTGGCCTGTAACAGATTTAGATGTAGATATTTGTAAGTAAAATTAAATCAATTTAAAGCTCCACTTTGTTTCCTAGCAAAGTGGAGCTTTTTAGTCTTCTTCTTTATTTTTTATAGGAAATGTACGTAAGAAATCTTTATTGAAGCTTGTCGCCGTCCCTACATTATGTGAAGGATCTACCTTATGGGAACCAGCATTTTCAATTATATTTTTCCCATATTTCTCTCGTAGACTAGAAAGTGTTTTAAGCAGTGGCTCTTTTTTCGCGTCGTTTTCAAAGGAAAATAAATCTAACTGCTTATATGCATGGTCTTGATCCACTAAATCATTGCCAGTAATCCCTAATAAACGAACGGGGTCCCCATTCCAAGATTTTAGAAAGAGCTGTTTTGCAAAGACAGAAAGGTCCTCTTTATGATTGATAGGGTTAGGAAGTTTTTTACTTCTTGTAATCGTTCGTCTGTCCTTATACCGAATCGTAATACCCAAAGTAGTTGTTAGAACATTTTTTCGCTTTAACCTAACAGAAACAGTTTCTGCCAGTGAATCTAACACACGATAAAGCTCATGCTGGTTACTAACATCCCGAGGAAGTGTGGTCGAATTACCGATGCTTTTAAACTCCTCAATAGATCCAGGATCAACTGGCCTTTTGTCGATACCGTTGGCTCTTTCTTTGATCCGAATTCCGTTAATACCAAGAAGGGATTTAAGTTGAATTTCATTGCCTTTTGCTAAATCCCCAATCGTGTGTATACCGATGGTCGTTAACTTTTCTGCTGTTTTTTTCCCGACACCATGCATTTCATTTGTATTTAATGGCCACAAAATCTTCGTAATATCACGCTTACGAAGAATCGTAATGCCCATCGGTTTTTTCATATCAGAAGCCATTTTAGCCAAAAATTTATTCGGAGCAATGCCGATACTGCACGGCAAATCCAGTTGTTCTAGAACTCTTTTTTGAATACTTTTAGCAATGTCAATCGGACTGCCAAATTCAAAGCTCTCTGTTATATCTAAATAGCCTTCATCTATCGAAACAGGTTCCACCATTTCGGTATACTGTCTGAGAATATCAAACATCCCAATAGATGCCGCCCGGTACCTTTCAAAATTAGGTTTCATTACGATTAACTGCGGACATAGTTTTTTTGCTTCCCACAACGGCATCGTTGTTTTTACACCAAAATTTCTTGCTTCATAACTGCAAGTTACAATGATCCCACGTCTTTCTTCCACATTTCCAGCAATTGCTAATGGCTTCCCTTTTAAGTTAGGATCATAGGCCATTTCTACGGAAGCATAAAAGCTGTTCATATCCACATGTAAAATGACTCGTCCGTTCTTTGGATACATATCCTTCATGTTAATCATCCTTAAACCATTTATAGGTCTAGTATAGCAAAAAGGAGAGTCTAAGACCCTCCTTTAAACTTTTCTTATTGATTAGTTACTTCATCAATTATAGCAAGCGTCATTTCTGCCAGCTTGTATAATTCCTCAAGTGGCATCCGCTCATTTGTTGTATGGATTTCTTCATAGCCAACAGCAAGGTTTACAGTTGGAATTCCGAACCCAGCTATCACGTTAGCGTCGCTGCCTCCACCACTATGCTGAAGTTCACAACTACGACCAATTTTTGCTGCTGCTTTACGAGCAATCTCAACCACAAGATCGCCTTCTCCAAATTTGAAACCAGGGTACATAACTTCCACATCTACTTCTGCTCTGCCGCCCATTTCAGCAGCAACTGTTTCAAATGCTTCCTTCATCTTGCCTACCTGTGTCTGCATTTTTTCAGGTATAAGTGAACGGGCTTCTGCTAAGATATCCACACGGTCACATACGATATTGGTTGCCTGCCCGCCCTCAAAACGACCAATATTAGCAGTCGTTTCATGGTCAATTCTGCCTAACGGCATTTTAGCAATGGATTTTGCTGCAATCGTAATGGCAGAAATACCTTTTTCAGGAGCAACACCTGCATGGGCTGTTTTTCCGTAAATCACTGTCTTTACTTTTGCTTGTGTTGGAGCAGCTACAACCACATTCCCAACTAAGCCATCGCTATCAAGAGCATAGCCATACTTTGCCTTCATTAATGAAGGGTCAAGTGCTTTTGCCCCTACTAAACCGGACTCTTCCCCTACCGTAATAACGAATTGAATTAATCCGTGCGGTAGATTTTGTTCTTTTAAAAGACGGATGGTTTCAAGCATAACAGAAATACCAGTTTTATCGTCTGCGCCTAGAATCGTCGTGCCATCAGTAACCACGTAACCATCTTTAATAGAAGGCTTTACCCCTTTTGCAGGTGTAACTGTGTCCATATGGCAAGTAAAGTAAATTGGATCTACGCCCTCTTTAGTTGCTGGAAGCGTACAAACTAAGTTCCCTGCACCATGTCCTGTTACAGATGTGGTATCATCTTCAAAAACTTCAAGACCTAAATCAGAAAACTTTTGTTTTAATACCTTTGCAATTTCAGTCTCAAATTTCGTTTCTGAGTCAATTTGCACAAGCTCTAAAAATTCATTCAAAAGACGTTCTTGATTCACCATTTGATTGACCCTCCAATATATGTACTTACAATCGTCAAGAATAAAGCGCCTAAGCAAGGCGCTTTACACTTTTTCTATTTCAGTATACCTCTTTCTTACGGATATCATCAAATGAAAGAGCATCTGATTAATATTAAAGCGGGATATTCCCGTGTTTTTTATATGGACGTGACTCTTTTTTATTTCTCAGCATCTCTAAAGCCTGAATAATTTTAATTCTAGTTTCACGAGGATCAATGACATCATCCACCATTCCCCTGCTGGCAGCAACATATGGATTGGCAAACTTTTCGCGGTATTCATCGATTTTTTGCTGGCGTGTCAGCTCAGGATTCTCGCTGTTATTAATCTCCTTAGCAAAGATAATATTAGCTGCACCTTGAGGACCCATGACCGCAATTTCAGCATTTGGCCAAGCAAATACCAAATCAGCACCGATCGACTTGCTATTTAAAGCCACATAAGCCCCGCCATATGCTTTTCTTAAAATTACCGTTAGCTTCGGTACAGTCGCTTCTGAATAGGCGAACAATATCTTTGCACCATGGCGAATGATTCCTCCATGCTCTTGTTTAACACCTGGGAAGAAACCAGTAACATCTTCAAATGTAATAATTGGGATATTGAAAGAATCGCACGTTCTAATAAAGCGGGCGGCTTTATCTGAAGAATCAATATCTAAACCACCAGCCATCACCTTTGGCTGGTTGCAAACAAGCCCTACTGATTCACCTTTGATTCTAGCAAAGCCAACGACTATATTTTTAGCAAAATCCTTTTGTATTTCCATAAAAGAGTCCGCATCTGTCACTTGTTCAATCACCTTACGAACATCATACGGGCGAACCGCATCAAATGGAATCACATCCGTTAAATCTGGACGGTAATCATTTTCATGCTCCACTTCCTGTTTTGGCGGTTTTTCCTCATTGTTCTGAGGGAGATAGCTTAATAGCTGGCGCACATTTTGTAAGACCTCTTCTTCAGAGTTTGCTTGGAAATGGGCATTCCCACTGATCGAATTATGAACATTTGCCCCACCTAAGTCTTCGGCAGAGATTTTCTCACCGGTTACTGTTTCAATTACCTTCGGCCCAGTGATGAACATTTGGCTTGTTTTTTCAACCATAAATACGAAATCCGTAATAGCTGGAGAATAAACAGCGCCACCAGCACACGGTCCCATTATTACGGAGATTTGCGGGATGACACCTGAATAAATAGCGTTTCGATAAAAGATATGACCATATCCATCAAGTGAAACGACCCCTTCTTGAATTCTTGCTCCACCAGAGTCATTAAGCCCCACAAAAGGCGTACCATTTTTAGCTGCTAAATCCATAACGTTCGCAATTTTTTTCGCATGCATTTCACCTAAAGCGCCGCCAAACACCGTAAAATCCTGTGAAAATAAATAGATTGGACGGCCATTGACTTTCCCAAAGCCAGTTACAACGCCATCACCAGGTCCTTTTTGTTCATCCAGACCAAAGTCATTCGTCCGATGTTCGATAAATGGGTTCAGTTCGACAAACGTCCCTTTATCAACTAAGAGTTCGATTCGTTCTCTAGCCGTTAGTTTTCCTTTCTCATGCTGTTTGTCAATTCGCTCATCCCCGCCACCGAGCTCCACTTCTCTGCGCTTATCGTATAGTTCACTTATTTTTTCGTAGATGTCTAACATTTACTCCTTCATCCCTTTCTTTTCGCATAACTCATACAAAACACCGGCAGACGATTTTGGATGCATAAAGGCTATCTGTGCCCCGCCTGCTCCAAGTCTTGGCTGTTGATCAATCATCTGAATGCCTTTTTCTTTCATTTCAATGATTCTTTCTTCAATCGATTCTACGCCCAAAGCCACATGGTGAATACCTTCTCCACGCTTTTCAATAAATTTAGCAATCGGACTTTCCTCAGATGTAGGCTCAAGGAGTTCGAGTTTTGTTCCACCTGCTTGTAAAAAAGCAACTTTTACTTTTTGGCTCTCAACCTCTTCTATTCCTAATAAAGTGAGCTCTAATACATCTGTATAAAATGGTAGTGTATTCTCAAGAGATTTAACGGCAATTCCAATATGGTCGACTTTTTTAATCATATATACCCCTCTGTTCCAATATTAAAATAAATTCGACAATTACTCTTATTCGGTAAAAAGTTCATAAATCCTTCCTAAATTACTTAGTTGTTCCGTTGTTCATTTGGGCTTTTCCCTGTAAAATAGGAATATAGCCAAATGCAATAAGGGAGGTACCTAAATTGACTAAAAAGAAAACAAGAAAAATTATTGTTTATTTGATGCTCTTTGCGATGCTTGCTTCCACCCTCCTAATCGGAATCGGCACCTTCTTGTCATAAACATATAAAAGGGACTGTTCGAAAACGAACAGTCCCTTTCCTCATTCAATTGCACCTTGTTCTTGTGCTAGAGCCTCAAATGTTTTTTTAGAGGACACGACTAATATTTTTGTTCCTAACGGAATTAACGGAAATAACGAGGAAACAACTTCATTTTGGGTGCGAATACAGCCTTGTGAGACATACTTGCCTATGGAAGCTGGCTGGTTGGTTCCATGTATCCCATAGGTTCTGCCATCAGTCCCCTTAGCGTCAAAGCCAATCCATCTGGCCCCCAGTGGGTTTTTAGGGTCACCCCCTGGGATATTCTCTTTTCGGAAATAAGGTTCTTTTGCCTTAACAGTAATGGTAAAAAGACCTTCGGGGGTTAACTCCTGTGTCTTTCCTGTCCCGACACTAACCACTGTTTGGACTTTATTCTCATTAATAAAGGCCAGTTCATTTCTACTTTTATTCACAATAACAAAAGGATCACCTGGCATAGGATTGGACCCTAATGGCCAAATGGGTGAGATGAAAAAAGCAATCAGGATCGGCGATAAGAGTTTAATCAAAACAGCCACCTGCCTTTTTTTACCTAGTTTGCTTCGATTTTCTTTTTTTCATGCATCCTGGTTTTCTTTGCTTTAAAAGAGCTTTTGATGATAAGATACTCATTCATTTCATTTACTAGTTGCAGCAATGCGGCACGTGTTTCGAATTCTTCTCTCGTTTTTGGCAGCTCCATCTCTTCAAATTCTTTTTTCATTTCTCTTAGTTTGTCAATATAGATATGAGCGGTGTTTCCAGGATGGATATTCAGAGAAAGCTCCTCAAGGAATTCAGCGACCATTTTTCCTTGCTTCACCGTTCTTGTAAGTGAGGTAACCATTGGTAGCACACGTTCAATAATTTCAAATTGTTTTTCTCTCATTTTAAAATAGTGAAAATAAGTGGTATCTTCCCGTAAAAAATGATTCTCCACATCTCTAAATGCCAACGTTTTTGCCTCTTCAAGCAGGCGAGAACATTCGGTAATTTCTTTTCCATCCCAAGTACTATCTCCCGTTCGTAAATACCGAACCATTTCACAAAGAATGATTTTAAAGTTTTCCTCCACTTTAACTTGATAATTTTTCAGCTTACTATCAACACTAGGCATATAAAGATTCATAAGGAGGGCCACGCCTATTCCGACCACAATAACACCAAGTTCATTGAAAAAAATATCCATTGAAATCTTTTGGGCCATATATATATGTAAAATAATGACACTGCTTGTAACCACACCATCCTTCGCTTTTAACATGACAATGGTAGGGATAAAGAAAAACAGCATTACACCAATAACAATCGGATGATAGGAGATCCCCTCAAAAAAAACGGCAGAGAAAGGCATTGCTAATACACAAGCCAAAAAACGATCCCATGCCGTTCGAAGCGATCTCCTTTTGGTCACTTGGATACAAAGGATTGTTAAAATGCCTGCAGAAGCGAAATTATGTAACCCCAACTGTTGAGCAATAAGTATAGCAATAGCCGTGCCAACAGCTGTTTTTAGTGTCCGATACCCAATGCGAAATTTCATTACAGTTCTCCTTAAAAAAAATGGCTGTGTTAAAGAACATTGTTGATTTTTATACTCTGTTGGTTGGAGCGGAAATCAACAGACAAGTTTAACAGAGCAAAAAAAATAAAAGATGATCTTTAAGATCATCTTTAACATATCCCTATTTAAGCATGTTTTGCAAGTAATCATCGTTTTAAGCACTAAAGTACTTTTTCTAAAAAGTCCTTTGCTCTGCCAGTAAGAGGATTAGTAAAGAACTCATCCGGCGTGCCTTCCTCTAAGAGCACCCCTTCATCAAGAAACATGATACGATCAGAAACCTCTCTTGCAAATCCCATTTCGTGTGTGACAATTGCCATGGTCATTCCTGACTGTGCAAGGTCCTTCATTACATTTAGTACTTCTTTAACCATTTCAGGGTCAAGTGCTGATGTAGGCTCATCAAATAACATTAATTGTGGTTCCATTGCAAGAGCTCTTGCAATTGCAACCCTTTGCTTCTGTCCGCCAGAAAGATTATTTGGATAAGCTGATTCTTTTTCGCTAAGGCCCACTTTAGCAAGAAGTTCCCGCGCTTTTTTCTCTGCGGTCTCTCGACTTTCTCCTTTTACTTTCATCGGAGCATAAGTTAAGTTCTCTAACACTGTTTTATGAGGAAACAAATAAAAGTGCTGAAAAACCATACCGATTTGTCCGCGAATCTTCATGATGTTTGTTTTTGAATCGGTAATTTCTTGTCCATTAATCCATACTTTCCCTTGCGTTGGTGTTTCTAGCAAATTTAAGCAGCGAAGAAAAGTGGATTTACCAGAACCTGATGGACCAATAATGGACACCACTTCTCCACTATTAATACTAGTATTTATATTTTTTAATACTTCATTTTCCCCGAATTTTTTATGGAGGTTTTCAACTTTAATCACTATATTTCATCCTCCTTTCAACCCGCTTACCAATTAACGTTAGCACCATGACTAATACCCAATAAATTAACCCAACAAATATTAATGGTTCGAAGTTTCGATACGTATCCGCTCCCACAACTTGGGCACGTCGCATTAAATCTAAATAACCAATGGTTGAAACGATAGCAGATTCTTTTGTTAAAGTAATAAATTCATTCATAAGTGCTGGTAAGATATTTTTTAAGGCTTGCGGTAAAATAAGATCCTTCATCATCAGACTATATGGAACACCAAGTGCCTGGGCTGCTTCTGTTTGTCCTTTATCAACCGCTTGGATTCCTGCGCGAATGATTTCAGAGACATAGGCAGAAGAGTTTAATCCAAAGGCTAATATTGATGATAAAAATGGTGAAATATCATAGCCTGTTAATTGTGGAATCGCAAAATAAATCAACATTAATTGCAAAATCAAAGGTGTCCCACGGAAAATAGATGTATAAAAATCGCCGAACCAATTTAATACCTTTATACGTGAAATTTTAAGTAAAGCTATAATTGTCCCGAGGACAAATCCAAAAACAATAGATATAATAACAAATTTTAATGTAACCCATATTCCTTCTAAGATAAAAGGAATATAAGGCACAATTTGGCTAAAATCCAAATTCATGCCTTACACCTCACTTCAATATTTTGTTTATATTCCTGTTGTGAAAATTACTGCTGGTCTTTTAACCACTTATCCTTTAATTCTTGAAGTTTTCCGTTTTCTTCTAACTTTTTAAGAGCTTTATTAACATCCTCTTTCAGTTCGCTGCCTTTTGGGAATGCAACAGCCATACCTGGAGAACTAGATGTTGGATCATCAAATCCTGCTAGTCCTTGTTCCTTAATATATCCAGTTGCAACTGATTTATCTAAATAAGCAACTTGAACGCGGTCTGATAATAGCTCTTGAATTAACGTAGTTGAGTTATCTAAAGGCTTAAGAGTGAAATCAATTTTTTCTTGTATTTTTTTGGCACCTTCTTCTTGAATCGTACCAAGCTGTACGGCAACTGTTTTTCCTTTAAGGTCATCGACTGTTTTAACAGTAGAGTCTTTTTTTGTAATAAACATTTCCCCAGAGTGGTTATAAGCAGTAGAGAAATCTACATTCTTTTGGCGTTTTTCTGTAGCTGACATACCAGCAAGAACCATATCTACACGCTTTGCTTGTAATGCACCGATTAAACCATCAAATTTCATGTCTTTAATTTCAAGCTTGTACCCTAATTCATCAGCAATCACTTTAGCTAAATCGATATCAAAACCAATAATTTTTCCTGCTTTATCTCTTGATTCAAATGGTGCAAAGTCAGCAGATGTTGCCATTGTTAATACCTTTTTGTCTCCGCTTGTTGCCCCATCCTTATTGCTTTGTCCGCATGCAGACAAAACTACTAATGTAAAAATAATGGATAAGAATAAAATAGACTTTTTCATGTTGATTCCCCCTGTTTAGTTTCATATGTTTTTGATTCGTATTTGAATTTTTATTCAACAAAACGAATAATAACACATGAAAATAGATTTGAAAAGATATTATTTTAATATAAAAATATTCTAAAAATTTAAATATATTAAAAACAAGGCTCTGTTAAACTCGCCTGTTGATTTCCGCTCCAGGCACTTCGCTTTCCGTGGGTGTTTCGGCGAGCCTCCTCGGCGCTTGCGCCTGCGGGGTCTCCCCTGAACCATACTCCCACAGGAGTCTTCGTGCCTTCCGCTCCAACCAACAGGGTGTATAAATCAACACTGTTCTTTAACACAGCCAAAAACAAAAAAGTACCTCTAAACAAACAGAGGTACTTTTTTGTCAGTCTTATCTTAATACATTTTGACGGAATTCATTCTTCATTTTTTCAAATTCCTCTTTATTGGTAATTAAATCATAGCCCGTCATAGCAAGGGCCAGTGCACCTCTTGCCAGAATCTGATGAGAGTTGTCTGTGATGGTTAAATCTGCAAACTCTCTTGTATGAGCGATTAACCCAGGTGAATCGAGACCAATATAAGGATGAATAGCTGGAACCACATGACTCACATTTCCCATGTCAATGGAACCGTAAGAATCTTTCGCTTTCTCAACCTTCTTAACACCGGTGGATAATAGATTATTTGAAAAAAGCTGGGATAAAGTATGATTCGTGACCATATTGTCATAGCTCAATTCATAATTTTCAATATGCACATCTGCACCAGTCATCATAGATGCACCATTAGCGATACTGATTACCTTTTGAACAACTTCGTTTAAATAGGTGCGGTCCTTTGCACGAACATAGAATTGAGCAACTGCTTTATCTGGGACAATATTGGCTGCAACCCCACCCTCCTTAATAATTCCATGAATTCTTACGTCAGATGTTACATGTTGACGAAGGGCATTGATCCCGTTAAATAATTGAATGACGGCATCCAGTGCATTGATCCCCTTTTCCGGAGATGCTGCAGCATGACTTGTTCTGCCACGGAAGTCAAATTGGATGGCATCCATAGCTAAAGAGTCCCCGCTCTCATACGATTCATCTGCCGGGTGCAAAATCATTGCAGCATCAATGTCATCAAAAATTCCTTGTTCGGCCATCGGAACCTTTGCTCCATTCGTTTCTTCTGCTGGTGTGCCTAAAACAACCACACGGCCTCCAATTTCATCCACTACTTTACTTAAGAGAACCCCTGCTCCCGCACTCATCGTTCCAATTAAATTATGCCCACATCCATGCCCAATCTCCGGCAACGCATCATATTCAGAAAGATAGGCGATTGTTGGTCCCTCCTTCTTACTATCATAAACAGCTTTAAAGGCTGTAGGTCGGTCTACAATTCCTTTTTCAACAGTAAAATGGTGCCCCTCCAAAAACTCTACTAAGAGTTTCATTGATTCATATTCTTGATCACCCAATTCGGGGTGATCATATAGCTTGTCACTTATATCCCATAACTTGCTTTGAATAGTTTCTAAATAGTTTTTTAATACTTCTTTCATGGTCAAAACTCCTCTTAAAATGATTAAAGTTACGATTTAATTAATAAATATACACGAAATTCTGTGTTTCGACAATAAAAAAGAGCCAAATCATAATGAATTGGCCTTTTAACGAATGTATACCTTATAGTTCTTCACAATGCTTTTCAAATTCATTTTGAAGCTTTGCAACGACGGATGCAGGGTCAAAGCCCTCAATTTGGTGTCTCTCGACCATTGTAATAATTTTCCCATCCTTTAATAGGGCAAAAGATGGAGAGGAAGGAGGGTAGCCAGTGAAATAGCTTCTTGCGGTCTCAGTTGCTTCCTTATCTTGCCCGGCAAACACTGTAACTAAATGATCCGGACGTTTATCGTAATGAAGAGCATGTGCAGCAGCTGGACGAGCAACCCCACCTGCACAACCACAAACAGAATTAATCATCACTAAAGTCGTACCCTTTTGTGCAAATGCTTCTTCCACTTCAGCAGTGGTTTTTAATTCCTTATATCCAGCTGACACAATTTCTTGCCGTGCCTGGTTAACAACATCATTCATAAAAAAGTTGAAATCCATACTCACTTACAATCACTCCTTCTTATTTGTCCATAACTACATCATAACAGTTAAAATATAGTTTTTCCAAGCGAACTGCAATAAAAAAGCTGCCAAAAGTCAGCAGCTATTATTCTTTTCCTGATAAGAAAACATCAAACAAGGTTCCCACAGCGGAAGCAGCTGTCTTTGTCCCAGCCATTACTTCATTCTCTAATTGTGGGAGCTTTTGTTTTACAACTGGATGGTGAAAGAAGCTGTAATGAAGCTGGTCAGAAATTAATGAATAGATCCAGTCTCTTTGCTGTCCCATTCTTCGTTCTGTAAAAACGCCTGTCCCTTTTCCAGTCTCTTCGAATTTTTGAATCAAGCCCCAAATCTCATTAATGCCTTCCCCGTTTACCGATGAACAGGTATAAGCTTTTGTTGTCCAACCTTTAGTAGCTGGCTGAAGAAAGTGCAGAATCCGGTTATATTCATGTTTGGTCTGTTCTGCTCTTCGTTTATTGTCTCCATCTGCTTTATGGACAATGACCGCATCCGCAAGCTCCATAATTCCCTTCTTCATTCCTTGAAGTTCATCTCCAGCACCTGTCAGTACGAGCAGCATAAAAAAATCTACCATATCTCTAATGATTACTTCACTTTGTCCCACACCAACGGTTTCAATTAAGATCACATCAAATCCTGCTGCCTCACATAGCAACATGGCTTCTCTCGTTTTTCGATGAACGCCGCCTAGCTTCCCTGCTGTGGGTGAAGGTCGAATAAAGGCTTTCGGGTTTTTTGATAGGTGTTCCATCCTCGTCTTATCTCCAAGGATGCTTCCACCACTTAACTTTGAGCTTGGATCAATGGCTAAAACGGCAACCCGATGTCCCAAATTACAAAGGTACATGCCGAAGGCCTCAATAAATGTGCTTTTTCCTGCACCAGGGACACCTGTAATTCCAATTCTAATAGACTTTCCACTTTTGGGCAGAAGTTTTTGCAGAAGCTCCTGGGCTTTTTGAAAATGTTGATCAGCATTACTTTCAACAAGTGTGATTGCTCTAGCTAATAGACTCCTGTCACCCTTTAGTACACCTTCAAAGAGTTCATCCGTTGAAAGTTCTGAGATTTTGCGTTTCTGAAAGCGGATATTTTTTTGAATGGATGCTGGTTGACCTTTCTGCTCTTGACCTTTTCTTACAATACTTGAGCATTTATCAAGGTCGTTTGGATCGCTCCATTCCGGTTTTTTATCAGAAGTCATTATTGTGACACTTCCTCATAACCGAGTTGTGCATAAATCTCCTTTATAACCTTTTGAGCAGCCACTGGAATAATGGTTCCTGGACCAAAAATGGCTGAAGCACCGTGATCATATAGAAATTGGTAATCCTGAGCAGGAATGACTCCGCCAATTACCACCAAAATATCTTCTCTTCCTAATTTTTTTAACTCCTCCACTAATTGAGGAAGTAACGTTTTATGCCCTGCAGCAAGTGAACTCATTCCAACCACATGAACATCGTTTTCTACTGCCTGCATTGCCGTTTCTTCTGGTGTTTGGAATAACGGACTAATATCGACATCAAAACCAAGGTCAGCAAAGGCGGTCGCAATTACCTTGGCACCGCGATCATGTCCATCTTGACCCATTTTAGCAATCAGTATTCTGGGCCGTCTTCCTTCATTTTCAAGGAATTCATCTGTCATTTTTTGAACTTCTACAATCTCTTCCTCATTGCTAAAAGCAGTACTATACACTCCGCTAATTGAGCGAATCACCGCTTTATGTCGGCTAGCAACCTTTTCAATAGCATCGGAGATTTCTCCCAAGGTTGCTCTTACCCTTGCTGCTTTTACTGCCAGCTCTAATAGGTTTTGTTCACCAGTTTCCGCTGCGATTGTTAACGCATCTAGGGCTGCCTTCACTTTATGGTCATCGCGGCTGGCTTTTAATCCCTGTAATTTTTCAATTTGTTTTAGGCGAACTGCAGTATTATCAATATCTAAAATATCAATTGCTTCTTCCTTTTCAAGACGGTAACGATTGACGCCTATAATCGTTTCCTTACCTGAATCAATTTGAGCCTGTCTTCTAGCTGCCGCTTCTTCAATTCGCATCTTCGGCAAGCCCGTTTCAATCGCTTTGGCCATCCCGCCAAGTTGTTCTATCTCTTCAATATGTGTCCAAGCACGTTTAACTAATTCATCGGTAAGCTTTTCAACATAATAGGAGCCTGCCCATGGATCGATCACCTGTGTTATTCCTGTTTCTTCCTGTAAGAACAATTGGGTATTACGAGCGATTCGTGCAGAAAAATCCGTTGGTAATGCAATGGCTTCGTCCAAGGCGTTTGTATGCAGTGATTGAGTATGCCCCATTGCTGCCGCATGAGCTTCAACTAGAGTACGAGTAACATTATTAAACGGATCTTGCTCTGTTAAGCTCCAACCAGATGTTTGCGAATGTGTCCTTAATGCTAAAGATTTTTCATTTTTAGGATTGAATGATTTCATCATTTTTGCCCAAATTAATCTCGCTGCCCGCATTTTGGCCACTTCCATGAAATAATTCATCCCAACGGCCCAGAAAAAGGACAACCTTGGAGCAAATGAATCTATTTCAATACCTGATTTTAGGCCTGTTCGTACATATTCCAAACCATCTGCCAGTGTATAAGCTAACTCTAAATCTGCAGGCGCTCCTGCTTCTTGCATATGGTAACCTGAGATACTGATACTATTAAACTTTGGCATGTATTTTGAGGTATATTCAAAAATATCAGCTATAATCTTCATTGACATTTCTGGCGGATATATATATGTATTTCGAACCATATATTCTTTTAAAATGTCATTTTGAATAGTTCCAGCGAGCTTCTCCTGACTTACACCTTGTTCTTCGGCTGTTACAATGAAAAACGCAAGAATCGGCAAGACAGCCCCGTTCATGGTCATGGATACAGACATTTGGTCTAAAGGTATCCCCTCAAAAAGAGTCTTCATATCAAGTATAGAATCAATAGCTACCCCTGCTTTTCCCACATCACCGACCACACGTGAATGGTCAGAATCGTAGCCACGGTGGGTGGCTAGATCAAATGCAACCGAAAGTCCCTTTTGACCCATTGCTAAGTTACGGCGGTAAAAAGCATTACTTTCCTCGGCGGTTGAAAATCCTGCATACTGTCTGACTGTCCATGGTCGATTGACATACATCGTTGGATAGGGACCCCTTGTGTAAGGAGGGAGCCCAGGCAGGTGGCCAATTTGTTCAAGATTTTTACGATCTTCTTTTGTATAAAGAGGCTTTAAACTAATTTGTTCATTTGTTTCAAAAAGTAAATCATCAATGAAAACATCCATTTCTGTCTGAACGCTCTCCTGCCATTCTTCCTTGGTCATGAATGTTTGGTTGCTGAATAAAGAAATGTTTTGAAAATCAGGCTTTTGTTTCTTCAACCGTGCTCACCTCCAACTCGTTAAAAATGGCATCGAGAGTTTCATAACAATTGCTTTTCATATGAATAAACTGCTTAATTCCTTCAGCCGTCCACTGGGACTGCTTGTCTTTTTCAGGGAGCCCAGCAAGGTAAAATACTCGATCAGGGAATTCCGTTCTTAGGCTAGTTAAAATCTCATGCCCGACCCTTTCATACTGTTCATTTGTACCACAGAAGCAAAGACATTTCGTAACAGGAAGAGTAGAAACAAATGATCTAGCATTCTCAAAAGAAACAATTGAATCACTTTCAACTGCTTTCACCCCACCCGCAGCTAGAAAACCTTTCATAAAATCCAGCCTTGCCTTATGCTCTTTTAACTCGCCAAGACAAATCATGCCTACAGATGGCTTATAGCCAGCTGTTTCTTCATAACTCCTTGCCTTATTTCGCAATTCTTCAAATGACTCTGACAGTCTTCGTTGAGGAATAGCAGTAATATTTATTAATGAATTTCCCTTTTTTAGTACATATGATTCTTTATTTTGAGATTTAAGATTAGGAACGTTTTCATCAAGATTGGCATAAACATTCGTGCCAATCATACTTTGCTTCCTTGTCTGACAATCCTTATTTCTTTTATCATACACTGTCGCTATTTCTTTCTGCAGCCAGTTTGATTTTAATCCCTCAATGATGCCGCCATGGGCTTCAATTTGTTGAAAGAATTCCCAAGATTTCTCGGCAAGTTCATTGGTTAATTGTTCGACATACCAAGAACCACCAGCAGGATCAATCACTTGTTTTAACTGAGCTTCTTCTTTTAGTAGGAGTTGTGTGTTCCTTGCAATTCTTTCCGAAGCGTAAGTGGAACCCGAAAGATTATTGAAAGGATCCACATGTAAATATTGTATTCCCCCAATAACTGCTGCAAAAGCCTCATTACCTGCCCGTAGGAGGTTGACATGGGGGTCCTGTATAGTTTTTGTGAATCTAGAAGTTTCCGCAGAGATATGCATCCCTTGATTATTCACTTTAGTTCCATAAACTTCAGCCACACGATTCCATAGAATTCTTGCTGCCCGGAGTTTGGCCATTTCCATAAAAAAGTGGCCGCCAATAGAGAATTGAAAGATCATTTTGGAAAAAATATCTTCCAGTTCCATTCCAGCTTCCTGAAGCTTTTCAAGATAATAGATTCCTTCAGCCAATGCAATACCAAGCTCTTGAACAGCATTTGCTCCACCATTATGATATGGCGATGTATTAATTAATATGGTTCTAAGATTAGGTAATTTCACACTTGATTGGACAATGGTCGCCATCCATTCATTGAAAAACTCTTCTGAAATACTGCCTTCTTCAGCAAAAAGAGCAACTGGATCAGAACCAATATAACCACAAATCGTGTCGCTGGTTCCTTTTTTCTCTCCAATTGTATCTAGAGATGCAAGTAATTTAGGGTGGAGACCCTTGGCGTTAATGGAGAAGGGGTGTTGATGACTGTATTCTCCAAGAATAGTTTCTAGCGTTTCATTCTCTTCAAATAAAGACTTTGATACTTCAAAAGAAATGGCAGTTTGCCCTTTATCAAAGTTTTGCTTGAGCTTTTCTTTCAATTCATCCAATGTTTGATAGGTTAAACGCTGTGCTACCTTCCATTCATTAGTCAAATATCCAAGCGGATGAATCCCTCTTCTATAATCTGTGCCTCCTGGATAATCTGGAACTGCCTGTTCATCTTCCTGAGAATAAAGCGGTTTCAAAATAATTCCTTCATATGTAGCCGTTTGTAAGGACTCAACGGTTCTTCCTTTTAACGATTTTTCTGCTTTTTCTTTCCATTCATCTTTCGACATAAATGGAAAAGACTGATTCATTATTTTTTCCAAACTCCTCATCCCCTTTCCATATACGTAATTGAAATAAAATTCAATTAATTCTACTAAATACTATTTTATGGTACAAACAGAATTCAGGCAACTAAACAAATAACCGTCGCCATCAATTTGGCAACGGTTATTGTTATTAATAAATGGAAGTTGTTGATTTTGATGTATTTTCTAGAATTTCCTTCACACGTTGTAAGAAACGACCGCAAACAAGTCCATCTAATACTCTATGGTCAAGGGACATACATAAATTAACCATGTCACGAACAGCGATCATTCCATTATTCATCACTACAGGGCGCTTCACAATGGATTCCACTTGAAGAATGGCAGCTTGCGGATAATTGATAATTCCCATGGATTGAACAGATCCAAATGATCCTGTGTTGTTCACTGTGAATGTTCCACCCTGCATATCTTCAGATCGTAATTTTCCGGTTCTTACCTTAACTGCAAGCTCCGAAATTTCACGGGCAATTCCTTTAATCGTTTTTTCATCTGCATTTTTAATGACAGGTACGAATAAGGCATCATCTGTTGCAACGGCAATCGAAATATTAATGTCTTTCTTTTGAATGATTTTTTCTCCAGCCCACATAGAATTTATTTGTGGGAACTCTTTTAATGCTTGGGCTACCGCTTTTACAAAGAAAGCAAAGAATGTTAGATTAAAGCCTTCTTTTTTCTTAAACTCATCTTTAAGAGAATTACGATAGTCAACCAAATTGGTTGCGTCCACTTCCATCATAGTCCAAGCATGTGGCGCTTCATGCTTGCTGCGAAGCATATTGGCAGCAATTGCTTTTCGAATGCCAGTAACCGGGATTTCTATGTCACCAGCTTCCACTGGAATATGAACCGGTTGTGCAGATGGTGGCTTTGGTGTGGATGTAGATACCGGTTGTGATACCTCTTGCTTTTGAGGTCCAGGCTGAACAACTGTTTCTACTTTTACAGCTTCCATCCTTTGGCCAGCAACAGGGATATTTCCAGATTCAATCAATTTCAGTAGGTCTTTTCTTGTAATCCTTCCACCTGCACCAGTGCCTGACACCTGCGTTAGGTCAATACCATGTTCTTGAGATATTTTCAAAACTGCTGGAGAATAACGCGCTTTGTTTCCTTGGTCAACTGGAGCTGTAGTTTCCACACTGCTGGATGATGTTGGAACTACAGCTTCTGTTTTAACCTGAGGACTTTCTCCACCCTCAACTTCAATTGTACAAATGATTTCTCCAACCGCTAGGGTATCTTCTTCGTTAGCAATTAGTTCTTTAATCACACCTGTAAAGGAGGATGGGACTTCTGCATTTACTTTATCTGTCATAACCTCTGCAAGGGGATCGTATTTATTTACTTTATCACCAACAGATACTAACCACTTACTGATCGTACCCTCGGTTACACTTTCCCCTAGCTGAGGCATTTTAATTTGTTCAATTACCACTATTCCGTACCTCCTTAATACTCGGCTAGTTCTCTCATTGCTTTTTCGACTTTATCAGGGTTTACCATAAAGAATTTTTCCATTGTTGGAGCATATGGCATGGCTGGTACATCAGGTCCAGCTAGGCGCATTATTGGAGCATCTAATTCAAACAAGCAATTTTCGGCAATAATAGCTGATACTTCACTCATAATACTGCCTTCTTTTGTATCCTCGGTAACAAGCAAGACTTTACCTGTTTTTGAAGCTGCTTCAATAATAGCTTCTTTATCAAGAGGGTATACGGTTCTCAAATCAAGAATATGTGCAGAGATTCCATCCTTCGCTAATTTTTCAGCCGCTTGGAGGGCAAAATGTACACATAGACCGTAGGTAATAACGGTAATGTCATCTCCGTCACGCTTCACATCAGCTTTTCCGATTGGCAAAGTGTAATCATCTGTTGGGACTTCTCCCTTTATTAAACGATAAGCCCTTTTGTGCTCGAAAAATAAAACCGGGTCATTATCACGAATGGCTGCCTTTAACAAGCCTTTCGCATCATATGGTGTAGACGGCATTACAATTTTCAATCCCGGTTGATTAGCAAATACAGCCTCAACTGATTGAGAATGATACAACGCACCGTGAACGCCGCCGCCATAAGGAGCACGTATAACAATTGGACAGCTCCAATCATTATTCGAACGATAACGGACTTTCGCTGCTTCTGAAATAATTTGATTGACAGCTGGCATGATGAAATCAGCAAATTGCATTTCGGCAATTGGGCGCATTCCGTACATTGCTGCACCAATTCCAACCCCTGCAATGGCAGATTCAGCAAGAGGTGCATCGATGACGCGTTCCTCGCCAAATTGTTCATACAGGCCTTGTGTAGCTTTAAACACGCCGCCTTTTACCCCTACATCTTCGCCTAATACAAAAACCTTAGGATCCCGTTCCATTTCTTCCCGAATGGCCATAGTTATTGAATCAATATAAGAAATAATCGCCATGTTATATCCCCCTTACTCCTGTGCATAAACAAACTTCAACGCTTCTTCTGGTGCAGCATAAGGTGCATTTTCAGCATAATCTGTAGCTTCATTCACCAGCTTCATCACGCGGTCGTTTATTTCTTTTTCCAACTCATCATTCAAGATACCTGTTTCCTTTAAATACGCACCAAATGTAATAATCGGATCTTGCGTTTTTGCTTTTGCTACTTCATCAGGTGCCCGGTAAGAACGGTCATCATCATCAGATGAGTGTGGGGTAAGACGGTAAGAAACTGTTTCAACAAGAGTTGGCCCTTCTCCACGACGGCCACGATCAGCAGCCTCTTTCACTGCTTTATAAACTTCTAATGGATCATTTCCGTCAACAGTGATTCCTGGCATACCATACCCGATCGCACGGTCAGATACCTTTTCACATGCTAATTGTTTCTCAATTGGCACAGAAATTGCGTATTTATTATTTTCACACATGAAAATGACTGGAAGTTTATGCACGCCTGCAAAGTTAGCCCCTTCATGGAAGTCACCTTGGTTGGATGATCCTTCACCAAAGGTTACAAACGTAACTAGATCTTTTCTTTCCATTTTCCCTGCAAGCGCAATTCCTACTGCATGTGGAACCTGGGTAGTAACTGGAGAAGATCCTGTTACAATTCGGTTCTTCTTTTGCCCAAAGTGACCTGGCATTTGTCGTCCGCCTGAATTTGGATCCTCCGCTTTCGCAAACCCTGAAAGCATTAGTTCTCTTGGTGTCATACCAAACGTTAACACTACACCCATATCACGATAATATGGAAGAACATAATCCTTTTCTCGATCGAGTGCAAATGCAGCTCCTACTTGTGCTGCTTCCTGTCCTTGACATGAGATGACAAATGGTATTTTACCAGCACGATTCAATAACCACATCCGTTCATCAATACGACGGGCTAGAAGCATTGTTTCATACATTTCCAAAACTTTTCCATCGCTTAATCCTAAAGCTTCATGACGATTTTCAGTCATTTATTTCTTACCTCCCATTTGTTCGCTAATAACCTTAACTTACTTATGAATGTATTGCCTTCCCGTCAACCGCTAGTGCGGCTTCACCAATTGCCTCTGAAAGACTTGGATGTGGATGAATGGTATGAGCAATTTCCCACGGTGTCGCATCTAATACCATGGCGAGTCCTGCCTCAGAAATCATATCTGTCACATGTGGACCAATCATATGCACCCCTAGAATATCATTGGTCTCTTCATCAGCAACAATTTTCACAAATCCATCTGATTCTCCAAAAACAAGGGCCTTCCCAATCGCCTTAAAGGAAAACTTTCCAATTTTCACTTTATGCCCATTTTCCTTTGCTTGTTCCTCTGTTATTCCTACACTAGAAACCTCTGGATTACTGTAAATACATCTTGAAACTAGATTATAGTCAAATGGTGACGGATCCTTACCAGCGATATGCTCAACAGCAACTATACCCTCGTGAGAAGCAACGTGTGCTAACTGTAAACCACCAATTACATCACCAATGGCATAAATATGTGATTCCTTCGTTTGGAAAAATTCATTTGTAACAACAAAGCCTTTTTCAACTTGAATTTCGGTATTCTCAAGTCCGATTCCTTCCGTATTCGCTTGACGTCCCACAGATACAAGAAGTTTTTCAGCCTTAAATTCCTTCTGTTCACCTTTCACTTCAGCGCTTATGCGCACACCATTATCCTTTACGAGTGTTTCTGGAAGTACTTTCGCACTAGTTACCAGTTTAACTCCTTTTTTCTTCATTAAACGTTGCAACTCTTTGGAGATTTCTTTATCTTCAGTCGGAATAATTCGATCAGCATACTCAATAACCGTCACTTCTACTCCGAAATCAGAAAGCATAGATGCCCATTCAATTCCGATGACACCGCCGCCGACAATAACAATTGAACTTGGAAGTGCTTCAAGCTGTAGCGCTTCATCTGAAGACATTACATATTCTCCATCAATTTCAAGTCCTGGAAGTGTTCTAGGTCTTGAACCAGTTGCTACAATCACGTTTTTAGGAAGTAACATTTCATTGTCGTCACCATTGTTCATCTCAACCGAAATCGTTCCAGGCATTGGTGAAAAAATAGATGGACCTAAGATGCGGCCTATTCCATGAAAAACATCAATCTTGCCTTGTTTCATAAGATGTTGAACACCTTTATGAAGCTGGTCAATAATTTTATTTTTTCTTTCCTGTACTCTTCCAAAATCAACAGACACATCGCCAGTAACTACTCCAAAGTTTTCGCTATGTTTGGCTGTTGCAAAGACTTCTGCGCTGCGAAGTAGTGCCTTACTAGGAATACACCCTTGATGCAGACAAGTCCCACCAAGCTTCCCTTTTTCTACTATAGCTGTTTTTAGTCCGAGCTGTGAGGCGCGAATGGCAGCAACATAACCGCCAGTTCCCCCGCCAAGAATGACTAAATCGTATTCTTGTGCCAATTGTATTTCCTCCCCATTTTCCCTAGATTTTTGCAGTTAAAAAATTTCCTGGGTACGTTTTCACTTCTTCTTCTCCGCGAAGGACTCGAAGGGCTCCTTCTGCAAGCGCTTGGAGTTCATTCTCACCTGGTTGGACAATGACGTCCGCAATCCAATTAATCCGATCGGTGATAGATTTCACAAAGCCTTTTCCATATGCAAGACCGCCCGTTAAAATAATTGCATCTACTTTTCCTGATAGTACTGCACTTGCGGCACCAATCTCTTTTGCCACTTGATAGGCCATAGCATCATAAACCAGCTTCGCCTCTTGGTCTCCAGCTTCAATTCGCTGTTCTACTTTTATGGCATCGTTTGTTCCAAGGTAACCTACTAAGCCACCCTGTCCAACAAGTTTTTTCATTATCTCTTCACGATAATGTTCTCCTGAGAAACAAAGGGCAACTAAATCACCTGCAGGCACTGTTCCGGCACGTTCTGGACTAAATGGCCCATCCCCGTGTAGACCGTTGTTCACATCAACTACTCTCCCCTGTTTATGTATGCCAACGGTGATACCGCCTCCCATATGGGTAACTATTAAGTTCAAATCTGTGTACTTTTTCCCAAGATCCTTTGCTACTCTTCGAGCGACTGCTTTTTGATTTAACGCATGAAAAATACTCTTTCTTTCAATCAATGAGAAGCCGGAAATTCTAGCAATCTGATCGAGTTCATCTACAACGACAGGATCTACAATAAAGGATGGAATATTTAATCCTGATGCAATTTCATAGGCAATAATTCCACCCAAGTTTGATGCATGCTGACCTGAAAAACCAGCACGCAGGTCTTCAAGCATTCGATCATTAACAGCATAGGTGCCCCCTTCAATAGGGCGAAGCAATCCACCACGACCGCAAACGGCGGATAATTTAGAGATATTTATTCCTTCTTTGTCCAGCGTCTCCAAAATCGTATTTTTTCTAAATTCATATTGATCAATAATATTAGTATAGGAATTAATTTCTTCTATATCATGACGAATGGTTTTTTCAAAAATTGAAACTTCGTTATCGAAGACTCCGATCTTAGTGGATGTTGAGCCTGGGTTGATGATGAGAATTCGATATTCTTTATCTAGCACGTTGTTACCTCCATTTTAGACATCTATCTAAAGGCAAAGACGCTGAATATCGTATTCAGCGTTCTGCCCCTAATCTTATTCCACAAATGTGTTTATCTTGAAATTCTGCGACTTAAAATGTGATGTCCGTTCTGAAGGAACTGGCTTCTTGAATTACGCATTCTTTCAATTCTCTCTTCAACCATACGATCGGCAGCCAGATAGGTTGGAATACCATCACGTTTGGAGATTTCGATTACCTTTTCAATACTTGTATAAAGCTGCTCAACTTTCTTTAATGCCCGTTCACGGTTATATCCATAAAGTTCATCTGCAACGTTAATGACTCCACCCGCATTGATTACATAGTCAGGTGCATAAATAATGCCCATTTCATGAATAAGATCACCATGACGAGTTTCTTTTAATTGATTGTTTGCAGCTCCAGCAATTACTTTCGCTTTTAATTGTGGAATTGTATCGTCATTGATTGTTGCACCTAATGCACATGGTGCATAGATATCACATTCAACATTATAAATTTCATTAGGATCAACGGCACGAGCTCCAAATTCTTCAACCGCACGTTGAACTGCTTCTTTGTTAATATCAGTTACAATTAACTTTGCCCCTTCTTCGTGCAAGTGGCGGCATAGGTTATAAGCGACATTCCCAACACCCTGTACGGCAATTACTTTTCCTTCAAGAGAATCTGAATCGAAAGCTGCTTTTGCTGCTGCTTTCATTCCTCTATATACACCATAAGCAGTTACAGGTGATGGGTTACCTGAAGAACCAAATGCTGGAGAGATACCTGTAACATAATCAGTCTCTTCATGAATTAAATCCATATCAGCAACAGTTGTACCAACATCTTCAGCAGTAATATATCTTCCATTTAGCCCTTGAATGTAACGTCCAAAAGCTCGGAACATTTCTTCGTTCTTATCTTTTCGAGGATCACCAATGATAACTGTTTTTCCTCCACCAAGATTTAATCCTGCTGCAGCATTTTTATAAGTCATCCCTTTTGCTAATCGAAGTGCATCTTCAATTGCTGCATCCTCTGACTCATATGTCCACATGCGTGTTCCACCCAAAGCAGGTCCAAGTGTAGTATCATGAATGGCAATAATTGCTTTTAACCCAGATTGTTTATCTTGGCAAAACACCACTTGCTCATAATCATAAGTCTCTAAATACTTGAAAATTTCCATGTTCGTATTCCTCCTCGAATTTTAAGAATCTCTATTTTGTAACACAACATAACGCTAATGCGAGTGAATAAAGCTTACTTTCTGCTGAGTCTGCTCGTGATGTTAAAACAATTGGCGCCTTAGCCCCAGCAATAACAGCCCCCACCTTCGCTTTAGCAAAATAAATTAATGATTTATATAATACATTACCAACCTCAATTGTCGGAACCAACAGAATATCAGCGTGGCCGGCTACTTCACTCTGGATTCCTTTATGTTCTGCCGCTGATACCGAAACTGCATTATCTAAGGCAAGAGGGCCATCAACAATGCAGCCAGGAATTTGACCACGCTTATTCATCATGGTTAGTGAGGCTGCGTCAACTGTTGCCTGCATCGAAGGATTTACCACTTCTACAGCAGCTAATGGAGCAACTTTTGGTGTTTCAATTCCTATACATTTTGCTAAAGAAACAGCGTTATTAATAATTTGTGCTTTTTGTTGGAGATCAGGTGCAATATTCATAGCTGCATCGGTAACAATGGTAAACCGCTCATATCCTGGAATCTCAAAAAAAGCAACATGTGATAGCACATTTCCCGTTCTTAAGCCAAATTCCTTATTTAAGACAGCTTTTAAAATGAAATTAGTAGGGAGATTCCCTTTCATCAAAACATCGGCTTCTTTTTGAAAGACCGCCTTAACAGCTAATGCAGCTGAATCCATTGTTGAATTTGTATGAATGATTTTTAATGAGTTATTTCCCCGATCATCATACTTTTTCATTTCTAGTAAAGATTTGATTTTATTTTGGTCGCCGAACAGGATAAAACGAGCGAGGTTTCGATTGACTGCATCTAAAATCGCTTCAATTACCTCTACATCCTCTGCGGCAGCAACTGCAACCGTATTAGTGCCTTCCCGGGTTGCTTTTTCAATTAATGAGTCTAGCAACAAGTTGTTATCAACCCTTTCTCCTTTTCCTGCAACTCCATTTTATTAATATGCAAGTTTCGTGCCAACTTTTAAATTTGAAAACGCTTCATTTTACTCAAAAGCACTCTGCAATAATTTTCACACTATGAAAATTATTGCATGCTATCTTTTTCAATACTGTATTTATCAAGCTTATAATATAAATTCCTTACTGATAAACCTAACGTTTTTGCCGTTAAAGTTTTATTGCCATTTAATCGGGTAAGTGTTTGTTGGATAATCTTTGCCTCATAATCCTCTAATAGATCCGATAAGGATTGTCCTAATGTGAAAGAATCATTAGAATTTGTTTGGGAGTGGACCGTACCTTTTTTATTTTGTAATTCAGGTAAATGATGGACATCAATTAATGTCTCATTGTATTTCATAAAAATAATAGCTCTGCCAAGTATATTTTCTAATTCCCGAACGTTCCCTGGCCAATCATATCCCATTAACTGAAATAACGCTGCAGGCGTAACTCCTTCAACATTCCTACCATAATCACGATTAATTTTTAAAATTAACCTCGCACAGAGAACAGGAATTTCTTCCTTTCGTTTTCTTAACGGCGGAATATGAATAGGCATTCGATTCAAACGATAGTATAAGTCTTCCCTAAAGGAACCACTGGCAATACCTTTTTCTAAATTAACATTGGTGGCCGCAATGACTCTGACATTAATAGAAATAGGCTTCGTTCCACCTACACGAGTAATTTCATTTTCCTGCAGTACCCTTAACAGCTTTGCTTGTGTATTGGCAGAAAGCTCACCAATTTCATCAAGAAAAATACTTCCATTATTCGCTTCTTCAAAAAAGCCTTTTTTTCCACCTCTTACCGCCCCAGAAAAAGCACCTTCTTCATAACCAAATAACTCGCTCTCCAATAACGTTTCAGAAATGGCAGCACAGTTCACACGAATAAACTTGTTGTATTTTCGATCACTTGCATTATGTATAGCATGGGCGAATAATTCTTTCCCTGTCCCTGACTCTCCTCTAAGGAGGACTGTTGCAGGTGTTTTCGCTCCAAGCTTTGCTTGCTCAATCGCCAGCATCATTTCTTCTGAATGACCGATAATATCCTCGAAGGTATATTTTGCCTCCAATTTACGAATCAACTGTCTAGCCCGATTTAATTCCCGATTCAGAGATTTAATTTCAGACATGTCATGGATAACCCCAACGCTGCCCTTTAATTTTCCCTTAACAATAATTGGTGCAACGTTTACAATCACTTCTCGTTTATTTGGGCCAACTCTCATTGGGGTACCACGGACCGCTCTTCTGGTTTGAAGTACCTTCATATGCATACTTTCTCCTTCAGAAATGTCTGCAGTCGCAGGTTTACCAAGTACTTGCTCTTGTGTTAGTCCGGTAATACGAGTGTAAGCAGGATTGATCAGGATACCTCGTCCATTTTCATCAACAACGGAAATGGCATCGTCACTAGAGTGAATAATAGCTTGAAGCATTGTTTGAATTTCCTTTAAATCAGTGATTTCTTCCGCTAGATTAACCACCTCAGTTATATCTTTAAAAACAGCGAAAGCCCCTATTAATGTTCCATTTTCTTCAATAATCGGAATACGTGTTGTAATAATTTTTCTTTCATTACTTAACACCATTTCCTGGTTTGCCTCTATTCTCCTACTCTCAAGAATCAAAGGGAGGCGAGTTGTAGGGATTACATCCACTACGTTCTTGCCAATTGCCTGATCTTTCTTCACCCCCATTATTTCTTCAGCACGCTTGTTAAACAAAATGACTTTTCCATGATTATCAATTACAAGCATCCCATCGTTCGTTGCATTGAAAATCAATTCCTGTTGATACGATTCATTTTGGTGTTTTTGCACCAATTCTTCTTTTTCTTCCATTAGCTGTGAAACTAGGAAAGCCACGCTCCCCGGAATCAATACTGTCTTCTTATTCTTTGTATCTCTTAACTCTTGAAAGACCGCGTTATTTCCCGTCACTTCGATAATTATATCTATATTCTCTGTTATAAAAGGCTTCCAGCTTGTCCCTGTTTGAATGCCCTCTTTTTTGGCTAATAAAATGCCCGGTGCATCCTCGTTACGGTCAATTACTGCTGCAACCCTTAGCACCTCAGATTCTTTCAGAATTTTTAAGATTGCAGAACCGCCTTTTCCAGCGCCAACAATCATCACGTTTTGCATGATTAATACCCCTTTGAAAAAAGAAATTTTTTTCATTTAATTCTAATAAACCCATGCAATTTTCTTCATGTTTTATTTTATTACCAAACACAAGTCTTGACAAATTTTATCTATGTACTAATATTTTGATGAGGTAGAACATTAATTAAAATTAAACTTTGGAAGGATTTATGTATGAAACGGATTATCGCCCTTGCTATTTTAGTCATTCCAGGAATTTTTGCCGCTTTAGGGATTAAATTAATGCGTGATATGACATTTGGTATTCTCCAAGCCCCCTTTCCATTTTTACTCCTACAATTTATCGTGGGCTTACTTTTCTTTATCGGAGGTCTAGGATTTGTAGCTGGCTTTATCTTCCATAGAGATCGTAAAAGAAATAAAGTACAAACGAAATTTAAAAAATAGTCTGTGTTAAAGAACAGTGTTGATTTTTACACCCTGTTGATTGGAGCGGAAGGCACGAAGACTCCTGTGGGAGTATGGTTCAGGGGAGACCCCGCAGGCGCTTTTTTGGCCGAGGAGGCTCGCCGAAACACCCACGAACCGCTCGTGCCTGGAGCGGAAATCAACAGGCAAATTTAGCAGAGCTAAAAAATAAAAAAGAGGCCGTTACGGTCTCTTTTCATATTGTTTCCTTATTCGAAGCGCCTTCATAGGATCATCAGTAATAATAGCCGTACAATTAATATTAAAGAATCGGTGCATATCTACGTCCTTATTGACCGTATACGGTCTCACAGCAATCCCGTTATCCATAGTATTCATGATGATATTATCCGACATCGATGAGTGTTTAGGGTGAATCCCTCTTGCTCTAATCGATTGTGAATAAATCCATGGCATATAAATCCCTTCAATAAATAGAGGTGCTGTTTCAATTTCTGGGGCTATCCTGTAACTATAGACTATACTATAGTGATTAAAGGAGGAAATAATAATTCGATCAGCTAATCCATACCTTCGAACAAGCTGAACGACTTTTTCTTCCATTCCTTCATAGGGAATCAACCCATTCTTTAGTTCAATGTTACATACAAGCTTGTTTGTCCGCATCCACTCTAGTACTTCAATTAGGGATGGAATCGGTTCTTTTTTAAGACCCTTATGATTAGCATTTAGATTTCTAATTTCTTTAAATAAAAAATCTTTAACAAATCCAGTACCACTTGTGGTTCTATCCACTTTTTCATCGTGAATAACGACAATCTCGCCGTCTTTAGTTAATTGAACATCGAGTTCTATACCATCTGCTCCAGCCTTTTCCGCTTCATAAAAGGCGCCCATTGTATTCTCAGCAAAAGAAGCCGAATAACCACGATGCGCAAAAATTTGTGTCATTTTTTCACTTCCCAACTTCAAAAAATGGAGGAACTTTATAATGAAACCATTACAATTATCGCCAGAAACAGCCATTAAACTTTCTAAGCAGTTAAACGTTCCACTAGAACAGCTTATGCATATGCCACAGCATATTCTAATCCAAAAATTAATGGAATTAGAAAAGAAACAAGAAAATAAGTAGATACTTCCTTTATAACATATTAATAATAAATAAATGCCTTCATTCATAGGATGAAGGCTTAAACTGGTATCGTTATGAGAAAGGTAGTACCTCTCCCTTTCTCACTTTCTACCTCTATTTTCCCCTTCACCTTATTAACGGTACTATATACCATTAACATTCCAAGACCTGTTCCTTCTTCCTTCGTAGAATAGTACGGTTTCCCTAACCGTAAAATTTCTTCCTTTGTCATTCCAATCCCAGTATCTGAAATTTTAAAAACTATATTTTGCTTTTGTTCAAAAATATCAATGATTAGCGTACCACCTTTATCCTTCATAGCTTCAATTCCGTTTTTTAATAAATTTATTAAACATTGCTGTATTTGGTTCTTATCATATCTCTTTTTTAGTGTGTTATTAAAACAGAATTGGACTTCCACTTGATGCATAGTCGCATAAGGAATGATTAGATCCTTTATATATTCTGCCTCTTCTCTAAAGTCAGAGTAAATCATATTTTCTGATTGTGGCTTAGCAAGAGAGAGATAGTTACTAACAATCCTTTCGGCTCGATTTAATTCTTGCAATGATAATTCAACATATCTTCGTTCCTCTTGATTGATTGTTTTGGATTCACTTAGAAGCTGTAGAAAACCACTTGTTACCGTAAGCGGGTTTCTAATTTCATGAGAAACACTAGCAGATAATTCACTGACAACATTTAAACGTTCAGATTGTAAAAATCTTTCTCGATTTTTTGAATTTGTAATTATTTGCTCTATTAAGACCATAATGATGATCATCATTCCTGTGTAGGTTGTCAGGGTATAAAATGTAAGAGTCCAAAATTCCCTATTTAAAGAATTAAAATAAAAACTTAAGCTTATGAGATACACCCCTACATTCAGAAATGAAACCATTGCTGTAGAAGAAATTCTCCTTTTAGAACTTAATTGTATAAACCGTTTACTAAAAGCAGGTAAAAGAATAAACACACCAGTAGAATATATAAATGATTGATGGATTCCGTCTCCACCTAAATAATAACGATATATATTTAATACTACATATAAAGGAAATACCTTTTTGTAGCCTCCAAAAAGGGAGACAATAATAATTGGAATGTACCGCAAATCAACATTAAATCCAACTTTCAATTTAATTGGAATGGTCATACAAAGAACCATAGTTACTGTTGACAGAAAAATAAGGATTATTTTGTTAAAAGAATTTGGCCTATTTTCAAAGAAGATTAAAAAAATGACAACTGGTAAAAGTATAAAAAGGAAATTCAACAGTAATGTTTCAAACAAGAGGTTTTACATCCTTTCAGCACCAAAAACGTATGTAATATGAAGGCTAGTTCATGCATTCTTTATATTATCAGATTTTCAAAAAATTAGGGAGTGCTTTCTAATCATAAATAAAAGACCAATGAACATTCATTGGTCTTTCTTATGGTTGGGCTTAGGTAAGGTTATTCCTCACCCTTTCAAGAAGCCTTATGCTCCAAACGAAGTTTATCTGCAACCATGGCAATAAATTCACTATTGGTCGGCTTTGCCTTTGACATACTGACTGTATAGCCAAACAATGAAGAAATGGAGTCGATATTGCCGCGACTCCAAGCCACTTCAATGGCATGACGAATGGCACGTTCAACACGACTTGCTGTTGTGTTATATTTTTTTGCGATGTCTGGGTACAATACCTTTGTAATAGATCCTAATAACTCGATATCGTTATATACCATGGAAATAGCTTCCCGCAAATATAAATATCCCTTAATATGCGCCGGAACACCGATTTCATGAATAATACTAGTAATACTTGCATCTAAATTTTTAGGCTTTTGCTCAGAGTGAGAACGATAACTGGTTGTTGGCATCTTACGGGTAAATGCACTTGCATTACCACTTACCTGACGAATATGGCTACCTAAGTTCTCCATATCAAATGGTTTCAAAATAAAATAAGACGCTCCCAATTCAACAGCTTTTTTTGTTACATCTTCCTGGCCAAAGGCAGTCAGCATGATTACATTTGGAAGTGCTCCTTTTTTTAGTTCACGCAGGCGTTCAAGGACAGCCAAACCATCAAGATGCGGCATAATAATATCCAAAACAAGAACATCTGGATCAACAGAAGCTAACATCTCCAAGCATTCTTGTCCATTATGAGCAATTCCTTCAACTTCCATATCATCTTGGGACGAAATGTAGTCCTCTAATAATCCAACTAATTCCCTATTATCATCAACGACACAAACTTTGATTTTCTTCAATTCCAGTTCCTCCCTCAATCTGTTCAATTCTCTATTTCATTTTTCTTAATGTCTGTAGTCTCTAAATTCTATTCTAAATTACAAATTCGACAATGCAACAAAAATTCCTCTCATTTTTTTAATATTTCTTAAAATAGTGATAAAATCTTATCTTTTCTCTGTTTTTCTCACTCATTCGACTAAATTCGCGTCTTTTCCAACAATTAACAGATTTTTGTCGAAAAATTTTTAAACAAAGCGCTGTTAAACTTGTCTGTTGATTTCCGCTCCAGGCACTTCGCTTTCCGTGGGTGTTTCGGCGAGCCTCCTCGGCGCTTGCGCCTGCGGGGTCTCCCCTGAACCACACTCCCACAGGAGTCTTCGTGCCTTCCACTCCAATCAACAGGGTGTAAATATCAACACTGTTCTTTAACACAGCCTGAACAAAAGAAGAAGCAAAATAGGATGATTACCTATTTCGCTCAAGAAGGGTGACACTAATATTTAATCGCGGAAGAGAACGATTATTTTCTAAGTTAACTTGCTTTATTCTTTGGTGTTTCGTATATATTAATTCCAGCTTCATTTAGCATCCACTCAATATGAACACCATATCCAGAGGTAGGATCATTCACAAAGACATGTGTTACGGCACCAACGAGCTTTCCATCTTGAATAATCGGACTTCCACTCATTCCTTGCACGATTCCTCCGGTCTTTTCAAGAAGCTTTGGGTCCGTTACTTTTATCACCATGCCCTTAGTAGCTGGAAACTTTTGCGGAATTGTACTAACTATCTCTATGTTAAATTCTTCTACTCGGTCATCGTTGACCACTGTTAAGATTTTTGCAGGTCCTTCTTTCACCTGATGGGATAATGCTATTGGCAGCGGTTTATCCATGATTCCATTTTTTAAATCTTTATTTAGCTCCCCAAAAATACCAAAGGGGCTGTTTTTTTGGATATTTCCAACAATTTCACGATCAGAAGAAAAACGTGCAAGTTTTTCACCTGGATCCCCATTACTTCCCTTCTCAATAGAGGTAACGGTAGAACGGACAATTTGTCCATCTTCAACGACAATTGGCTTTTTTGTATCCATGTCTGAGATGACATGTCCTAGGGCACCATATTTTTTAGATTGTGGATGAACAAAGGTCATGGTCCCAATTCCTGCTGCTGAATCCCTGATATATAAACCAAGCTTATAAGTGTTTTCTCCTTTATCTTTTAAAGGAGTAAGTTTTGTCGTAAATTTTCCACTTTCTCTACTAATAACCATATCAAGAGCTTTTCCATCCTGTCCAGCTGTTTGAACAAATGGTGCTACATCTGTCATTTTTTCAATTTTGTTCCCATTTATTTCCGTAATAATATCTCCAACTTTGATTCCTGCAATATCACCAGGTGATTTTTTTCCATTTGCTGTATTGATTAAATGGTGTCCGACCACTAAGACACCTACTGTATTTAGCTTTACACCAATTGATTGACCACCTGGAATGACACGAAAATCCTTTAAAACATGTACATCGACCTTTTTTATAGGGATACCAGCAAATTCTAGAAGCATTTCGTTTTTCCCTTTTTCTGTTGCCTGTACCGATACTGCATGTTTTTCCTGAGCAAGTGTGATATTTGAGTTGCGAGATTGTATAGCGGCTGATACCGGGGCAGCCTTTTTAAACGTGTAATCTTGACCTTCAAAAACTGTAATGGTTTTTGGTATTGCCATGTACTGCTGTATAGGCTGAAAAAAGATAAGGCTAATTAATGAAACAAGGAGAATTCCACCAATAATCTTTCTAATTATGTCTAACTTCAAATTTTTCACTCTCCTCGCTTCTTTTCACAACTTTGAAGAAATGGCTACATCTTTAATTTTGCCTCCTTGACAAGCATTTATAACTCGGTTTAACATAAAAAAGCTACCCTTATTGGATAGCTTTTCAAGTTTTTTTATTTTCACCTGCTAAAAATATTAATTCTTCAGCGTGTTTCTTCGTAAGATCGGTAATTTCCGCTCCAGAAATCATTCTGCCAATTTCTTTAATCTTCTCTTCAACATTCAACGGTGTTACATAAGTTTTTGTTCTTCCTCCAGTAATAACCTTTGAAATAAACAAATGAGTATCTGCCATGGCAGCTACTTGAGGTAAATGGGAAATACATAAAACTTGTGAACCAGATGCTACCTTATAAATCTTTTCTGCGATGGATTGAGCTACTCTTCCGCTGACACCGGTATCTACCTCATCAAAAATAATTGAGGTAACACCTTGGTGTTGAGAAAAAATGCTCTTGAGGGCCAACATAATCCTTGATAATTCTCCCCCTGAAGCAACCCGTGACAAAGGCTTCAGTGGCTCACCAGGGTTAGTCGAAATATAAAATTCCACATGGTCCACTCCTGTTTTAGAGAAATGCTCAAAATCCGTTTCAAACCGCATTTCAAATATAGTCTTGGCCATGTATAATTCCTTCAATTCCTTATGAATAAGCTTCGTAAGTTTATCTGCCCACTTATGACGGATTTCAGATAACTGCTTAGCCTCAAGAATCAAATCTTTTTTGATGGAAGATAATTCTTTTTCTAATTCAGAAATATGTGTTTCTTTGTTCTGTAAGGTTTCAATTTCTTCTTCAATCTTTGCTGCATATTCAACAATATCATTAATCGTTTTACCATATTTACGTTTTAACTGGTTAATTTCATTTAGTCGATCCTCAATTTCATTTAACCTTTGCGGATCGTATTCTAATCCATCCAGTTCATTTCGTAAAGTTCTCGCAGCATCTTCTAGCTGGTAATAGCTATTCGAAACAGCTTCAAATATATCTTTATACGTTGTGTCTAGCGCCGCAGCATCTTCTAGGTAACCCATGACCATACTTAGCCAGTCAAGACCTCTCTGCTCCCCATGCAAGGCCGTATAACTCGATTGGATGGCCTCAAACGTCCTTTCAAAATTCCCTAACTTTCTTCTTTCTTCTGAAAGCTCTTCATCTTCATGAAGTTTTAGATTGGCTTTTTGAATTTCGTCTAATTGAAATTGAATCAAATCCAGTCGGTGCGCAGTTTGTTGATCATTCTCACTTAATGACTTTAGCTTTTGAAGTGTTTGCTCGTACCTTCGAAAGACATCTAGGTATTCTGCATGTGAACCTGCAATTTCCTCCGAACCAAACTGATCGAGCAATGATAAATGTATCATTTCATCCATTAACTCTTGATGTTCATGTTGCCCATGAATATCTACAAGAGTGGAACCTATTTCACGAAGGGTTGATATTGTAACAAGCTTTCCATTGATTCGACAAACACTTTTTCCGGTCCGTGATATGTCTCGTCTTAGAACCACCATACCTTCTTCAATTTCTATACCAAATTCTAATGATTTCGAAATAATTGGATGATTTGGATCATCTAGTTGAAAAAGCCCCTCTATTTCAGCCTTCTCCTCACCATGACGCACAAATTCTGCGGATCCTCTGCCGCCTACCAATAAATGGATGGCATCAATGATTATAGATTTTCCTGCGCCTGTTTCTCCGGTTAATACAGTTAACCCCTTTTCAAAGGAAATGGAAAGGGATTCGATTATCGCAAAGTTTTTTATTGATAGTTCTGCTAACAACGAACTCTCCCCCAATTAAAGCATGTCAAGGAACCGATTTGTAATGACTTCTGTATCTTCTGGTGTTCGACAAATAATTAACATGGTATCGTCACCACAAATCGTTCCTAATATTTCTTCCCAATCCAGATTGTCAATGAGGGCACCAATTGCCATAGCATTACCTGGCAAACATTTCATAACGAGTAAATGCCCCGCAGGATCGATTCTTACAAAAGCATCAATTAAAGATCTTTTTAACTTTTGCAATGGATTAAAACGCTGATCCGCTGGAAGGCTGTATTTATAACGCCCATCAATCAATGGAACCTTTACTAAATGAAGTTCTTTAATATCACGTGAAACGGTGGCTTGTGTCACATTGTAACCAGCATTTTTTAGCTCATCAACCAAATCATCCTGAGTCTCAATATCGTTGCTGGCAATAATTTCTCTAATTTTAATATGACGTTGACCTTTATTCATTCTTTCACCCCATAGTCTTTAAAAACATCAGAGTATTTTGTACTAAAATGTCGTATATATTTCATATGTTAGCCCATTTTCCTAAAGTTGTACATGAAAATCCTTTATAAAAATACATTAATATACACAAAAGGATAAGCAATTGCCTATCCTTCTGGTGTCTGTTTCGTTTTAAATTCTAGATGAGCTTGTTTTACGATATCCATTGGTCCGATAGGGAGAATACTTTCACCGAGCTCCCGCTCACCTTCCCATTTTAAATGTAGTAAAAATTCAATATTCCCATCGCCACCTGTAATTGGTGAATAGGAAAGATTAGTTACTATATATCCTTCTTTAACGGAAAAATGAATGATTTTTTCAATGACTTGTAAATGAACCTTCTCGTCACGAACAATTCCTTTTTTACCAACCTGATCTCGGCCTGCTTCAAATTGAGGCTTAATAAGTGCAATAATATCACTACCTGGGATCAGTAGTGTTTTTAATACTGGTAAAATTAGAGTTAAGGAAATAAAAGACACGTCAATAGAAGCAAAATTCGGCATTTCCCCAGCGAGATCTGAGGGAGTTACATAACGAAAGTTTGTCCGTTCCATAACCACAACACGTTCATCCTGTCTAAGCTTCCAAGCAAGCTGATTGTAGCCTACGTCAAGCGCATATGACATTTTTGCCCCATTTTGTAAAGCACAATCTGTAAAACCGCCTGTAGAAGCACCGATATCAAGCAGAACCTTTCCTGTTACGCTTACATCGAATACTTTTAGTGCCTTTTCAAGTTTCAACCCGCCTCGACTGACATATGGCATCGTATTTCCTTTGATATTTAGTGGAATGTCCACCTTCACTTTTTCACCAGGTTTATCCAACCGCTCTTCATTTGTGTATACAAGCCCTGCCATAATCGCTCTTTTTGCTTTTTCTCGCGTCTCAATTAAACCTCGCTCCACGAGTAATACATCTAATCGTTCTTTATTTTTCATTATTTATGCCCTTTGCTGTTTTTTCCTTGCCATTGTAGACACTTTTTTGACCACTTCTTCAGTAGTTAATCCTATTTCTTCTAATAGTAACCCTACATCCCCATGTTCAATAAATTGGTCTGGAATACCGATTCGGTCTATTAATGCCTGAGCAAAGCCTTGGTCATGCGCAAATTCAAGAACGGAACTTCCAAATCCACCTTGTAATACCGCTTCTTCCACGGTAAGGAGAGGGATATTTTTTTCTAACAAACCTAATAGCATCTTTTCATCAAGAGGTTTTATGAACCGAGCATTAATGACTTTAACAAAGATTCCTCGCTTTTCAAGAATCTTAGCCGCTTCCATCGCCATTGGAATCGTTGTTCCGAAGGTTAAAATAGCCGCATCATCACCTTCTTTTAAGACCTCCCAAGTGCCTATAGGGATCTTCTTAAATTCCTCATCCATTGGTACCCCTACACCATTTCCACGTGGAAATCTCATCGCAATAGGTCCATCATCATAATTTAACGCCGTATAAACCATATGTTGACCTTCGTTTTCGTCCTTTGGCATCATTAAAACGATATTAGGTACATGCCTTAGAAAAGCAATATCAAATACGCCCTGGTGTGTTTCACCATCTGCGCCTACTAAACCTGCCCGATCTATTCCAATAAATACGTTTAAGTTTTGGCGACAAATATCATGTACAACCTGGTCGTATGCTCGCTGTAAGAAAGTGGAATAAATAGCTAGAAAAGGCTTCATATTTTGCGTAGCCAATCCTGCAGCAACCGTAGCAGCATGTTGCTCAGCAATCCCTACATCAAACATTCGATCAGGAAACTCACTAGCAAAACCTTCAAGCTTTGATCCAACAGGCATTGCGGGGGTAATGGCCACAATTCTATCGTCCACTCGAGCGAGTTTTCGAACGGTCTCACTAACCAAACTGCTCCATGCTGGTGGCTGTGCTTTCGCCGGCTTTACAAAATCACCTGTATCCATTTTATATGGGCCTGTACCATGCCAAGTACCCGTCTTATCGCTTTCTGCAGGCTTATATCCCTTCCCCTTCTTCGTAATCACATGAAGGAGTACAGGGCCTTCTGTTTTTTTCGCATAGGCAAGGTTTTCAAATAAGTCATCAAAGTTATGACCATCAATTGGTCCTAAATAAGTAAAACCAAGTTCTTCAAAAAACATACCAGAAACAAATAAATATTTAAGACTATCTTTTACCCGCTCAGCAGTGGCTGCAAGAACTCCACCAACAGCGGGAACTTTTTTCAATATCACTTCTAGTTCGTCTTTCACCCATTGATATTTTCCAGCTGTTCTCAATTGACCAAGGATATTATGTAATGCCCCAACATTAGGCGCAATGGACATTTCGTTATCATTCAATATAACGATCATATCCTTTTTTTCATGGCCAATGTGGTTTAAAGCTTCCAATGCCATTCCACCAGTTAAGGCACCATCACCAATCACAGGAATAACAAAGGACTTTTCCTTTTTTATATCCCTGGCAATCGCCATTCCCATAGCTGCAGATAGTGATGTTGAACTATGTCCTGTCTCCCAAACGTCATGTTCACTTTCAATCCGTTTTGGAAACCCACAAAGGCCTTTATATTGACGTAAAGTATCAAATTCACATGCTCTGCCGGTTAAGATTTTATGAACATAGGACTGATGTCCTACATCCCAAATAATCTTATCCCTTGGACTGTCAAAACATTTATGTAAAGCAATTGTTAGTTCAACTACACCTAAATTTGGTCCAATATGGCCTCCAGTCACAGACAGCTTTTCGACCAAGAATTGACGAATATCCTGACTTAAAGCCTCCAACTCTTTATTTGTCAATCCTTTTAAAAAGGATGGGTCTTTTATTGATAACAGATCCATTTTTGGACCACTCACTTTCATACTTTTTCTATCTATACATCAGTTTTAATATCTTTTTATATATCATAACACTTTTCCTGAAAAAATAGCCGCTAACACTAAGTGATAACGGCATTGTCAACGTTTTCTACATTGAAAATAATTATAACACACTTAGTTCATTGCCTCAAATAGCCTTTGTTAGTGATCCCTAGATGCTACTAAATCAGTGATTTCACTTAGCAGTTGGGTATTTAAGCCTGTCCTCTCCAGATTTTCCTTCGCTGAGGTGATTTGGTCTTTCAGCGCTGTTCGTGCACCTTCCATGGTTAACAGTTGAGGATATGTACTTTTTCGATTGGTAGTATCACTTCCTACAGGTTTACCAATTATTTCTTCATTCCCAACTAAATCGAGGATATCGTCTTGAATTTGAAAGGCAAGTCCCAGATGATGGGCAAACCCTGATAGGTTATGAAGCTGTTCTTGATTAGCACCTGCCATAATCCCTCCAGCCAAGACACTAAATCCAAGCAGCTTACCTGTTTTATGAATATGTATGTACTCCAGCTCTTGAAGGGTAAGTGATTTGGCTTCCCCTTCCATGTCTGCCACTTGTCCACCGACCATCCCTTCCGTTCCAGCTGCTTTTGCCAATTCAACAACTAATTTAAGCTTTGTATCGGCTGAGAAAACGTCGGTTGGAAGCTGACTTATTACTTCAAAACTATAAGTTAATAAGGCATCTCCAGCTAAAATCGCGATGGCGTCGCCGAAGACTTTATGATTGGTCGGTTTTCCTCTTCTTAAGTCATCATTATCCATACTTGGTAGATCATCGTGGATTAAGGAATAAGTATGAATCATTTCAATTGCAGCGGCAGCTAACAGCCCTTTTTTAGGATTCATTCCAAACGCTTCTAAGGTAGCAAACAATAATAAAGGGCGAATTCTTTTGCCTCCTGCTTCTAGAGAATAAATCATAGATTCTTTAATAATAGGAGGAGCCTTAAGCTTTTCAACCAGCCTTCGAAGCTCATCTTCAAGTAGTTGTTTATACTCTTGCGCAAATGTTTCTAAAGCCCTAGTTTCCAAGTCTTATTCCTCCCCTTCAATAGAAAAATTCTCTTTACGTCCATCCTCCGTAATGATTTGAGTAAGTTGCTCTTCCACACTTTTCAATTTATCATGACAAAGCTTAGATAATTCCATCCCCTCTTTATAAAAAAGAATCGCCTCTTCCAAAGGTACATCTCCTTCTTCAAGTTTATCTACGATTTGTTCTAACTTTGTCATTGCATCTTCAAAGGATAACTTTTTTTCATTCGTCACTTTTTTCGCTCCCCTTTATATTCTCCACTTTACAGAAAAGACTACCATCAGTTAATTGAATTTGTACCTGTTCATTCACACTTACCTGTTTTACACTTTTCACCAAACGGTTATCCTCTGAATAAGCCAAACTATACCCACGTTCCATGATTTTTAATGGACTTAATGCTTGTAAGGTCGATAACACCCGGTTAAAATCATTTTTTTTCGTTGTTAATATTTGCATCATAGAGCGGTCCATTTCTTTTTGAGAACGCTCCAAACGGCTCGTTGATTCAAGGATCATTTCTCTTGGATGGTTCCGTTGTAGCCGTTTATGTAGAAGTTCATACTGACCTTTTTTTATTAATGATAATCTCGAGGTCCCACGAACAATCATCTCTGTTAATTTGTCAACCTGTTCCAATTTCTGTTCATATAAACGATGTGGGTAACGAAAAGCATAGGATTTTTTTGCACGATGTAATCGTTCATTTTCAAATTGAAATTTCCCCTTCATGGCACGAAGCAGTCGGGTTTGCCGCTGAAGTATTCTGTCCATTAATTCATCAATATGTGGAACCGCAAGCTCCGCAGCACCTGTAGGAGTAGGAGCCCGCAAATCAGCAACAAAATCGGCAATGGTGAAGTCTGTTTCATGACCAACAGCAGATATAATTGGGATTTTAGATAAAAAAATCGCACGTGCTGTTATTTCTTCATTGAATGCCCATAACTCCTCAATTGAGCCTCCGCCACGTCCAACAATTAATACATCAATTTCGTTGATGGCATTTGCCTTTTCAATTGCCTTAACAATGGAAGGAGCTGCATTTTCACCTTGCACAAGTGCTGGGAAAACGAGAATATTTGCAATGGGATAGCGTCGTTTAATGGTTGTAATGACATCTCTAATTGCAGCACCTGTTGGGGAAGTAATTACACCAACTGTTCTTGGATACATCGGTATAGGCTTTTTGGTTTCAGCTGCGAATAACCCTTCTGCATCAAGACGCTGTTTTAACTGCTCATAGGCTAAAAACAATTCCCCAATACCTTCTGGGCGCATTTCCTTAATATAAATTTGATATTGTCCGCTTGGTTCGTATACAGAAATATCTCCCTTTACGATTACCTTCATCCCGTTTTCAGGAGCAAATTTCATAAGACGGGATTGACTGGAGAACATCACCGCAAGAATCCGAGCTTTCTCATCCTTTAATGTAAAATACATATGTCCACTCGAATGTTGTTTAAAATTTGAAATCTCCCCTCTTACATGAATATCTCGCAAATGGGGATCTGCATCAAATTTTCTTTTTATGTATTTGGTTAAAGCATTCACAGATAAATATCTTTGTTCCTGCATTTCTAATCCTCTTTTCGGCTGATTAGCTGAAATTGTCCTTATCCATTATACATTTTGCTCTTTTTTTTGTCAGAAAGATTGACTTAAAAAGAACAAAAGGAATAAAAGATAAGGACAAGCACCTACTTATTTCGGTTTAGACTTTCAGCGGCTGACTTTAAGGTATTGTACATAAGCATGGTAATGGTCATGGGGCCTACTCCCTTTGGAACTGGAGTAATATATCCTGCTTTTTTACTTACTTCATCAAAAGCAACATCTCCACAAAGCTTACCTGCCTCATTCCTATTAATCCCTACATCGATAACAACTGCATTATCTTTGACATGTTCAGCCTTTATGAAGTTTGGAATGCCAACTGCAGCAACAAGGATATCTGCTTGATTGGTATGTAACTTTAAGTCCCTGGTCTTTGAATGACAGTATGTGACTGTTGCATGCTGATTTAAGAATAATTGACCTACTGGCTTACCTACGATATTACTCCGCCCTACAACCACAACATGCTTTCCTAGAATGGATATGCCCGCCTCTTCAAGTAAAACCATAATCCCATATGGTGTACAAGGGAGGAAAGCATTCTGTCCTGTCATCATCCTGCCAATATTTATAGGATGAAACCCATCCACATCTTTTAATGGAGAAATAGATTCAATCACCTTTTTTTCATCGATATGTTTAGGAAGAGGCAATTGAACTAAGATTCCATGTACTTCAGAATCTTCGTTTAACTCCCTAATCTTTTGAAGAAGTTCTTCTTCTAAAACCTCCTCATGCATTTCAATTAATAGTGAATTCATCCCTAGTTGTTTACAAGCCTTTTCTTTATTTGTTACATATGTTCGAGAAGCATGGTCATTACCGACAAGGATAACCGCTAACCCGGGTGTAACCCCTTGCCCTTTTATCCTTTTAACCTCTTCAGCAATTTCTACTCTTTTTTTCTCGGCGATCTCTTTTCCATTAATAATTGTGGCTGTCATTTTCAACTCTCCCTATGCTAGGAGTGAAACCAATCAATTAATTGGCAAGAAGCGTTTGTTTCACCTTTGAAAGAACTCCATTAATAAATTTGCTTGATTGGTCATCCCCGTAAATTTTAGCTATCTCAATGGCTTCATCTAAAATAACATTTTCAGGAACTTCATTTCGATAAAACTTTAATTCATATGCAGCAATTCTCAATAAGTTTCGGTCCACTGTTGCCAAACGATCCATAGACCACTTTTCTAGGTTTTCGATTATTAGCTTGTCAATTTCTTCTTTGTGTTCTACAACTCCTATAACTAGGTTTGATAAGTATTCGTCTCCCATTTCCCCCTCTAATACATGTTCAATCGCTAATGATGGATCAGTATTGCTCACATCGATTTGAAACAGAGCCTGTAGCGCTTTTTCCCTTGCTGTTCTTCTTTTCATTATAACGTTAACTCCTTTAGATATATTAAATAATTTTTGTCTATTTTTCATACATAGTACAGGAATTCAACTTCAAGATAGTTTTCACATAAAAAGATAATAGCATAACTAAATTGGATTCGCACTGTAAGGATCATTTTTTTCGAATTTCCATTATTTTATTTGAATAGTTGGATAAATAGAAAAACCAAAGGACTCTCTCCTTTGGTTTTCATAGGTTATACCTCTTGATCTACTTCGGGCTCATGCTTTTGGTTTTCAAATTGAATCCCAACTACATGAATGTTCACTTCTTCAGCGTCTAAAGCAGTCATATTTAGTAATGCTTGACGAATATTGTCTTGGACTTTACCAGCAACAGAAGGGATGGATACCCCAAACTTCATCATGCAGTATACATCTACTTTAATCCCTGTTTCGGTCAGTTCGACCTTAACACCTTTACCGTGATTTTTCTTGCCTAATCGTTCTACAACCCCTGTTGCAAAGTTGCCTCTCATGCCCGCAACACCTTCTACTTCAGCAGCAGCAATACCGGCAATTACTTCAATCACTTCAGGAGCAATTTCAATTTTACCATGACCGTTATTTCCTTGGTCCATTTCTAAAACACTAAATTCGCTCATTCGTAACACCTCCAGATATTAGATAGTCTTCATCACATCATGCAATTCTAGGAATTTCGTATTGAATTGTCCGTCAACGAATGTTTCATGATCAAGTAACTTTAAGTGGAATGGAATCGTTGTATGGATTCCCTCTACAACAAACTCACTCAATGCACGTTTCATTCTGGAAATTGCCTCTTCCCTAGTGCTGCCATATGTGATAACTTTCGCAATCATGGAATCATAATAAGGCGGAATAGTATACCCTGGATATGCCGCTGAATCAATACGAACACCTAATCCGCCAGGCGGTAGGTACATATTAATTTTACCAGCAGAAGGCATAAAGTTCTTTTCCGGATTTTCTGCATTAATCCGGCACTCAATTGCCCAGCCAGTAAATGTAACATCCTGTTGATTTACTGTTAGCTTCTCGCCTTGTGCCACACGAATTTGTTCTTTAATGAGGTCTATTCCAGTGACCATTTCTGTTACGGGATGCTCAACCTGAATCCTCGTGTTCATTTCCATAAAATAAAACTTACGATTGCGGTAGTCATATATAAATTCTACCGTGCCAGCACCGGAATAATCAACTGCTTTCGCAGCTTTTACTGCTGCATTACCCATTTCTTCACGAATTTCACCATCAAGTGCTGGTGAAGGTGATTCTTCAAGAAGTTTTTGCAGTCGGCGTTGGATCGTGCAGTCACGTTCTCCTAAATGAATCGTGTTGCCGTAGGTATCAGCTAGGACTTGAATTTCTACATGCCGGAAATCCTCAATATATTTTTCAATATAAACACCTGGATTACCGAAAGCTGTCATTGCTTCCTGTTGGGTAATCGAAATGCCCTTAATTAACTCTTGTTCGTTTTTGGCGACGCGGATTCCTTTACCGCCTCCACCGGCTGTTGCTTTTATAATAACTGGATATTGAATTCTCTCGACAAGTTCCAGAGCTTCCTCGATTTCATTAATTATTCCAGTTGAACCTGGAACGATTGGTACTCCAGCTTCTCGCATAGTTTCCCTTGCAATATCCTTCGTTCCCATTTTAGTAATTGCCTCTGGACTTGGCCCGACAAAAATGATATTACATTCTCTGCAAAGCTCTGCAAAATCGGCATTTTCCGCCAAGAATCCATACCCTGGGTGGATCGCATCGCAGGCAGTCAGTTTTGCTACACTGATAAGATTTGTTACGTTCAAATAACTATCTTTTGATGTTTTAGGTCCAATACAATAGGCTTCATCTGCCAATTGAACATGTAATGCTTCACGGTCTGCTTCTGAGAAAACAGCAACTGATTCAATACCCATTTCTCGGCAGGCCCGAATAATTCTTACTGCAATTTCTCCTCTGTTTGCAATTAACAGTTTTTTTATCATCCTGTTATCGCTCCTTATTCAGGCTTTACTAAAAATAAAGGCTGTCCGTATTCTACTAATTGACCATTTTTAACTAGTATTTCAACAATTTCGCCATTTACTTCAGCTTCAATTTCATTAAATAATTTCATTGCTTCAACAATACATACAATTGAATCCTTTGAAACCTTATCTCCTGCTTTTACATAAATATCTGCATCTGGTGTTGGAGAAGCATAAAAAGTACCTACCATAGGTGATGTAATTTTATGTAGATTGGATGTATCAGCTTGGTTTGTCGCTTCCACTTTCGGTGCTTCTTGTTTTGTTTCTGTTACGGCAGCAGGTACAGCAACTGGTGCTGGTGCTGTTTGAACAGGTGCAGTCGCAGCTTGTAGAACTGGTTGAACTGTCGTTACCACCGTTGCAGCATTTTTCTTCATTTGAATTTTTGAGCCTTCATTTTCATATACAAATTCATCAATGCTGGACTGGTCTACCAATTTAATTAATTCACGAATTTCTTGTACTTTTAACATTTGAGTAACACCCCTTGTAACACTTTAATTAGGACTAGCTACTAATACTATACGATAATACTTAGTAAAAGTTCAATAAGCTAAATCATTTCCTCGAAACATTTCTCTTAGTCCCATTCATCTTTTATCTTAATCTTTTTAGATGAAAAAGGGAATTTTAACAATTTGATTAACCTCAAATGAGTATTTTTCCCTAATTAATTTATAATTAAACATAACCCATCTTAAACTTGCCTGTTGATTTCCGCTCCAGGCACGAGCGGTTCGCGGGGTGGTCCGGGAGCCTCCTCGTCGCGCACTCCTGCGGGGTCTCCCGTGACCAACTACTCCCGCAGGAGTCTTCGTGCCTTCCGCTCCAATCAACAGAGTGTAAAAAATTACATAATTAACTTTTACATAGTCAAACAATAAAAAAGGAAAGCCATGGACTTTCCTTTTAAAGTCTATCTACTATTTTGATGGCTGGAATTCCACCGCTACGTAATTGGTCTCTCCAATTTCTTTCTTTACCTGTTGAATAATTTTATTTGCTTCAGATGCTGAAGGCTTTTTCTTAGATTTTACTGTTACTCTTACTTGCTCTCCATCGGCTCTAACTAAAGCATCTTCATAACCCATCGTTCTAATTAATGTTTCAAGAATTTCTTCTTTTTGAGCAGTTTGGTTTAATCTATCCATTTGATCTTTCACCTTACTACGCTCATCTGCTGGAAGATCAGTGGAAGCTAATTGAGTAGTTAAATCTTCTTGCATTTGGCTTCTTAGGTCATCAAGCTTCATGCGAAGTTCCTCAAATGCATCATCACCTGCAACAGTTGATACAATTGTTTTTCCATCCTTAGCTTCAGTTTTTGAATTAGCCTGCTTTTGATCCATTTGATCTTTGGCATTTTGCTGCACAGCCGCAAGATCATTAGATTTTTGCTCTGGTGAAGTAATGTAATACACTGAAAGGACAACCACTAAGCTTAACATTGTTAATAACCATACTGTTTGTTTCTTTAATAACATTTAAAATCCCCCTCTTATTTTTTAGCTTTGTTAAACTTGTCTGTTGATTTCCGCTCCAGGCGCTTCGCTTTCCGTGGGTGTTTCGGCGAGCCTCCTCGGCCCTTAGGCCTGCGGGGTCTCCCCTGAACCATACTCCCACAGGAGTCTTCGCTCCTTCCGCTCCAATCAACAGGGTATTAAAATCAACACTGTTCTTTAACATAGCCTATTTTTTAGGCATAACGGCGACACGGTGGCTTGGCACTCCTAACGCCCTTGTGACTGCTTCTACAATCCATTTTTTCACCTGAATATTGTCAGCACCCTTTGCAACAACAAGTACACCGCGAATTTCAGGTTTTTTCGTTTCTACTACAATTGGTCCTTCATTTTCCCCATCGCGTATAATAACAAGTTGCTCATCCGTTGAGGATTCCTGTACTTTCCGTTGTCCACCTTCACGATCCGTTTCATCCGTTGTTTGTGATTTTGAGACTCTATTTTTCTCTAAAACCTTCTTATCAGTTGAATCAATATTTACCACGACAGTAACATCATTCACGCCTAACATTTCTTGAATTGCCTTCTTTAGCTGATCCTCATACTTTTCTTCATATTCAGCTATGGCCTTATTACCTGAGCTCTTTTTCAAGCCAAATGCAGGGACATCCTCCGCCTCTGCCTTTGTATTTGTTGATGCTGGAATATCTGTAGGACTTGTATCGGTTTTAAAGACTATGTTCCCCACAAGCATAAACGCTGCACCAATACAAAGAACGAGAAGCATATATTGGTATTTACTTGGTTTCTTTTCTGTTTTTTCATCTAATTTAAGTATTTTTTTGAGCCATGAAAATGGTCCTTGTTTGTTATCCATTCTTCTTTTTAATCCCCCCTTCAATCGAAACTTCCACTGTTTCTTCAGTTACATTCCATTTTTGCGAAAGAAATGAGGCAATCTTTTCTGTTTCTTCTGTTGATCCTTTTGATGGAAGAGGTTTTTCTGTGTTTATTTCGATTTGTTTTATCGCTTCGACTGTCTGTACGCCATTTTCCGGTTGTCTCAGAAGAACCATAACCTTTTGGAGGTTTTCAGGGAATGCTTGGTCGCTTTCTTCATTTATTGCTATATCAACTTTTGCTATCTCCAATCCGTATTGTTCCATCAACTCCTCCTTAACGTCCTTTTTTAGCTGGACAGCCATTTCTTCTAAAATATATGCATGTTGGGAAGCTTGTATTTCTTTTTTCTTTAAATCTATTAAATTTTTCATATTTTTTTCACCCGGTGCTTGATATGAAGGGATCGATGCCAATGTTGTCTCAAAGTCTTTGGAGATTAGTTTAAAGATGGGGGTGAGAATAATAGCAATTAAGAGTAATCCTGTAACCATCTTCGTATACTTTTGCAGACCTGAGTTAGGAAGGAGCATATCAATTACCGTTGCTAACAGGATAAATAAAATAATATTCGTTACCCACTCTGTTAAAAACTCCATTTTTGCTCCCCCCTATCTCATCATCATTGTTAGATTTCCAGCCGCGACAATGACTGTAATACTTAAAAAGAACATCAGTGAAACAATCCCTAATGCAGCAAAAACATAAATGACACTTTTACTGATAATATCTAAACATTTAATGATTGGACCCCCGCCTAATGGTTGAAGAATGGCAGCTGCGAATTTATAAATGAAAGCAATCATTAATATTTTTATCGCTGGGAAAGCAACGATAATGAGCAAAATAGCTACTCCTGCAATCCCAACAGTATTTTTTAATAGAACAGAAGCACTTACAACCGTATCTGTTGCGTCCGTAAACATTCTGCCAATAACGGGAATGAAATTACCGGTAACAAATTTTGCCGTCCTTATTGTTACTCCATCCGTTACTGCAGCAGATGCACCTTGAACCGAGATCACACCCAAAAACACGGTTAAGAACAGACCCATTAATCCGATACTCCAGTTTCTCAGTAACTGAGCTAACTGCGAAACTTTGTATTGTTCGGACATTGTACTTACGATACTTAACAATGTTGCTAAGAATAAAAGTGGAAGAATGATATATTGCATGAATAAACCACTCATATTCATAAGAAATAAAATCACAGGATGGAAAAATGCCGCCGATATAAGTCCTCCAGAAGCAGCAATTAATGCTAGCAAAAGAGGAACAAGTGCCAGGATAAACGACGTCATAGTCCCAATCGCTTCATTTGTGTAGCTGATAGCAATATGAAAACTATTAAGCGCAAGGATGACAAGAACCATATAAACAATGGAATAGGCAACCTTACTAATCGCGCTTTTCTCAAACGCGTTTTGCATAGATTGCAGGAACATACTAAATATGGTTAACATAATTAACGAACCGAGCAATTTCCCATTTGCTACAAATTCTTGAAAAGCGAATTTCAAGATCCCCTGACCCCATTGCTTAAAGGAAAATTTCTTATCTCCTTTTATGAAATCATATAAGCTTCCCTTCTGACTTTCTGGGAGAAACCCACCATACTTATCAGTAATGTCCTCCCAAAATTGTTTTAACTCCTCTAAATCTAAGGTTTCCAGTTGAGCATCAACAAGTTCCTGTGGAGAAAGAGAGGACGTGTTAGCTTTCGGTTCTTCAGCAGCTTGGACACTTGGAGTGAGTAAAAAAAAGAATACAAGAATGATAATAGGAATAATCTGCAGCCTCTGCTTCATTTTATAAACACCTCATTAAAAGACTGTGATTAGCTCGGAATTAATTTAATAATGGTTTCAATTAAAACGGTTAATATAGGAATCGCCATCGCGAGAATGATTACTTTTCCTGCTAATTCAATCTTAGAGGCGATTGCTCCTTGACCCGCATCCTTTGTTATTTGAGTAGCAAATTCTGCAATATAAGCAATACCAATGATTTTGAGAATGGTTTCAACATAAACGAGATTTACATGTGCATTCACTGCTAATTTTTCAAGCATATGAATGATTTCATAGATTTTATCAACTAAAAAAAGAAAAATGACACAGCCGACAAACACAATTAAAAGGAAGGCAAAGTTTGGCTTTTGCTCCTTAATGATGAGAGCAAGAAAGGTCGCAATGAGAGCTACACCGACAATTTTAATGATTTCAATAGCAAAGCCCCCCTCTCTATTGAAACAAGAAAACCGATTTTATTTTCTGGAACAGGTCATCAACAATAGATGCAACCTGAAATAAAATATAAATAAAACCAAATAAGGTAACCCATTGTGCGTACTCTTTTTTGCCCACCTGATCAAGTACGGTATGCAAGAAGGCCACTACTATCCCCACACCAGCTATTTTAAAAATAATATCCACTTCTAAACCCATTGCTTTTCCCCCTAAAATAATAAAATAATTAGTAACAATCCCGACAAAAATCCTAGGCTCTTTACCATTTTTTCATATTTAGCTTGCCGGTCGATGGCATCCGCTTCTTCTCTTTCAAGATGGGAAAGAGTTAGCATAATATGTTTTTGTTGGGAAAAGCGATCATGACGACCAAGGGTCTCCCCAAACTGCTTCATAATTTCAAATTCTCCCTGTTTTAAGGCTGTTGCCTTCCAAACCTCTTTTAAACTTGTTTCCCAAGCTTCTTTAACAGTTGTTTCTGTGTCTGTAAGTTTCTTTGCAAATGAGTCAAAAAAGGTGGAAAGTGGGTTAGTAAGTTGTTCAGCTAATCTCCTTGATGCTTCATGCAATGGTGTGTGTCCATACATAATTTCTGCTTCAAGTGACTGCAACGCCGACCTTAGTGCTCTAAGCTGTCTCGGCCGCTCACTTAAATGCTTTGCAGCCTCAAATCCTGTCCAAGTAGTAGCAACAATTATGATAATAGCCCCTAATAGCTTAATCATTTATGTCACTCTCACTTTTTGCGTTAGTTCTTTCCCGCTAGAATCTAAAATATGGGTAATCGTACCTGGTCCTGATGCCCTGCTAAGGACGATAAATCGTTGAAAGATGTCCTGATCAATAATCTCCTTTAAAGAGGGACGTTTTCTAATCTCCTCAATGCTCGTCCCGTGTGTGGTCATGATTAATTTGATTCCAGCATGTACTGCCTCCTGGATCGCTTCGGCATCTTCTTTACGGCCAATTTCGTCAACGATTAAGACATCTGGACTCATTGAACGAATGAGCATCATCATTCCTTCAGCCTTTGGACAGGCATCCAGAACATCAAGCCGGTGACCAAACGTTAATTGCGGCACTCCATTTACACATCCAGCGATCTCACTACGTTCATCAACAATCCCAACCTTACAAGCCTCTATTCCCTTTGACCAATTACCAGATGATATGATTCTTGCTATATCACGAAGCAGTGTCGTTTTCCCTGTTTGCGGCGGTCCTATAATCATGGTATGCATCCAGCTGTTTTTAAAAAGAAAAGGCACAATAGGCTCAGCAATACCTACCTTTTCTCTTGCAATCCTAATGTTAAAAGAGGAAATATCCCTAATCGCCTTTACTTTTCCCTCCTCAAGAATGACCTTTCCAGCCAACCCAATTCGGTGTCCTCCAGAAACAGTTATATAACCCCGCTTAAGTTCTTCCTCAAGTGTGTAAATTGAAAAATGGCTTATTTTATTCATCAGGTGAAACGCATCCTCAGGTTGTATAATGTAGGTTAGAAATTTTGGCGCTCCCTTTAAGGTCATTTCAATTGGTCGATTTATACGAATGCGAATTTCTTCAAGTTCTTCTTTTTGCTCAGGAGGGATTTGGTTAATTAGATCTGCAATATTTTTGGGTAAAAAATTTAGGATTCCTTCCATGACTGGTTCCTCCTTGATTTGCCTTTCTCATTATTTAAAATGTATGCCTGCTTGGACACATTATGACTTTCAAATCTGTCATTTCATTCTATTTTTTTACTAGGTTTACTAGAACAGGTTGAATCACAAGGATTGCCCTACTAAATAGGAACATTTCAGAAGAGGAAGGAGTATTTTATAGGAAAGCGTAATGTTGAGGAGGAAATTAATGTGTATCATTATCAGCAGCCTAACCGGGGTGGAGGCCACCATAAAGGGCAGCATTTAATAAAAGTTACTGGGGAGGGAGAATTGGCGGTTCAGCCCGACTTAGCTTCTGTTAACTTAGGCGTTATTACGGAAGGCAAGGAATTAATACCCGCACAGCAGCAAAATGCCTTTCAAAGTACAAAGGTCATTCAATCTTTAGTGGAACTTGGTATTCCCCAAACACATATACAAACATTTGATTACCGAATCGAATCTGATTACGACTATGAACAAGGGAAACAAATTTTTAAAGGATACAAGGTAACTCATATTTTACAGGTGAAAATAGAAGATTTAACCATGATCGGAAAGGTGGTAGACAACGCTGTACAAAATGGGGTTAATTATGTATCAAACATTCAATTTACAGTAAATAATAAAGATCCTTATTATCAACGCGCCTTAGTTATGGCAGTAAACAATGCGATTGGGAAAGCAAAGACAATTGCCGACTCGATTAACGTTACATTAATACCCACCCCTAGTTTAATCGTGGAAGGCAGCAGTCCAATTCACCCTTATTCTTATCAACCGGAAACAATGGTGAAAGCTATGAGCACCACTCCTTTGGAACCTGGACAAATAAAAATAAAAGCAAACATATCAGCAGAGTTTCACTATCGAACTATATAAAAAAAGAGGTTGACACCATCATATGATGGGTCAATCCTCTCTTTAGTTATTATATTTCTTTGCCCAATTATACAATTGCATTTCTGTAACGGGTCCATTAAAGTGCTCTCTGATTACTCCTTGTTTATCAATAACAAACGTCTCAGGCTGCCCAGTTACATTATATAATTTTGACACCTTAGCATTATAATCAAATAGGTAATTCATTCCTGCTTTATTGTTTTCTGTTACTTTCTTAATCTTATCCTGTGTCTCTCCACGATTAATCATGAGAAGATTATATTGATCACCATAATCTTTTTGGAAAGCTTCTAACTCTGGGAATTCGTCTTTACAAGGAGCACACCAGCTGGCAAAATAATTCAAAATAACTACTTCACCCTTATAATCCGCTAGCTTGGTATTGCTGCCATCTAGGTTTGGAAGTTCAAAATTATAAGCCTTATCGCCTACATCGGTGTGTTTCCCTTTTGTTACCAGACTATAAGCAAAGAAAGCAAACATCCCGATAATTAGAATCATGACGAGCAATTTGATGACTCGTTTGTTCATCTTATTTCCTCCTGCTCCCCTTGCTTATTTTTCTAGTTGTTTTAAGAACTCTATTTCCTTCTTCAGCTTCGTATGTCTTTTACCAACAATAAGCATATACGCAAAAATTACAACCCATGCTACGGAATAGGCACCCAACATATATTCATAGTTCATTTTAGATTCCTCCTAGTTTTCTAATTGTTCTCTTAATTTTTCTTTATAACGTTCTACTTTAATTTTCATATTTTCAAAGGAAACACCTTTATGAAGAAGGTAGGCATAAAAAATAGTGAAAGCAGTAATTGTGATAAGTAACGCTACAAGCATACTATCCTCAATTCCGCCACCTTTTTGGGAAGGCCCCTCACCAAAAACAATTGGGTGGAATTTCGTTTGCCACCAGCGAATAGCAAAGAATACGATCGGAACATCGGCGAACCCTATGATTCCAAATACAGATGCTAGTCGTGCTTTTTTATCCCACACTCCATCCATTTGTCGAATCATAATGTAGGCAATATAGATAAAAAATAGGATTAAAGTTGTAATTAATCTTGGTTCCCACACCCACCAAGTGTTCCAGGCTGATCTTGCCCAAATAGGTCCTGTTGTCAAAACAATAATGGTGAAAACAACACCAATCTCTGCGGATACATAGGCGTAAGTATCAAAAATTCTTTTCCGCTTGATTAAAAACAAAATACTGAACACGAATGTCACAAAAAACGCCATAAAGGCTAGCCACGCTGAACTTACATGAAAATAAAAGATTTTTTGCGCTGCATGCATGGTTGTTTCTTCTGCTGCAAAAATAAAAATAAAATATAGGGAAACTAACATGGAGATCACTGTGCCGACAAACAAAATACGGGATACATTAAGTTTTTTAGTATCAGCCAACTGAGCCTCAGGAAGTATCGCTTTCTCTCGTTCGAGATTCATACTCATCATTTAAACCTCCAAAACATAATCGATTAATAATATACAAATCACAAAGAATATTACATCATACGCGGTAACCAATTGGATCCACGCTAAAGCACTAGAAAACTTCTCCATATTCGTTAAGATAATTCGAGTTGCTTGAACCACACCAATTAATATCGGAGTAGTAATCGGGAATAATAGTAACGGCAGCAGCATTTCACTGCTTTTTGAATTGGCAGAAAGCGCAGCCAAGAATGTGCCGATTGCTATAAATCCGAAGCTTCCTAGGAAAACTACTAAAATGAAATATGGAATACTTCCAAAAAATTTAAAATCAAATAATAAAAATAGAAACGGTATCGAAACTAGTTCAACCACAAGGATCATGATGAAATTCGCAAGAAATTTTCCTAAATAAATACTTGCTGCCTCCATCGGTGCAACAAATAATCCTTGAATCGTATCATTTCGCTGCTCCGAGATAAAGGACCGGTTAAGGCCTAAAATGCCGGCAAATACGATAATGACCCAAACCACCCCTGGGATGACAGCCTTTGTTGTATTATTAGCAGGATCAAAGGCAAAGCTGAAAACGACAATCACAAGTCCCGCAAATATTATTTGTGTTACTAGAATTTGCTTTGTTTTTAATTCGGAATACAAATCTTTTTTTGCTAGTAAGAGGGCTGTACGAAATAAGTTCATGAGACTCCCTCCACTTGAAGCTCGTATTTCTCGGAAACGTACCCTAAATTATGTCTCTCCATTTTAAAGTCATCGACGATCTTCCCATTTTTAACAATAATAATTCGATCACAAATCTCGGCGGCTTGTTTAAAATCATGCGTAACCATTAATGTGGTCGCACCTTTATCCTTCATAGAAAGGATTACATTATTAAGAATTGTTATAGCACCTTGATCTAACCCTGTGTGTGGTTCATCTAACAGGAGAACTTCTGGGTCATGAACAATGGCTCGTGCAATGGCAATCCTTTGTATCATACCGCGGGAAAAGTTCTTAACCGGCTCATTCAAAAAGAAGGATAATCCTACTTCTTTAACCAGTTGAATGGCTTTCTCCTCCACATTCTTAACTCCGTAAATATTCCCAAAGAAAACTAAATTTTCAAGTGGAGAATAATGATCGTATAACAGACTGGAATGGGGTAAATAACCCAATGTTTTTTTTATCTCGATATGGTCCTTTTTGAGATCTAAACCATTTATTTTAACCAATCCAGATGTTGGCTTTATTAATGTTGCTAGCACCTTTAAAAGCGTACTTTTACCAGCACCGTTAGGTCCTAGTATGGCAACTGTTTCTCCTTTTTTTATCGAGAGGTCTATCCCACGTAAGATCAGTTTATTGTCAGCTTGCTTCGTTAGCTTCTTTATGTCAATCAATTGCGGTCCCTCCCATTCCAGCTGCTATTCAACATAGTTACGTAAATTTAATTTCACTTGGACTAAATGCTGTTTATAAGCAGCAAGCTTTGCGTGATAGTCGTTCTCTGATAGCTTTCCATCACCAAAGGTCTCTTCTAACTCGATAATCTTATCTAGAATAGCCTTTTGCTTAGCCATTAGCTGCTTAAAGGCTTTTTCTTCTTTATCAGCACCTAGTCGTTCTTCTTCTAATCTCGCTTTTCTTCTAAAGTAAGCATAGTAAGAAATACCCGCAATTAAAATAGCACCAATAATGATTAGAAAGACGTGAGGATTAAAACGATGTAATGGAGACTGTGCCCACATCCTTAAATGACCTGGATTATGAAAAGCAGGTGCAGTGTGTGTGACTGAACTATTGTTTGCATTTTCACTTGCATTTTGACTCTTAGCCGTTGTATCCGATGGTGGCTGAACATCTTTGTTGTACACCATTGTGAAAGTTTGGTTTGCTTTAATACCTTCTATGCTATAGCCAAAATAATTTTGGTCATCAAATTTGAAGAGCCCTTGGCTCGTTGCCTCTATGCCCTTTACTTCAATGCTTCCCATACCTTCTGGCACAAGAATCTGCATCATTTGAACTGAGTAATCTGCTGTTATATTGATTTCTTCTCCCTTTGGCATTCTGTAGCTATACGGAAGGACCATTGTTTGATTTGCTGGAACCGGTGTGGTTGTAATAAAGCCTTTATCAACCTCTTTAAAAGCAATCTTGTTATCTAGAAAATTTAGATCTTTGGCTCCTTTTGGAATGGAGACATTTAATACTGCCTCACCTTGCCCACTCCCTTTATATTCCTCACCTGACGTATTAGAATAGTTCACCATATTCATCATATTGGTTGATCCATCTTCAGCTGGACTGACCACAATATAATGCATATCAACGGTAACCTTTGAATCAGATGCCGCCAAACCGTGGAACGGTAGTAGCAGCATCAGTCCAAGGAAGAAGACTGTGATTTTCTTGATCACTTTCCTTCCCCCTTTTTATTTTTATAGCTTTGCATTTGTTCCTCGATTTCTTTTTCTATTTCTGCCATTAAATCAACATCAACACTTTTATCAATCAATTGTTCTTCTTCCTTCATGATACTTGCAACTTCTGTTTCGTATTGTCTCTTTAAAACCTTATAATCAGTGTGCGATATTTTATCCATCTTGTATTCAAATTCTATCTCGTTAAGAGTGGTCAAGAGAGCTTCTTTGGTTGTCCCTATATCCTGAGTTTTTGTGCTAGTAGTTATATACGCATCCCACTTAAACAATGGTGACAATATTAAAAATAGACAAGTCAGCGCTATTGCTGCTGTAAAAATCATCGAGATGATTGAAATATCCTGCATTTTGTTCACATCCTAAAGATACTTTTTGCGTTCTTCATCGATCATGGAAGAAAGGATTTCTCCTTCAACTTCATCCTTTGTGTCCTCGTATTCAGAGACAGCCTCTTCAGTTCCTCTTTTTTTCACCCATTTACGAATGATCATAAATACTGCGATTGCTGCTGCTCCTAACACAACAAAGGGTAGAATCCAAGCTGTTAAACTAAATCCGCTTTTTTCCGGTGACGTCAAGATCTCTTCACCGTAAATATTGACATAATATTCACGAATTTTATCTTTATCCCAGCCCTTGTTCATCATCTCTACTAAATCTTTTTTAAAATCGGTAGTGAGACTGCACGTATTGGGGTCACATTCATAATGATCCTGCCCACAGCCGCATGTACAGGCAAATTGCTGGGCAACTGCTTTAAATTCTGCAGATTTATAGTCAATTTGTTTTGCCGCTTCCACTCGGATGAATGAACCTTGGAAGATAAACGCAAGGATGAGGAGCCCTATATAAAGTTTGTTTCTCATATTAAGACACCTCTCTTCGTACTCCTGTGTATCTTGGAGTGACATTTTGATATTTTCCATTCCAAATGGCGAAAAGTGCACCGATAACAATCATAAAGGAACCAAACCATAACCAGTTCATCATTGGGTTTACTTTTACAACAAATGTAGCCTTTCCATCATCTTCCCATGCACTAAGGACGATATATAAATCTTCCTTAACCGATGAAATAATAGCTACCTCAGAAGATGGCTGCTCCCAGTTACCATAAAATACTTTTTCCGGTTGGAATGTGCCAAGCTTCTTACCATTCCTAAACACGGTAACGTCTGCATAGACAATATCGTTAATTCCTTCTTTTTTCTGGTCAAGGCGATCATAGTTAATGCGATAGTCCTTTAACTCAATAGACTGACCTAGTGCTACTGTTTTCATTGTCTCTAAATCATAGTTTTGTGAACCGATAATCCCCATCGTAATGAATGCGATGCCAAGGTGAACAATATATCCTCCATAGCGGCGGCGATTACGTATCATTAATCTATAAAGTGCTACAAGAGGTGCTTCTTTCGTCATCTTCCGTCTAGCTTTCACACCTCTATAAAACTCTAAATAATGAGTAACTAGTAATAGAATAATAACCCCATATCCAATGACAGCCCATGCCTTTTGGATCCCTAAAACAACCATTAGAATCATTCCAACAACAGCAAGTATGGATGGAATTAAGAAGTTTTTCCTAAGGTTTTTTACAGTAGAACGCTGCCAAGCAAGCATTGGACAAACAGCCATAACAAACATCATGGATAATAGTATTGGTGCCTCTACTTTATTAAAGAATGGTAGACCCACTGTCACCTTTGTTCCGCGAACTGCTTCTGATACTAATGGGAAAATGGTTCCCCAGAATACAGCAAAAGCTGCGCCAACAAGTAAAAGATTGTTAACTAGGAAACTACTTTCTTTCGAAACAAAAGAATTAAATTCACCTGCACTACGTTTTAACAGGTTGTAACGACTCATTAACACATAAAGGGCTAGAATAACGGCAATCCCCATGAAGATTAAAAAGTATAATCCTAGGTTTGAATTGGCAAATGCATGAACAGATGTTAGGACACCGCTTCGGACTAGGAATGTACCAAATAGTGTTAGTGCATATGAAACAATGATTAAGCTGATATTCCATATTTTCAGCATGTTTTTTCGTTCTTGAATCATCACGGAATGAAGGAAGGCAGTGGCCGTTAACCATGGCATAAAGGAGGCATTTTCTACTGGATCCCATGCCCAGTAACCACCCCATCCAAGCTCAACATACGCCCATTGTCCCCCGAAAATATTCCCAAGACTTAAAAATAACCAGGCAATAATCGTCCAACGTCTTGTCATCTTAATCCAAAAATCATCAACATTCTTTAAAATCAATGCTGCCATTGCAAAAGCGAATGGAATAGCAAGACCAACATACCCAAGATAAAGCGTAACTGGATGAATAATCATCCCAGGGTTCTGAAGCATTGGATTTAAGCCCTTACCTTCAATCGGAATTTCATTTAATAATACGAATGGTTTTGCTACAAACCCAAGGATAAAGAAGAAGAATACCGCATTTGCCATAAGAATGGCTGAAATATAGGGTACCATCGGATTTCCTCTCATTTTCCTTGAAAAGACAATCATCACAGTGTAAAGCGTTAAGAAAAATGTCCAAAGTAATAATGAACCAGCATTACCTGCCCATAAGGCAGTAAGCTTGTAAATAATCGGAAGCTCGCTACTTGTATAATCATGAACATATTCATACTGGAACTGTGATGATGCTAAAAGGTAGAACAAGGAGAGCATTGCTAGTGATGAACAAACAAGTAATGCAATCACTCCACCTTTACCACTATTTATGAACCTTTGATTTTTTGTACTAATCCCCAATGTTAGAATGAGGAGTGTATAAATGGCAATGGCTAAACCTATATAAATTGTTGCATTAGCAAATAAATACATTTCGTCACCTTCTTACGTTAGCCTATTATTTTTCTTTCGGTGGTTGATTTAACTTTTCTTTATGTGATTCAGGATCATAATCTTTCATATCTTTTCCTTCGTATTTAGAAGGACATCTTGTTTTTACTGTTTCTGCTTCAAAAGTGTCTTTTTTTGTTGGAGCTCCCTGAAGAATAGTTATCACACCTTCAGAAAAGTTATCTGGTTTAGGTCCGTTATGAATCACATGCATAACATTACCGTCATTGTCTTTTACATCAAACTTAAGTTCAATTTTGTCTGGATTCCACTTAATGGTATCTTCCATTAATAGCCCTTCTACCGTTACAAAATCATCTTTATGTTGATTCTGGGTAGCCAGCAGTTCCTTCAGCGTTAATTCGACTCCACTTGACCCAGGTGTTGCAGCCATAAGCAAGAAAACGATGGCAGCAGCGATAACAAAGCCGCCAAGCATAACAATCGTATTTTTCTTCATTCACTTTCACCTCATTAGATAAGTTTTTTCATTTCTTCTTCGTACATTTCTTGGTCTATCTTTCCGGTTAAAAGCTTTTTACGCAGTTCTTTCTTTTCTTCAGCGTTTGTTGACTTATCTTCTTTTTTGACAGACGTTTTCTTCGGCTGTTGTTTAGTATGTTTTGAACTCTTAGCTGCTGCTTTGGACGATTGTGTATGTCCCTTTAACCCCAAGAAAACAAAGAGACCAGCAATAATGATCGCAATCCCAATGATTGATGCTCCTCCAACTCCAATGATTGGACGTGTTGTGTTTTTAGATCCTCCACTTTTCACTTGGTCTGTCGCAGTCACACCACTGTGGTTTTCATCATTTGGGGGCTGTTGTTTGTTAATCGCCTCCATGGTAGATTCTGTCCCGTCTTTCTTATATGAGAAGGAATACTTCAAATTATCTCCGACTTTTACATTTTTATATTGGTAGTAATAGAGTTCCTCACCATATTCACTTTTTGAATTATTATCTGCTTTCGGCTCAAGTTGGATATCCTTCGCATTCATTGGAGCATAAAAGATGACATCTAATAGTTCAATATCAGCATTATGAATAAGTTCATATGTAAAACTTTTTTTGTTTTTAACTTCAACGGATTTGGTATAGTATTCGATGACAAATTTGTATGTTTCGTTATTTTTTATTGCTTTTGCTGGTTTCCAAGAAATAATTCCTTTTTCTTTATCCACATCATAAGGCCGCTGTACTTCCGGCTTATTTTCTTCTGGAAATTCTGCTACTAGATTGGCCTCAAATCCTTTTTCCATTGCTGGTACTGGAATTTCTATTTTTCCGTCATAATCTTGGCCGCTCTTATTTGTAATTGTTCCGTACTGGCCTACTAATAAGGAAGGAATATCTCTTGACCATCCCTCAGGGTAATCAAATTCAGGCATTACTTGAATTTGCATTTCTTTAAATGGGAACTTCTCCGCTTGAAATGTCATTTCCGCACTTGCCTTTGGGATCATGTAACTAGATACAAATAATACAATAACGAAAAATGCGAATAATTTTTTCTTAAGCATATTTATCCTCCTTGAGTGGAATTCTTATCACGATTAGCACTAATTTCCACTATAGTCCTCTTTGAAATAAATATAATCGTTATCAGCCCCTCGTTGTTGAACCACTTTTGTACATTTTGTTAAAGGGTTAAAATCGTTGCGATTTCGTCAAAAAACCACCACAAAATGTTCACATTTATTAGATTCTTAAAAATTTAGATTGGTAGACTTAAGTATCTAGTCCCTATTTCACAGATAGACTCTCTAATGAGTACTATAAACCTAATCCTTTTTTACTACCCGGTTGGAAAATGAACATTTTGTTAAACCTTGTTATTTTTACAATTTATCGTAGGAAATTCCATTTTTAAAAAAGTAAAACCCTGGATCCAGTCGGATTCAGGGTTTTACTTTTCTTATTTCTGTTCAAGGGACCGAATATATGTCACGATATCCGTAATGTCCTCTTTTTTAAGCTGACGAGCCCCTTCAAGTCCCTTTAATGACGGACCCATACGTGTTTCCTCTCTGCCGTAAGCCGTGCTAATCCAAATTTGCTTATCGCTTGTATACTTTAAATACTGTGGATTGGCTAATGCTGTTCCCATTTTTAATTTTCCAGCACCCGCTTCGCCGTGACAATTAAGACAATATAAATTATATTGTGCTTTTCCACGTTCTAGGTCCCCAGCAATGGTTTTAGGAACATCAAACTTCATTTCTTCTGTTTGCCAATCTCTTATAAAAGCAACTAAATTAGTTAACTCTTTTTCTGACAATCTTGGTCCATAAGCAGGCATGCCTGTACCTTCTCGTCCGTATTTAACATAATTATACAAGTCTTTATCAGAAACGGAACTTAAGAATTTCTGACTGTTAATGGCTGTCCCTGCGTTTGCCCCTTCACCTCTACCGGTTTCTCCATGACAAACAAGACAGTTTTTTTTATACAGTTTTTCACCCGCCGTAACAGCTTTGGAGCTATTCCCTTCAAACAAGTGACTATTATTTATGCAGACAATAATTCCAATAATAATCAAAATATAACTTCCGATTAATATCTTTTTCATGGGTTACTCCTTACTTTGGCTCAGGTGTTGGAGTTGGTTCCCCAAAGTCTTTATATTTTTCTGTAATCAACTGATAAATCTTTTTAGGACTTTTACCGTCAAGATGCATTTCGATCGCCTCCCGGGCGATATCTATACAGACGTCTCACGATATACTCATGGAGTCCCATTCTTTTACAGCATTATCTGGACCCATTTCATCAATATAACAATCTAGATTACTTTTATGACCATCTTGGGCAAAACATCCGCAATAGCAAGGTACCTGTGCTATTACCTCCGGATAAGTTGCAGCCAAAACATATGTCTCTTGAATCTTTTCTGAAGAATTCAATACATAATCAGGTAATGGTTTATGCTTTTTATCGAGGGTAACGTCTTCCATTTTTGAACTACAACCCGCTGCTACGATCGCAATTAAAATGAAGAGGAACAAAAAAGATGTGATTCGTTTCATAATCAGTTCACCCCTTCCATGAATATATTTACTAGTTTATTTTAGCAAAAACTAATTTGCCTAACGGTTGTAAATTCTTACTATTTAGTGAAGTTTTTATGATAGTAAAAGTAAAAATAATATATTCAAATGGTAGAGAGGCTCCTCTTTGACAACAAACTACATATTCATCATGTCATGCCCGGAATGGCTACTTGACCCAATAGAGGGATCAACCATCCCGAATATCATCGCTACGTGTGCAACAACAAGGAACATGCCCACAAAAAACGAATGGATTTTCAGTTTTTGTTCATCGGTTCTATTTTTGTAAATGATCCCCATATCAAGTAGTGCCATACCTAGTAATGGTACGATTCCTAAAAGGTAAAAGGTAACCGCAACTACATCAATCCAGCCCTTCCATTCACCATTTATTGTTAATGGGATATAGGCTGTCTTCATTAAGTAAAGGAAAATTCCTGTGAAATATAAACCTGCAAATATACTAACTACCTTATTTACTTTTCTTAAGGTACCACCTAAATTTCTTGTAAATAGTATACCGAGTTCTGTGATGGCTATAGTTTCAGCACATATAACCGGAATGGCCATAAAGATAATTAAATTCCACGGCTGATTGTCTGCTAATAATCCCATATAATGCGTCATGTTCATGTTCATCTTCTCCTTTATTTTGTCTACACCATTAATGTAAAAAATAAATGTGCAGAAACTTAGCAGAAACTATGGAGAAATTGTTAAAGATTGTTTGAATCCCAGTAAAAAAGCCTTAATCCGATATTTCGGACTAAGGCTTACGAATTTTATTTTAATTATGCTCTTGAAACATAAGATGCTTCAGTTGTATTGATAATTAATTTATCCCCTTGGTTAATAAAGAATGGAACTTGAACGCTTAGTCCTGTTTCAAGGATAGCAGGCTTCGTTCCGCCTGAAGCTGTGTCACCTTTAATTCCTGGTTCAGTTTCAGTAACTTCTAAAACAACTGTGTTTGGCAATTCCACGCCAAGTGTTTCATGACCAAACATCATGATGTGAACTTCCATGTTTTCTTTTAAGAACTTTAATTCATACTCAATGTTGTTAGCAGGTAGTTCCACTTGTTCGTAGGATTCCATATCCATAAATACGTGTTGGTCTCCGCTAGCATAAAGGTATTGCATTTTGCGATTATCGATTTGTGCTTTTTCTACTTTCTCACCAGCACGGAATGTTTTTTCTTGAATTGCTCCATTACGAAGGTTACGTAGTTTAGAACGGACAAAAGCCGCACCTTTACCTGGCTTTACGTGTTGGAAATCAATAACTCTCCACAGACCGTTATCTACTTCAATTGTTAACCCTGTTTTAAAATCGTTAACAGAAATCATGTAAGTTCCTCCTAAAATTCATTACAATATAATTAGTTCTTTTGTAGAATGAGTAAGTGCCTCATTGTGAGTAGTAGTAATCAATGTATCGTCCTCAATCCGAACACCGCCAAGGCCTGGGATATAAATACCCGGTTCACAGGTTACAACCATGCCTGGTTCTAAAATAATATCTGATTTTGTTGAAAGACCAGGGCCTTCATGTACCTCAAGACCTATACCGTGCCCAGTTGAATGCCCAAAATATTCACCATAACCTTTTTCTGTTATGTAGTCTCTTGTTAGTGCATCTGCTTGCTTACCAGTCATTCCAGGCTTAATTCCAGCCATACCTCGAGCCTGTGCTTCAAAAACAATTTCATAAATTTCTTTTAGCTTTGCATCAGGTTCTCCAACAGCAACTGTCCTAGTTATATCAGAAACATATCCATTGTAATACGCACCATAGTCTAGTGTAACAACATCTCCCGCCTCAATCACTTTGTTGCTAGCAACACCATGTGGAAGCGCTGAACGATGCCCGGAAGCAACAATCGTATCAAATGATGATGAAGTTGCACCAGCTCTTCTCATAAAGAACTCTAGTTCATTCGATACCTCTAATTCAGTTTTTCCAGGACGAATGAAGTCTAAAATATGTTTAAAAGCCGCATCAGCAATATCTGCTGCTACCTTTAATATCTTAATCTCTGCATCAGTCTTAATCAAGCGTAACTTTTCAATTACACCAGAAATCGGGACAAGTTCAGCTTCGATTTCTTTCTCATATAATTTAAAGGAAGAGTAAGTTAGAAAATCCTCTTCAAATCCAAGCTTTTGAATACCTAAGTTCTTTGCTTGCTGTGCGACTTCCTCTGGAATGGATCCAGAGAATTTAATAATCTCGAAACCTTCGCATTGCTTCGAAGCCTGCTCGGTATAGCGGAAATCTGTAATAAACAAAGCTTTATCCGCACTAATTAAAACCACACCAGCTGAGCCTGTAAAATTTGATATGTAGCGGCGATTAAATGGGCTGGTTATTACTAACCCATCAATCCCATGTGTTGAAAAATAAGATCTTAGTTTTTCTATTTTTTCCATTACTCTCCACTCTCCTTTTGTTCAATGAGGACAAAAATATTTTATCACAACCTACCCAATCCGACTAATCGAAACTTACGTTGTGGCCTCTTTCTCTTGTACTTTACTAAGTTCATACTCATAATTGATGGAATATCCAATAAAAATCCCATATATGCTGAATAAACATACTGAAGTAATAATCGTGTCCCTGCTTAAATCAAAAAGTGGTTTAATACTTGGAATTAATGGATTAAGAACAAAAAATACCAATAAGAATAAAACAATCCCGTAACCCCATCCAAACCATATACCTTTAACTTTTCTCAGGGTAAAATAATAAACATATGCAACAATGACTGATAACACACCCATGAGAAAAATAGAAATAACAGTTCCTAGCCATCCTTTTTTCCAATCTCCCAATGTCCAAGGTTCCAGTATGGCATTAGGGGCTACATCTGTAAAATTAAAAAAATAGCTAATATAACCAATTGTACCCCAAAAAATCCCTCCAAATAAACCTGTCCAAAAAACCAGTGCAACAAAAGACATGGGTTTTGGATAATCTAACTTCTTTATTTCTTTAACCATTGTGTCATAACCCCCGTACATTTTTTGTTAATTGGAACTGAATTCTCATCAAATTACTCACTTCTTCATATTCCTTTATAAATAGAAAGCTGAAATTCCTTCATTATTATGTCCTTTAGAATTCCAATCCTTGCATGAAAATAATTTTTTACGGATTTTAAATGTAAAAATTATGTCATTCCTAGAGGTTTTTTCATTTTTCTAGTAGAATACATTTAAGTACAAACAGATTTATCTTTTTCTGCTATTGTGCAACTTTGTTATAGGTTGGTGTTAATAACCATGTCTAAATCTCAAAAACCTGTTTATGGCGGCCAAGCGGTCGTGGAAGGCGTAATGTTTGGCGGTAAACATCATTATGTTACCGCAATTCGCAGGAAAGATCGTTCTGTAGAATATTTTCATTTACCTCGTAAGGAAAACCCTTACCTAACAAGCTTAAAAAAGATTCCATTTATTCGTGGAATAATCGCAATTATTGAAGCAAGTGCAAATGGGTCAAAGCACTTAAACTTTTCCACAGAGAGATTTGATGTCGATCCAAAGGATGATGAGACCATAAAGGAAAAAGAAGTCTCAAAGTTATCTATGTATCTTGGGGTAGCGGTTATTGGGGTCCTCTCATTCTTATTTGGAAAATTTGCTTTTACATTAATACCTGTATTTTTAGCTGTACTAACCAAGCCAATTTTTCCATCCGATTTTGCCCAAGTCCTTGTAGAAGGGTTCTTTAAGCTATTGCTGCTACTTTGTTATATATATTTCGTTTCCCTTACACCTCTTATCAAGAGGGTGTTTCAATATCATGGTGCAGAGCATAAAGTAATTAATACCTTCGAAGCAGGTGTTGAGTTAACGGTTGAAAATGTTCAGGCACATTCCCGCCTTCACTACCGATGTGGCAGTAGTTTCATCTTATTTACAGTCATTGTTGGTGTATTTGTCTACATGTTGGTACCTACAACACCACTTTGGTTAAGGGTCGTGGATCGTCTTCTTTTGATACCTGTTGTATTAGGTATTGCTTTTGAAGTTTTACAAATTACTAACAAACTAAGAGATATACCTGTTTTAAAGTACTTAGGCCTTCCAGGTCTTTGGTTACAACTTTTAACGACTAAAGAACCAAACGATGACCAAGTGGAAGTTGCGATTCTTTCCTTTAAAGAATTATTAAAAAGAGAAAAAGAATCTGAATATGATATGAAAAGTGAGGAAATTGTCTAAATCTTTTATTCTACAGTGTTTAAAAGAGGAAAAAAATGCTTAAGATGCTCTTAGGGAGGTGGCTTTCTTGAAAAATCGGACATCATTTTTTGTCATTGGTGGACTTATCATTTTAGCTCTGGTTGGCCTATTCGGTTCATTTACAGCTAACCCTGCCGGTTTCATTCAGAGAATTGCTATCATCGCATTGATCGGTTTAGCTATTTATTTTCTTGTTCGTAAATTTTCAATTTCGAGCCCTCAGAAAAAAGAGCAGCGGGCATTTCTTAAAGCAGCGAAAAAATCAAAAAAACGATTACAGCAAAAGAGCGGAGACGCTACTATGAAAAGCTCTTCTCTTGGGACGTTAACAACATTAAAGAAAAGCAACAAGACAAAAAAGAAATCTCCTGCTCATTTAACCGTCATCGACGGCAAAAAGGGGAAAAAGAAAAATCGAGCGTCCTTTTAGACACTCGATTTTTTCTTTCTACAGCTATTAATAACACCACTTATCCAAAAAATTCTTTGCCTGCTCCCGACCTACATCAATCAATCTCCGTTTTTTTTCCTCAGTAAGATGAAATTCAGTTAAAAAAACACCTTCTGCAGGAATAAAGATAATGTTCTTCACATGTTTTTTGGAGATGTATCTTGAATCATGCGCATCCTTCATCGTCTCAAATAATGCACCAAATAATTGAATCCCATTTTTTATTTTATGCTTCTCGTGCTCATAATCGCTAACACTTAACTTAATGCCAAGAACAGGCCTCATCTTTTGAACATTTTCCTGATCGAATAGCCACATAGGAAAATTGCTTAATACTCCTCCATCTACCAAAATGTTTACTCCATCCATTGATCGTAATCGAACGGGTTCAAAAAAATAAGGAACACTACAGCTCATTCTAATCGCTTTTGCAATGGAAAAAGAACCAGGAGAAATCCCGAATTTCGGTAAATCATTTGGAAGTACAACCATTTGTCCATTTGAGAGGTCTGATGCTATCACTCTAAGTGCATCCGGTGGTAGGTCTGAAAAGGTTCTTAACCCTTTGGCTTCGAGCTTCTCTTTCAACCATTTCTCAAGTTCATTTCCTTTATAAAGTCCTAACTTCCAATAAACTAACAACCATTTTGCAAATGGAAAAGGAATGACCAATTTTCGAGGATCGAGTAATTGTGTTAAATCAAGTTCATCCATTAATTGATATAATTCTTTACTCGTGTAGCCAGCAGCGATTAAGGCAGCAACAATGGAACCTGCACTTGTACCCGCTACTCTTACAAACTGCAGTCCTCTACTTTCAATTTCTTCGTAAGCACCAATTAGAGCAAACCCCTTTATGCCCCCTCCAGAAAAAACGCCGTCTATTTTCATGGCAGCCACTCCTAAAGATGAACTCATTGTTACATCTTTAAGCGCAAACATGTAAAAATAGTACGGCGGACAAGATTAAAATTTTTTTATGTGAAATATTGGACTTCTGATTGAGGGAAATATTCAGCTACATACTGACGGATAGTGGATTCCAAGTCTTTAGCCTCTTCATTTGGATAAACATATTTTCCTATCCCATAGCGTCCCCATTTATACTTTCGCTTCCCTTCATCCATTTCGAGCTTTGTTTTTGGGTACCGTTTGGCTATTACGTTTTTGGCCGGTTTTGTAAATCTGTGTTGAATGAGTTCAAATGTAAGATTAGGAATTTCTAGTCCTGCTAACTCATCACTTAATCTTTCGAATAATTCACGATATCCTACTTTCCAATCCTCATGCATATAGATTGGCGCTACAATAAACCCTAACGGATAACCAGCGTTAGCTACCTTTCTAGCTGCTTTCAATCGATCTTCAAACGAGGATGTTCCAGGTTCAAAGTTTTTTATGACATAGCGTGAATTTACGCTAAACCGAAACCGAGTTCTTCCATTGTGTTTCGCGTCTAAAAGGTGATCCACGTGATGAAACTTGGTCACAAAGCGTAGTTCTCCGAACTCTGTTTGTCCGATAAATTCAATGGTTTTCTTAAGAGAATGTGTTAAGTGATCTAAGCCAACAATATCCGATGTACAGGCTGCTTCGAATCGGGTAATTTCAGGCTTTCTTTCTTCCATATACTTCTCTGCCTGTGCAAAAATTTCATCTAAATTAACATATGTTCGAATATATGGTTTACTGCCAAGTGTTGTTTGTAGGTAACAGTAGTGGCAATGTCCCATACAGCCTGTAGCCAATGGAATGGCATACTCTGCAGAAGGTTTCGATGTATCAAATTTTAATGTTCGTCTGATTCCAACCACCAGTGTAGATTTTGCATTTCGATATTGCTGTAATTCATTGTCTCCAGGTATTCCTCTAACCTGATTATGTGAAGTGGTTTCTCTTATCTCTAGCCCCATTTTTGTAAATTTTTCTTTTAGCTCCCTACCAAGTGGGTATTCTAATGCTTTCGGTTCAATGTAGACTAACTGTGGCATAAACGGTTCCATGGTCTCCCTCTTTTCTATGGTGTTTTTTTAGTAGTATTAGCTACAGAAGAGAAGTTAAAGAAAAGTGAGTAGGAACAATTATTTCCATTCTCCTTAGAATGGCCTGTTTGAATAATTTGATATTGTCATTTCCTATTTTGCACACTTTAAGGGCAATCGTTTTATGTTGTGTCTCATTCTTGTTTATGTCGAGGTTGGATTCGGGCAGCTTTGTTGTTCACAAAGCAAACCGTGTTAGAAGTTGCCGTGCTTCTGACAGTCTTTCGCTTTTTTCTGCCTACTCTGTCCGAAGTTGCCTTGACTTCTGACTGTCTTTCACTATTTTTCACCTACTCTGTCCGAAGTTGCCTTGACTTCTGACTGTCTTTCGCTTTTTTCTACCTACTCTGTCCAAAGTTGCCTTGACTTCTGACAGGCTTTCACTATTTTCTGCCTACTCTGTCCGAAGTTGCCTTGACTTCTGACTGTCTTTCACTATTTTCTGCCTACTCTGTCCGAAGTTGCCTTGACTTCTGACTGTCTTTCACTATTTTCTGCCTACTCTGT